>CAZCXI010000020.1:0-40866 GCA_964502635.1 uncultured Desulfobacterales bacterium
AGCGCATGACTGGCAGTCATGAGGTCAGGGGTTCGATCCCCCTCAGCTCCACCAAGCACGACAGACAGTTAGCCTTTTTTGGTGGAAACCTGTCCACCTGAACATAGCACACCCGAACAGCTTGTTTTTCTCAAGCGTCTTACGCCGTTTCACACCACGTTATACAATTGAGCTGTAACGCATGGCCTGATGAGCGGAACGATTCTTGGTCAGGGGGATCATATGATTCGTTTATGGAAGAACTTCCACGAAAAAGGGCCGAAGGAAACGAACACCGAAAAACGCCTTCGGGGAAAATACAACGAGTTTGTTAAGGTCTTGTCTGAAAATGAACACGCGCTGGATTTGATGACCACCCTTGAAGACAAGCTCTTTAACCAGCAACTGATCAGTTTTCCCTATCTGACCAGCAAGATCCGCAGCCTATCGCACAGCGTCTCCAATGTCGTGGAAAGTCTCATCGACCTGTCAGGCGGACAATACACTGACTTGCGAACGCGCTATGGCGAGATCAGTGGCAAAATCCGCGAAATTGTCACCGGGCGAAAGGAACTCGTTTATACCCCCAACATTATTCCCATGGATCATATCAAACAAGCCTATATTGATAAGGTCGGCGGCAAAGTCGCCAACTTGGGTGAATTGAGAAATTGCTGCGATCTGTTGACACCCGACGGGTTTGCCGCCACGGCTTGTGCTTTCACACATTTTTCAGAATTTAACAGCCTGCCGGAAAAGATAGAATCTGTTTTATGGCATTTTGACGCGACCGACAGCCGGCAACTTGTCGCTGCCGAGGACGCTTTGAAACGGCTTTTTCTGGAGTCCCGGGTACCGCCGGAAATCGCAGATGCCATCCGCAAAGAAACGGAGAAAGTTACCCAAGGCCATAAGGAGCCCCTCTATTGGGCGGTGCGCAGCAGCGCCATCGGAGAGGACATGCAAAATTCCTTTGCCGGTCAGTTTTCCACGATATTGAATGTCCGCTCGGACCAGTTGCTAGACACTTATAAAGAGGTTTTGGCCAGTAAGTATAATGCCCGTGCCATTGAGTATCAACGAATGAAAAACATCCGGGATGACGATGTCGATATGAGCGTGGGGTTTATGGTAATGATCGATCCCATATGCTCCGGGGTCCTGTATACGATTGATCCGGTCAGGCCTGCAGACGGACAAATCGTGATCAACGCAGTGTGGGGATTGGGCGAATTACTGGTGGATGGCGCCGTGTCAGCGGGTATATATATTGTTGATCGGAAGCCTGGTTTTGCGTTGAAAAAACGGAAACTTGCTGAACAAAAGGTGTTTTTGACGCACGGTAAAGACGGCGGGTTGCTGCAAAAGCCTTTGCCTGAGCGCCAATCTCAGCAGCCTTGCCTCAACGATGGGCAATTGACCCAGCTTGCCCAAATGGCGCTTCAGGTGGAGGCCCATTTCAAATCGCCGCAGGACATTGAATGGTGTTTTGACCGCCACAACCGCCTGTATGTACTGCAGTCGCGTCCCCTCAACGTGTTCGAAAAAGTGGAAAACCGTGGCACGGCCGCATCCATCAACGCGCCGGTGATTGCCAGGGCCGGCCAGCCTGTCAGCCCCGGGGCGGGTTGTGGGAAGGTGTTCAAAGCGACCGATATGCACGCTCTGGTGAACATGCCCAAAGGGGCCGTGTTGGTGATCAAAAATTCATCGCCGCGCTTCATCGGGGGCCTGGCGAAAGCTTGTGCCGTGGTGGTTGAAAAAGGCAATTGTACGGATCATATGGCCTCTGTCATCAGAGAGTTTAAGGTGCCTTGCATTGTGCGGGTTGCCTCCATTTTTTCCATGCTGTCCGATGGACAGCGCATAACGGTGGATGCTTCAAGAGGGATTATCTATAAAGGAAGCGTCCCGGGTTTGCCGTCAGAAGCGACTACGCTCAAGAAAAGCGTCGTGGATATAAAAATGACAGAGTCCCACCGCCTTTTGAATCGGGTGGCCGACTTTGTTTTTCCCCTGAACTTAACTGATCCCCGCGACCCCGATTTCAGGCCCGAAGCCTGCCAAACATGGCATGATATCGTGCGTTTTTGCCATGAAACAGCGCTCAATGAAATGTTCTTATTGAAAGAAAAAAATCACTTAGGCGCTCTAAAAAACGTCTTTGCCGTTGACACAACTCTGCCCTTCAAGCTTTATGTGCTGGACATTTTAGGCGATACAATTTCAAGACCCGCAAAAAGAGACATTCTTCCTGAACATGTCGCTTCGTTGCCGTTCCAGGCCCTCTGGAAGGGGATGACCGCTTCGGATGTCCGTTGGACCGGTCCGGATCAGCAGCTGGGGGTTCAGGATCTTTTTTCCGCCATGTTCCGAACGCCCTCCTTTGCAACTCCGTTGGTGGACACAAATAGCTACGCCGTTGTCACCCGGGAATACCTCAACCTGAGCCTGAACATGGGATATCACTACGTCATTTTAGACTGTTATCTGTCCAGCGCCGCATATAACAACCACATATCGCTGTCTTTCAAAGGGGGGGCTGCCGAAGCAAGGAAAAGGAATCTCAGGATCGCCTTTGTCGCAAAGATTTTAAAGCGACTTGAATTTAATGTTACCACTACGAACGATTTTCTGAAAGCCCGCCTTAAAGCCCAAACCGCCCAGGAAATGGCTGAAAAACTCAACGCCATCGGTCGCATGCTGGGCATCACTCGACTGCTGGATTTGGCCCTGCAAGATGACCGAATGGTCGATGCCTGCGTAGCGCAATTTTTTGCTTCATCCGACGGCGAAATCGGGGTCAGGCCTCCATCAAACTCGTACATCAGTGACGCTAAAGACAGAACAGGGAGGGAGGCTCGCAAATAGAATCGATGCACTATTGAAGGTCCCTGTAGCAAGCTACAGGGAATCTTCGACCGTAAGGAACGCTGACTTTTTTAGATACGCTCGCTAACCCCGCAGCAAGCTCCGGGGTTAGCGCTCGCTTTTGCGGTTCAACCCGCAGCAAGCCTTGGCACCTTGCTGCTTTTGCTTAACGCTCACCAACCCGGTCAAACCGTGCTTCGTTTTGGAATCGGATCGGCTGTGTGCTTGGTTATCAGTGCTTTGTGTATAGGCTGAACAGATGGGGCTTGCTAAAGAGGGCTAAACAACAAGAAATACCAACTGTTTGAGGGTGTTAGCCCGAGTGTTAGCTAAGCACCTCAAGGACGCCCAAAATGTTCACGGAGCGAGCAAAAGCGACTTTTTACGAAACCATCAATATGTGTTTTCAGAACAATGATCACAGAAGAGCGCAGCGTGGCTTAGCGAGACCTTTGAATAACCTCGCCTCGCTCTTTGATATGAGGTTTTTGACCCACCTGAGGGCTCGCTCACTAAATCGCAAGAACTCGGCGTAACAGCCTCAAACAGCTTGCGATTTGCCCGCTAGGACGGGCCATTCGCTTCACCCGGGGGGTCCCCAAAAACCTCATAATTGTCGCTTTTCGAGGTTCTGCAAAGGTCTCTAGCTGTAAGCTGCCGCGCTTAGGTCCATATCTTCAGCGCTTACCCTTTTTGGCCAACCCCCCAGCCAGCATAATCCTTCTTATAGTCGATCTCTCGCTCGATTTTGACCGCACAAACCTTCAGCTCAGGGATTTTTGCCGTGGGGTCCAGGGCTGCATTGGTCAGGACGTTGGTCGCGGTTTCACCATAGTGGAAGGTCATGGACACCACGCCCGGAGGCGTGATTTTGGAGATCCTGGTCTTAGCCCAGACAGTCCCGCGCCGGGAGATCACTTTGACCATTTCACCGTTGTCGATTTCCAGGGCTGCGGCGTCAACCGGATTGATCTCGACACATTCTTCGCCGCGCAGGACATTGAGTCCAGCCACCTTGCGAGTCAAGGTGCTATGATAATGAATCATACTCCGCCTGGTGGTCAAGATCAACGGATACTCATGACTCGTCGTTTCTGCGGAAGGGGTGTAAGGGACAGGCGTCAGCTGTCCATGGCCGGTGGGCGTGGTGAATTTTTCAGCGTAAAGATAGGGTGTCCCGGGGTGCTCCACATCCGGACAGGGCCACTGAAATCCGACCCCGTCTATGCGCTGATAGGTAATACCACCATAGATAGGCGTTACGGCCCGTATTTCCTCCATGATTTCTTCAGGGCTCTTGAAATCAAACCCTGTGGCTCCCATCTCTTGGGCGATGTCGCGGATGATCATCCAGTCAGGTCGGGTATTGCCTACCGGCTCTATGGTCTTTCGAACTCGCTGTACCCGTCGCTCGGTGTTCGTAAAGGTTCCGTCTTTTTCGGCAAAACTAGCCGCCGGCAAGACCACATCGGCCAACTTGGCCGTCTCGGTAAGGAAGATATCCTGCACGATGAGCAGTTCGAGGTGTGACATCGCTTCTTCGGTAACAGTCGTGTCCGCTTCCGTGATCACGGGATTTTCACCCATGAGGTAGAGGGCCTTCACCTTGCCTGAACGGGCGGCGTCAAAGATCTCGGTCAGGGTCAGGCCGGGCGACGCATTGAGCTTGGAGCCCCACGCCTGCTCAAATTTTTTCCGCGTCTCTTGATTGTCAACCTTTTGATACCCGGGCAACACATCCGGCAAGGCTCCCATGTCACAGGCCCCCTGAACATTGTTCTGACCCCTCAGGGGATTGACACCGGTTGATGGCTTTCCGATTTGACCCGTAAGGAGAGCCAGGTTGGCCACGGCTTTGACATTATCCGTGCCGTGTGAGTGCTGGGTGATCCCCATGGCATAGAGGATGGTCGCCGGAGAAACGGAGGCATAGATTCGAGCGGCTTCTTCAATATCAACGGCGCGCACCCCGGTGATTTCTTCCGCCACCGAGGGCTTGAACGCCATGAGCGCCGCCTCAAGGGCCTCAAAACCGTCGCATCGTTCCTTAATGAAGGCGGTATCCAACAACTTTTCCTTGATAATGACCCGGGCCATGGCATTCAACAGGGCCACGTCGGTTCCAGGATGATGCCTGAGCCAGACATCCGCGGTTCGACAAAGCATGGTTTGTCGCGGATCGGCCACGATGAGCTTAGCCCCGGTTCTGACAGCCCTGGAAATCTGCCTTCCTATGATTGGATGGGTGGCTGTCGTATTGCTGCCTATGACAAAGATACATGCGGCCTGCCGGATTTCGGCAATGGTGTTTGTCATAGCGCCGCTGCCCAGGCTGGCAGCCAGACCGGCTACCGTGGGCGAGTGTCAGAGCCGCGCGCAGTGGTCCACATTATTTGTTCCCATGACCGCCCTGACAAACTTTTGAAAGAGATAGTTCTCTTCATTGGTGCATTTCGCCGAAGAGATGCCCGCAAATTGATCCCCCTTGTAATGAATCAGGGTGCTGGCTACATACTTGATCACCTGGTCCCAGGAGACCTCCACAAAGTTTCCTGCGCGCTTTACAAGAGGCAATGACACGGGCCGGTCGCCCTGGCCCGTGTCATCGTCAGCCCGCACTGTCTGCTCAAGGGGGTCGTAGGCCCGAACGAGCGGGGAAGAGAGCCGGTCAGGGCTATGAACGAACTTGTAGCCAAAACGGCCTCGGACACACAGCTCTCCACGGTTTACAGGGCAGCTCGGGTCGCCTTGGGCCCTGACGACCGTGTCTCCGCGCACGCCCAGATAGAGCCCGCAACCCACGCCGCAATAAGGGCACGTGGTCTTGACCCTTCGAGTTGGAAATTCGATCTTTTTGGGTATCAAGGCTCCTACCGGACAGCGCTCGACGCACTCTCCGCAAGACACGCAAACGGATTCCTTGAAAGGCTGGTCACCAAAGGTGCTGACCTTCAGATCATAACCCCGATATCCCATAGCAATGGCATCCACGGCCACAATCTCTCGGCACGTGCGAACGCATATGCCGCACTGGATACACTTGTTAGGATTGAAATCAAAAAAGGGGTTGCTTGTATCCATGGGGAGGTCTTTGGCCACCCGATTCAAGCGATTCAGTCTGTGCTCGTCAAAGCCAATGCGGTTTACCAGTGCCTGCAGCCCGCATGTCCCACTCTTGGGACACAGAAGACAGTTGAAGTCATGATCACTCAATATAAGCTCAAGGGTCACGCGGCGAAGCTGCTCAAGCTCGCGGTCATCCGTGATCACCACCATGCCTTCCTCAACTGGGGTACGGCAGGCCGGATGAAGCTTTTTCTTTGTTGCAATCTTAACCAGGCATATTCGGCAGACCCCTGCAGATGTGACATCAGGGCAATGGCACAAGGTAGGAATGTAAATGCGGGCGCGCCCGGCTGCTTCCAGGATGGTAGCACCTTGGGGTGCCTGAACTTCCAGGCCGTTTATAGTCAGAGAAATCGTCTTGTCAGTCATTGGTTATTTGATGGATTCATTGTCAGTCGGCTGCACTGAGCGGCCCCTGCCCGCCGTTGGTTAGTCAGTGATCTGCCCGGAAACGCATTCCACTGCGTTAAACCGAGGAGGACACACCTGCATGCACGTGCCACACTTGATGCATTTGGTCTGATCAATCTCGTGGACCTGCCATTTGGCACCCACAATGGCATCCACCGGACAGGCCTTGAGACAGAGCATGCAGGCCTTACACCGATAGTCCTTTATTCGATAGGAGATGAGAGACCTGCATACCATTGCTCGACAGCGCTTTTCGTGGATATGTTCTTCATACTCCTGTCGAAAATATCTGATGGTAGAAAGAACCGGATTACCGACCGTTTGACCCAGGCCGCATATAGAACCCGCCTTCACGGCTTCGGCTAGCTCCAAGAGGACGTCAATATCATCCGGCCTGCCTTCTCCCCTGGTAATATCGCGGAGTATGTGAAACATCTGCCTCGTTCCCAATTTGCACAACGTGCACTGGCCACAAGACTCATTTTGGGCAAAATCAAGGAAATAGCGGGCCATATTCACCATGCAGGTGTTCTCATCCATCACGAGCATACCTCCGGATCCCATGATGGAACCAGCCTTGGCCAGGGACTCATACTCGACACGCAAGTCCAGGAGATCCTCGGGAATACAACCGCCGGACGGCCCGCCGGTTTGCACGGCCTTAAATTTCTTGTCCCCCCTGACTCCACCACCGATATCAAATATGATCTCCCTCATCGTCGTCCCCATGGGGACTTCCACAAGGCCGGTGTTCTTCACATTGCCGGACAAGGCAAAAACTTTTGTTCCTCGATTTCCTTCTGTGCCTAATGTGTTGAACCACTTTGCACCTTTTTGGATAATGATGGGCACACAGGCAAAAGTCTCCACGTTGTTTAACACGGTGGGCATCCCCCAGAGCCCGACGACGCTGGTGTTGGGCCGTGGCAAAGGTTTGGGAAAGCCCCGTTTTCCTTCAATCGACATGACCAGGGCTGTTGATTCCCCGCAGACAAAGGCCCCTGCACCTTTCACGATTTCAACCTGAAAATCAAAGCCGCTGCCCATGATATTTTGACCGAGGAGCCCCAAGTCGGTTGCCTGTGCAATGGCTGTCGTCAGGCACTGAATGGCCAAGGGATATTCTGCCCGCACATAGATGATTCCCTTGTGAGCCCCTACGGCATAGCCCGCAATGATCATTCCCTCCAGCACACTGTGAGGATCGCCTTCCATGACGCTACGGTCCATGAAGGCCCCGGGATCACCTTCGTCGCCGTTACAAATGATGTACTTTTCCTCACCAGGGGCATTTCGGGTTGACTCCCACTTGCGTCCCGTGGGAAAACCTGCACCCCCCCGGCCACGAAGGCCGGACAATTTAATACATGAAATAACTTCCTCAGGGCTTAACTTGGAGACAGCCTTGGCCAGAGCCTGATACCCATCGAATCTTATGTAGTCTTCGATGTTGGTGGGGTCAATGTGACCGCAGTTTCTGAGCACAAGCCTTCCCTGTCTCTTATAAAAGGGAATGTCGGTCTCATGAAGGCACTTCTCGCCTGTAGATGCATCTTCATAAAGAAGCCGTTCAACGTTCTTTCCTTTGAGCAAAGTTTCAGAGACTATCTCCGGAACGTCTTCTTTGGTTACGCGATTGTAAAATATATTTTCCAGGCCGACAACCACAGTAGGCCCGCGCTCGCAAAATCCGCGACAGCCAGACTTCTTGACAATAATATCTTCCTCAAGCTCTTGTTTCTTAATCTCGTGTTCAAAGGCTTCCTTCACATCACGGCTTCCGCAGGCCAGACATGCCGTACCACAACAGACCACGACGGTATTGCTATACATTGGCTCTTGAGAGCAGAAAAGGTCCCTCAAACGGCCAATATCTTCAGGGGTTTCTATTTTGGTCTTGTAACGTGACGGCATGGCCGTTGTTTCTCCCGGATCGTCCTCGGATTATTTCTTAGTCAACGGGCTACTGCCTCAGTCAAAAGGAATTTGGGCAACAGCACGTCAAGTTTCGCAGTTGCTCTTAGGAGATATTGCAAGGAGCTCCTGCGGCGCAAAGCTCAAATGGCTGTTCAATTGCTGGCTGACGCTATATCTTGTCTTTTTGTGCATCTTGGTCGTCGGCAAGAATCTGTCGGACCTTGTTGGAAGTGACCTGTACGTGAATCGTGTCATCGACCAGCATGATCGGAGCCAGAGCACATGAACCCACGCATGCAACCCGTTCAAGGCTGTATTTGTAATCCTCGGTTGTCTGCCCTGTCCTGATTCCCAGGCGATGTTCCACCGTTTCCAGAATATCACGGGCGCCGCGCACATGGCAGGCGGTGCCTTGACAGACGCGCACGAGATGATCTCCCTGCCGGGTCAGATAGAAGTGGGCGTAGAAGGTGGCGACGCTGAAGACCTGGCTTAGAGGTAGCCGCAGAAATTCCGCGGTTTCGGCCAACGCCTCTTGGGGCAGATAGCCGAACTCCTCTTGCACCCTCTGGAGAATAGAGATTAATCCGCCCTTTTTTCCCTCGAAAACCGAAAGGATCTTTTTCAACCGCTCCTCGGCCATGCTACACTCTTATCGTTTGCCCTGAAGAAGCTCCTCGGCCATCCGCACGTCCGAAGCGCTTCCGATAAAGACAGGCACCCTCTGGTGAAGGTGCCTGGGCTGGACATCCAGCACGCGTTCATACCCCGTGCTTGCAGCACCGCCTGCCTGTTCCACCACAAAGGCCAAGGGATTGACCTCACACATGAGCATGAGCTTGCCGTGGGGTTTCAGAGGGTCCTTGGAATCTGCCGGATACATGTGAATGCCGCCTTTGAGCAGATTCCGATGAAAGTCTGCGACAAAGGAACCTGTATATCGCAAGGTATAAGGCCGCCCCGTCTTGATGTCCGGGGTCTTGAAGTATTCGACGAGATTCTGGACTTCCTCCTGCCAAAAGTAGTAATTGCCCTCGTTGACGCTGTATGTCTTTCCCTTCTCCGGTATCCGGATGTTCTCGTGGGAGAGCAGAAACTCCCCAATCCTCGGCTCCAGGGTGAAGCCGTGAACGCCCATTCCTGTTGTATAAACCATCATGGTGCTTGAACCGTAGATGAAATAGCCTGCAGCCAACTGTTTATGCCCCGGCTGCAAGGCATTGGCCATGAAGCTCATGTCCCCGGAATTTTCTTTCTTGAGAACCGAAAAAATCGTGCCCACGGCACTATGGACATCGATATTGGTAATGCCTCCTAGGGGGTCGAAGACCAGGATATAGTCACCCTTGGCATACTTGGGCGGAATGGGAATGAGATCCGTCTCTTTCTTAGAGGCCATGCACCACAGATGGCCGATGTGACTGACGCGATTGACGATCGTGGCGTTGGCAAACTCGATCAGCCGCTGAAAATGTTCTTCGTCCATACTCTCGCTGCCCACAAACCCTAAGTCCTCAGTCAGGTTAGCCTTGTTGACCTTCTGTCCAATGATCTTTGCCGCCACCGTCAGTTCTGACAGCAATGCCGTGAAGGCGCCGGTCGCCTCAGGCCGCTCTTTCTGCCTGGCTAGGATGTACTCGGTAACTGTAATGCCCTTGGCCATGTCTTACTCCTTTTTCAGTCGTCACCGGCCATTGGGATGGACAGGGAACGCCTTTGGTGTCCCCTGTATTCCCCACGGCCGAGGACGCCGTGTGCGGCAGCCGCACTGTTCTTAAGCCGCTGGCGCTAAGCCCGCGGAGAACCCCGTTCATCGGAAAAAGGGCCCTTTATGAATGGACACAAGCCTAGCTCTAACTTCGTCCTTGGTCCCTTTGCCTTACAATTCCAGCCATGAATCCGAATAGAGCGAATGGCCCAAAAGGACCTTTGCCGTTTTCACATAGTCCTGGGCTTCTTTGGTGAGATCTGCCATGTCGGGTTCGTCTCCATCGACGACTCGATGCACCAAGTCTGCGATATCCGACCGTTTGCCGCGTGCCATGTCTTGCAGATCCTTGTCAAAGGCGTCCACAATAAAAGACTTCATTCCAAACTTTTCGAGCATGATCATGTAAGTCTGATTCAGGATGGGCCGGAGGTGATCAGGCGCCCCATTAGAGACGTTGGAAAGCCCACAGGTGGACTTGCACCCCGGAGCCACGACATCTGCCATCATCTCAAGCTCTGACATGAACTGATTACATGCCAGCAACTGATTCTGCTGGACGTTCAGCGGTGTGACGATGGGATCGACCCAAATATCTTCCCCTGCCACACCCGCCTCTGTCGCCCTCTGAAGGATGTCTGCGGCCAGGGCCCCACGCTCGGCGGCATCCCTGGGCATGCCTTCCGGCCCCCAAAGCAACGCTACCATGCCCGCATCGTATTGAGTGACCAGGGGGATCTGCGCTTCCATCCTCTCAGGACGACACATGATGGAATTGACGACCGCCTTGCCTCGCTTGTTCTCGTACACCTTCAGGCCGGCCTCAATAGCTTTCACATTAGTGGTGTCGAGATACAGGGGCAGATCCACAACCTCCTGGACGGTTTTTACCATCCACGCCATCAATTCCTCCCCGCCCTTTCTGGCAGGACCTATATTGACATCAAGGTAATCGACCTCGGCTTCCGCCTCAGCCAGGACGAGCGCCTGTATGGGCTTTGGGTTTCTCTCTTTCATGGCCTGGCCGATCTTCTTGACCATCACGTTTAGGTTTTCGCCGATCAGAATCATGATACCTCCCACAAAAACGTGTCTAAAGTTTGAAGTGCTTAAAATGTCTAAAGGTTACGGCTGCCACTCTTTCAGATACGCGGGGATGTGGGCCGACTCTCTGGGCCCCACCAGCACATCCCAGTCTCCAAGTTCCTCCTCCAGATCACCTGAGATCGCTGCTGCATAACCGGGTATGATCACCTTCTTATGGGAGACTTTCTCCAAAATGCCGCATTTTTTCATGGCCATCCCTACGGCGTCTCCCACAAACTTTCCAGCGGCCCACGCCGTGAGAACAGAAAGCCCCTCCGTGTCCACGATCACCAGCCACGCGGGAACACGGCTGGCTTCAATCTCGCCTGACACAATAAAGTACGTGAGAGAAAAATTGGAAGTGATCAGCACCGGCGATTCCTCGTTTGGGCCTCCGATTTCGTAGATCCCGGCGGAGGTGGCCATGGGACGCTGAGGATCCGTGTAGATATTCATACGGGCCAGCAACAGCGGAAAGAGAGAATGCCCTTGCAGATCTGAAAGCACGATGATGCCGCCGTACTTGGCCACGAACAAAGAGGCCATCAATGTTTCCTGCATGAGATCATCGGTCATCTCACACGGCAAAGTTATCGTTGGGAAGCCGAGTGGTTTGTATTTCTTGAGCAAGGCACCACGGCGGATAGCGACGTGGTCTTCAAAGGCCTTTCTGACAGACCGCGCCCCGGAGTCAATAACCAGCTCTTTCAAGCCGTCTTCGGCGAGCTTCGTGGTCAGCTCGGAGAGTTCATCAAGGCCATCGCCTCTGACTGCCAGCGGGCACCCATGTTCTTTGGACAGGCCTGCCATCGCATCGGCGTTTTCCTTGGTTGCCGCATAGATGAGGGGCCTGCGATCTGCGCACACCTTAAGGCCTGCTTCCATGACGCCGGCATCTTCAGTCATCAGAATCAGGCCACCGTCTGTCTCATTCTTGACCTTTGTAACCAGAGATGTAAATCGGTCGGTATCGCCGGAAATCGCTTTGACGGCAACAAGATCCGCCCTTAAGGTCAGGCCAACCCGCTCATATTCCAGTGTCTTGAATCGTTCAAGGCGACCGGCCACATCCTGATCGCCCATCTCGTCCGTGACAAGGACAGCAATGCCCGGGGGGTTCACGAAGGTCTTTTCGTGTCGAAAGAGCACGGTTTCCCCGCCAAGTTTTAATTTTTTCTCCCCTGCGCCGATCACGACTACGCTAATGGGCGGCGCCGAGGCATCGGCTAACTCCGCCTTGGCCTCTTCTGAAACAGATGGGCAGGCGTCCAGCTCCGCCTTGCCCGCCGCCAGATTCATGGCAAAAGCCAGACAGGTAGGCACGCCACACTCTCCACAGTTGGTCTTGGGCAAAAGTTTGTAAATCTGAATCCCTGTCAAAGCCATACTAGTCCTCCATTCTCAGTCGGTAGTTATCCGTCATCCGGTATGGGTTAACCAATGACTAATGAATCTATTCCAGAAGCGGGTCCATGGACAAGGCCGGATGCCCTTTCTCCTCAAGAAAGGCCAGGATTTCCTCTTCAGACGTCCCCACGGTTTCATCGGCAATCATGTCCGGCAGGTCCGGGATACCCTCCTCTTCCGCTCTTTGTTTGAGGCGCTCTGCAAGCTCCTCTTTCAGGCGTTTTGGCATCCAAACCAGGCGCTTGATGCCGCCGTCACCCAGGAGCCATTTTCTCTGAGTGATGTTATATTTGCCGTGCCCAACAAAACCCGGGACACTCGCGCCGCCCCCGATCGTTCCGGCCAGGGTGGTAAATTTCATGCCGCAAGGCGTCATCCCCTGGTGGTCACGATCCACGGTCATGACTCCGTTGCAGATGGGCAGTATGGCGGCAATGCATTCACAGCATCCACAGGTGGTCATGGGGTCATGGACAATGCTGTAAAAATTGTAGTGGTCCAGGGCCTGGCGCGAGGCCTTGTAAAGAAATTCGTTGCATCCTTTCCATTGCCCGAGTTTCGGATCGAGGGTCTCCCCCTTTTCCACTGGCTGGTTGGGCCCTGTCGGGTTGATTTCAAAGGAGGCCTTGCAGTCCATCCAGTTGTAGGCACCACACAGCCCGGTCCTTTCCGGGCTGATAATGCATACATGGCTGGGAGCAAAGGATTGGCAAAGCGTACAGGAGTAATATATATCAGTCGTTTCATCGGTCATCCCTTCGATCCGGGCGTCTCTGGTTTGGTAAACCTGCCTGGCCTTTTTCAACATCTCCTCGACCGTGTCTTCCTCCGTATAGAGTTTAATCTGGACCTTATCAAAAATAGCACCAAAGTCCTGATGAAACTTGGCGTGCAGGATGTCGCCGATGTGTCTGAGCTTGAGCCCCTTGCCGGCAGCTGTTTTAGACAGCCTGATCCAAGCGATGTCTCTTTGACCGATGTGCATAAGACCCTGGGCGTAGTTGACAAGGTGGTGAATTTGCCTTTCCAGGATCGGCTCAAAGTCATCCTGCATTTTCCTGCCGGCAAACTCGGCCACAATGGCCAGAGGGAGCTTTGCCCCTGGCTCCACATCATCCACATCGGGACCGAACAGCTCGATCTTGCCATCTTCCACCTCGTCCATCTCCTTGGTCGTCACCCACTCGACGGCCCGGGTCTTGCCCCCACCGCATTCCAGGTACAGATCGTCCTTTCGGACACGCTCTCCTTCAAATGCAGGCCCATAAGAGACCGGTATGGGAACTTTTGCCACAGCGACCTTAAGACCCCTGACCTCAATGGCTTTGGCTACCAACTGGTCGTGGGGGATATTCGAAACAACATGCTCATAGGTGCAGATCCCCGTGGGGAGTATTTCCGGGATCGGTGTATCAGCAATAGTCGGGAAGCCCCAGTTTATGGCGCCGGCTGCATTGGCGTACCATTCATCGGTCACGGTGCCCAGGGGCATAGCAAAGGCAAAGACACGATCTTTATTGTAAAGAAGATTACTTTTATAATCCCCCGGCTTCACTCCCCCAAAGGACATGGCCACACGGGTGGCAAATCCCATGGCAAAGACAGTGCCGGTGTACTCGGGCCCAAAAGAGACAAGTCGTGTGGGCCATCCGATCTGGACTCCCGCTTCAACCAATTGCTCGGACATGGTTCGGCCCTCATGATCAGCACACATGAACACATAGAGATTCTTTTCCTGAAGCTCCTGGGCGATCTGGACGGCGATCTCTGTGGTTGGCGGTGCGCCGAGAATCGCTGCAAAGCCCGGAGCGGTCCCATCAACAAATTCCACGCCGCGTTTTCGTAATATGACGTCATCTGCCGCACCTAACCACATGTTTCCATCAAGAGGGTCTTCCGCCTTGGTGTAAAAATCCGGAAACTCCAGATACCGTATCGCTTCAATGACCTCTTCTGCAAAGAACGTAGCCATGCCGGCTTCAAGTGCCGGTGCGAGGTAGGGTAGCCATACATGTTCGCCCACCATGGGGGGCAGCAAGGACCTGCACCGCTTCAAGACTTCTTCCACATCTCCAAGCTTTTTTACATCAATACCCAATACGCCATAGATAATGGGTAAATAATAGGCTGTGTTAGGAAAGCCCACCTCTTGCTCAGGCCCCCATTTTTCCATGGCCTCTTGATACTTCGCTTCCGCCCTTTCCATGATCTTGTGGGCACCGCGAATTGCAGCCGAACAAATGATCTTTGACACTTTCTACACTCCTCGTCTGTTGTTGGTCATGGCCGTTGATTGTTGTTTGAAAAGACCAATCCGACCCGTGTTCATAGCATTTCGGATCGCGATCCCCTTTTCGCGCTTCGCACCGCCTTCAGTCGGCCATCAAGTCCTTCATAAATCCTCTGACCAATTGTACGGCATCCGGGTGCCGCATGATCAAGATGTCGGCACCTGCCAAGGCGAGTAACAGCGCCGTGCCCGCCTCCAGAAGAACACCCCTTTTTGCAGGGTCACCCAGCAATGGGGCCTCTTCTTCCGTCAGTTTTGCTTCCTTGATCTTCCACACTTCCTTGGCCAAGTTACATACAATGGGAAACTGAAGCCTTTCATCTTCTTGGGTCAGGCCGGCCATCCGGATTCGTTCCATGACCGAATAGGAATACTCCAACCCATATCCCAGGGAGGCCACTGTGGGATCTACTAGGATCTTTTCGTCAGGCACACCAAGGTTTGCCAAAAGGATATTAAGCTGTTTGGCCAGGTTGATGTCTATCGGCGTAGAGGCAGCGACAGTATGCTGATAGGCCAGGGCGGCCGCGCCCAGGGCCTTGTAGCTTCCTTCTTCCACAGGGCCCAAGACAAGATTTTCTCCAGCGCAGGCCTCTGCAACCATTTTCAATACTTCCACGTCTTTCTCCAGGTTAGCACTGCCCCACACCAGGAGAGGCACCTCAATGGCAGCCGCCACCTTCTTGGTCACCTCAGCGGCCTGCTCGGGCGAGGTGTTCTGGGCATTGGGATCGGTACTGGCCAGTTGCAAGGCTATCATTTCCGCACCGTATGCGTTCACGCATTTTTGGGCCCAGGCGGCCGGATCGTCTGCGACGTCGGCAAACGGGGCCAAGGCCGATTCCGCCCACTCCTCCGGGGGCGCGTCGTACACCTCCATGGCGATGATTGGAGGGTGGGGCATCTGCGCTTCAAATAGATGAAAGGGATAGGCGGTCTCGCCACCCACGATGACCGGGTGGTCCTCCCGACCCAACGGGATTTCTTTAATGACGCCGTTATAAACGGTTTTTGGTGTCTCAAATGCCATATTGACTCCTTTCTACAGCCCCGCAGCGTCCAGAATGGGAGGGATCTTGCTCTCCCATCCGAGCGCCATGATATGAACGCCATCACAAAGATCCTTCATCCCTTTGATCAAGCGAACAGCGATATCCTTACTGGCCTGGGACTTGTCCTCAGCCTCCTTCATCTCCTGAATAAAGGGCTCCGGGACAAAGACCCCAGCAACGTTCTTGTTCATGTAACGAGCCATGCCTACTGATTTGAGCAGGATGATACCCCCCAACACCTTCGTGTCAAATCCCTCGACGCGCTTCATGAATTTTTCAAAGGCATCAAGGTCGTAAACCCCCTGGGTCTGAAAGAACTTGGCCCCTGCTTCAATCTTCTTTTCCATCTTCATGATCTGCAGCTCCATAGCCGCCTCGTTATCAGCCCCAGGATTTACCACAGCTCCACATAAGAAGTCGGGTGCCCCCTTCAATTCATTGCCCGCCATATCCTGACCGGCGTTGAGCGTGCCTATGGCTTCCAAAAGTGTTACAGAGTCCAAATCAAACACTGGCTTGGCCGTGGGATGGTCCCCCATGGTCGGGTGGTCGCCGGTCAGGGACAGAACATTTCTGATCCCCATGACCCAGGCGCTCAGGAGGTCCGATTGCAAGGCAAGCCTGTTGCGGTCCCTGCAGGTGACCTGAAAAACAGGATCGATTCCCGCATCGGTTAAAAGATGACACACGGCCATGGACCCCAGCCGCAGAACCGAGCTTTGCAAGTCCGTAACGTTGATGGCATCCACCCGATTCTTGACGATTTGCGCATCTTTCAACAGGTGCTCGACGTCGGTACCTTTGCCTGGGCCCACCTCAGCGGTCACCAGAAATTTTCCTGATTCTAACGCTTTTCTAAAGCTCATGGCAGCATCTCTCCTACATCACGTCAACATCTCGCAAATCTTCTCTGACCATCCTGCCCGGATGAACAGGCCAGTCCTTCGTTTGCGGCTTTTGCTTTAGATAATGCAACATGTTTAACCGTTTGAGGGCATGGTATATCTCCTGCCAAGCACAGGGCTGGTCCTTCGAAATCTCACACTTGCCCTCGGATGCGCCCCCACACGCCCCGTTCAGCAGGCCCTTGGCACAACGGGTTACCGGGCAGATGCCACCGGTGCTCCACAGGATGCAGTCGCCGCAGGCCAGACAGTTTTCGGTCCAGACGCCCGGTTCCTTCTCTACCCCTATGAATTGGGTGTTCAAGGCTGGCAGAACCGGCTTGTCAGGGAAATGGCTGGCGACGGCCTGCACGCCGTTGCCGCAGGCCATGGAGAGAATAGCGTCACAATGGTCGAGCTTTTGTCCCAGGCGGTCGATAAATTTTGCCGCGCACTGTCGAGGGATGGTGGTCTTGTCGATGACGATATCCTTGTTCTCGGCAAGGAGCGCCTCAGCAAGTTTATCCACCTCGGCGGATCCTCCGGCGAAGCAAAATGCCGTGCAGGTACCGCATCCAGCGATCAGGATCCTACGATACGGGGCAACCATATCCTGTATTTCGGCCAACGGCTTCTGTTGCGCAATGATCATGTTGTGCCTCCAAAAACCTTATTCCTGTGCAGGAAGCGACATAATGAAGGATGTCCCTTTCCCCACCTCGCTTTCCACCCGGATTGAACCCCTGTGGGCATCCACCACGCCCTTGACAATGGATAGCCCAAGCCCTGAGCCCGATATGCTCCGGGTCTCTTCGGTCTTGATGCGATAGAATTTTTCAAAAATCCGGTCAACATCTTCCGGTGGAATCCCTATGCCGTTATCCGCCACCTTGAGCCCTATATTTTTACCTGCCTTGTTCAGGGTGACAGTCACGTTTCCCCCCTGTGGGGTATATTTAATGGCATTGCTGATGAGGTTGACAAATATCGCCTCCATGCCCCCTCTGTCGCCGGCAAAGGGTGGGAGTTCTTCTGCGATGTCCCTTGTTATGGTGATCCCTTTTTCTTCTGCCGACAGGCGCATCAGCTCAACGGTCCGTTTCAGGACTTCAGCCAAATCCAGGTTTTCGATCTTCTGGATGGACTTGCCCTCCTGGATTCGCCTGTAGTCCAGGATGTCATTGACCAGGGTGATCATCCCCTTGGTCTTTTCCTTGGCCTTGCCGAGCAAATCCGATTGTTTGGCGGTAAGCTCTCCCGCCAGTCCGTCCAAGATCACGGAAATCTGCATCAGCAAAGAACTTAGGGGAGCCTTGAGTTCGTGGGAGACCATGGAGAGAAAATCGTCCCTGAGTTTGTCCATGGCACTGATGCTTGTGACGTCGTGAAGCAGGCATACCGCCCCAATAGCCGTGCCGGTTTCATTCTTGACAGGGTCTACATGGACACGGAGGGCCTTTTCCCCCACTTTGACGACAGGTTCTTCGCCGGCCATGACCGGAGCCAAAGAACTATCGGCCTTGATGGCACGCATAAAAAATGACAACAATTCATCGGATTGTATACAAGCCGATATGGGATGGCCCAAGGTCTTTTCCTGTGTCAAGTCAAAGAGGCTGGCGGCTTTCGAATTGAACAGGACAATGTTTGTCTGCCAGTCCGTGACCACGACACCGTCACTAAGACTTTGCAGGATGGTAAAGTGAATCTTGTCATGTCCGACTTCGGTCAAGGCGGCCTGCCTTTGCCGCGTCAGAAGGCCCAGTTGCCGTCTGAGTCTGAAGGCCTCTATGGCCCGATTCATTTTCGTCCTGAAACGATCGGCGGTAAAGGTTTTGCGGATGCAGTCGTAAGCCCCTGCCTGCATGGCCTCTATGGCCTCCTCGCCGCAGTTGGCGGACATGGTCATGATCAGGATCTCGCTCCTGGCCTTTTGCAGCACATTGATGAGGGTCACGCCTCCCCAGCCGGGAAGTTCAAGAGAAAGGAGCATGATGTCCACATCTCCAGGGTGCTTCTGGACGATGTCCAACGCCTCCTCAACGGCCTCGGCCGTACGGACCCGGTGGCCCTCGTTGACGAGGAGTTCCCGGCATTTCTGCAATATGGTGATGTCATTTTCCACCACCAATATGTTGATGCTCGGCTTGATCAACATCGCCCGGCTAATCCCTGTTGAGCCAAACCTCAACTCGTGTTACCAGGTCTTGAGGCTCAACCGGCTTTGCAATGTAGTCATCAGCTTCGGTCATGAGGCCCATGGCCTGGGTGTAAGTTGTCTTGAAAAGATTCTGGTCCACGGCGGTGAGAAGAAGGACCGGTGTGTTTTTCAATTCCGGGTCTGCCTTAAGGACGACGCACACGTCATATCCGTTCATTTCAGGCATCATGACATCCAGGATCACCAGATCGGGCTTCACCGCACGCGCCTTGTCGAGCCCCTCCTTGCCGTCATGGGCCAGGAGGACCTCGTAGCCCTTGCTGTCCAACAGGAGCTTTGTCGCCTCACAAAAGTCAACGTCATCGTCTACCAGTAATACCTTTTTCATCGCCGCACCTATGATTCCTCTTATGCCTTGGAAATTCTCTGCATAATTTTTCCAACCCTTTCCAACAAGACTTTGCTTTCAATGGGCTTTTCCACGTAGTCATCTACATCGAGCTGTATGCCGGTCTCCAGTTCATAGCGGCGCTGGCTGACATCCTCCTGCACCGAACTGAGGATGATGATCGGCATGTGGCCATACTTGGCGTAGCGCGGATCTTTCAAGGCCTTACAGACCTCAAATCCGTCCATCCGGGGCATGAGGAGGTCAAGGATGAGCAAATCAGGCCGTTCTTCTTTCAGCTTGGACAGACACTGCTCACCGTCCTCAGCCGTGACCACCGTGTAGTCGGCCGACTCCAGGATCATCTGCAGGGTTTCCCGCATGTCCGGGTCATCGTCCACCACCAAAATCTTTGCACCTGCTCCCATGTTGCACCCCCTTTGTGATTCATCATCTACCATTTATCATTGGTGGCCGGTCATTGTTGATCATGCTCGCAATGAGCAAGGACTCATGTCAAATGACCAATGATAAACGACTACACGACCGGCCTTGGCATCAGACCGGCCTCTTCAACGATACGGGGAACGATGTCCTCCCAGGCTACTGCCATGATGTGAACGCCATGCACGCCTTCAACCTCTGTAAGCTGCTCAATGGCCTCAATGCAAATCTTCACGCCCTCTTCCTTGGGGTCCTTCGAATCGGCCATCCGGTCAACAAGTTCCTTTGGAACGCTTAAACCGGGAACATTGTTTCGCATGTAACGAGCCATACCGACGGATTTCATCGGTATCAGTCCTGCAATGATATGGGTCTTCTCGTGCAGGCCCCTTTTTCTGACCATCTTCATCCATTCGATAAACTTGGGCACGTCAAAGATGCCCTGGGTTTGTATGAAATCCGCACCTGCGTTTACCTTCTTGGCCAACCGGGTAACCCGGAATTCAAAAGGATCGGCAAAGGGGTTGGCTGCTGCGCCGATGAAAAACGGCACATCTCCTGAGATCTCTTCACCATTGATGAACTTGTGCTCATCCCGCATGGCCTTGACCATCTGAATGAACTGGATCGAATCAATGTCATAGACCCCTTTGGCCGATGGATGGTTGCCAAACTTCTGGTGATCACCGGACAGGCAAAGAACATTGCGAATTCCCAACGCAGCTGCTCCCAGGAGGTCGCTTTGCAAGGCAAGACGGTTGCGGTCCCTGACGACCATCTGCAGAATAGGTTCCACACCCAGCTCTTTTAGCAGAACGCAGCCGCTGATACTCGACATTCTCACAATGGCGGTCTGGTTGTCGGTGACATTCAAGGCGTCGCAGCAAAGCTTAAGGAGATCCCCTTTTCTTTGGATGATCTTGGGCGACGTCCCTTTTGGAGGCCCAGCCTCAGCTGTCACAGCAAACTGACCGCTTTCCAGTATCCCTTCCAAATTACTTCCTGACTTCATGATTTTAGATCCTCTCTGATCATCTTTCTGGGCCCGCCATGTCCAGCCGGTGTCCAATCTTTCACAGGAAAGATCTCCTCCAGCATCTCCAGTCGACCCAGCCGTGTCAGGCGATCAATGATCATTTGCCACACGCAATCTACGTCTTTGCTAATCTCACACTTTCCATTCATAGACCCCCCGCATGGGCCATTGAGAAGTTGTTTGGAACACCTAGCAATAGGACACAGACCAGCCGTTTTGTCCAATATGCAGTTCCCGCAGCCAGCACAGCGTTCTGACCACACCCCCAATGCCTCGGTCACGCCCAGAAAGGTCGTATTACACCCCGGCAAGACCACCTTATCCGGAAAACGTTCGGCCAAGAGCTGGACGCCGGCGCCACATGCCAAAGAAAGTATGGCATCGCATTCGGACACCTCATCTTCAATCAAGTCAACAAACTCAGGTTCACACTGCCTGGCGATGGCATCTTCCACAACCTCGCCTTCGTCTCCCGAAGTCTTTCTCCCCAAGCGAATCGCAGAGGCAAGTTCTGCAACCTGGCGCTGCCCACCAGCAAAAGACATGGCGGCACACGTTTCACAACCGAGCACCAGAAGGCGTCCGCAGCCCTTGGTCATATCCGCAACCTCTTCAAGCTTCTTCCCTTCTAACGTGATCATACACCTCTTCCTTTACGCTGAGCGGGCTTGGCCCGAGTTGCCCATTCTCTGAATCAGCTCCGCAACGGATTGTTTTTCAAGAAGTCCTTCTGCTGGCATATCGATAATCTCAAGGCGCCCTCCGTCTATGCCTAAGGCCTCAAGCAGGCTCCGGGCATGGGACACGCGCCGTTTAACCCTGTCCGCTTCCTGTGGAAAAGGATCTGCATCAGGCGGGCACGCGGCAAGAAACACGCCATCAGCCCCAGACTCAAAAGCCTTTAAGACATCCGACGTATCAACTCTTCTCAATCCAAAAACCATGACAGGCACAATATTAGGATGGTCCTGCTTAAGGCTTTTCACATGGCTTGAGCCAAAGTTGCCATGAAGGTCGAAAAAGCCGACAATGACGAGTCCTGAACGCTGTGCCATGTGGATTCCGTCTTCTATGTCTCGGGCGATGTCACTCCGGCAAGCGAGGCTAATGTCGATGGCCCGGACCGGGCATTCAAGGGCGCACACCCCACAGGCCTGACAGGCAACCGGATCAATCGTAATCTCTCCCATCTTGCTGGTAGTGGGTATGTCTAGCGGGCAAACACGCACGCAAGTGAGACAGGAGACACACTTCTCCGAATCCACCTTTGCGCCGAGATAACAATGAAGACACCTTAAGGCCTCCTTGGTTGCGGCCCCCTCGGAAAGGACAAGGTCTACCTCCCCGAAGCCTTTGAGGCGCTGATTCACTGGAATGCTGACTTTTTTGGACCTCGCGAAGGGTTGAGTCCTGTCTATAATGGGCCGCGGCAAAATCACTGTTTCATGAGTCTTCGGGGCCCCTGTAGTGGGCAGCGGCTCTCCCCTCAAATAGAGATCCATAGCAATGGCAGCCCGCTTGCCTGCAGAAATGGCTTCGACAACGGTGGCCGGCCCGGTAACCGCATCGCCTCCGGCAAACACACCAGGTTGAGTCGTAACCAGTGTGTAGGGTCCATCCACGATGATTTGCTTCCTTTTTTCGGTAACTCCTACTTCCTCTGCTACCAAAGACGAGTCGGGCGCTTGGCCGATTGCGGCAATCACCATATCTACGTCAAGGGTGAACTCAGACCCCGACACTGACTTTGGACTTCTTCGACCGCTGGCGTCCGGCTCGCCCAATTCGTTCTTGATGCATTTTAATGCCGACACCCTGCCGCCGGCATTTCCCAGAATCTCAACCGGAGAAGTCAAATAAGATATCTGAACGCCCTCATGGGAAGCCTCTTCGACTTCTTCCTTGGCTGCCGGCATCTGCTCGGAGGTTCGCCTGTAAATCATATGAACGTCTTTCGCCCCAAGCCGGCGAGCCGAACGGGCAGAGTCAACCGCAGTATTGCCCCCCCCAATCACAGCCACCTTGTTCCCCACCTCGATGTTCTCACCTTGGTTCACTTGCCGCAAAAAGAAAACTGCTGAAACAACCCCCTCCACTTCATCTTCACCGGGAACCCCAAGCTTTCGGTCTTTGTGAGCACCAATGCCCATAAAAATGGCTTTGTATCCTTGCTCAAAGAGATTAGCCAGCTTCGTCTCTTCACCGATTCGCACCCCTGTCTCAACCTCAATGCCCAAATCAAGAATGGCCTGGATCTCCTCATCCAGGACATCTTTTGGGAGGCGGTATCCAGGTACACCCACTCTCAACATGCCACCCAAAAACGGTAAGGCCTCAAAGATCGTTACGTCGTGCCCGAGCAGAGCCAGATCTTGCGCAGCTGCAAGCCCCGCGGGCCCGGAGCCAACCACTGCAACCTTGTGCCCAGTTCGTTTGTCGGGCAACACCCCCTTGTACCGGCCAGCCCAAGGGCCATCAGAGGCAAAGCGTTTCAGCGCCGCTATGGCAATCGGTTCCTCCACCTGCCCACGCTTGCAGGCTGCCTCGCAAGGGTGCGTGCAGATGCGGCCACAAACGCGAGGCAAAGGATTTAGCTTCCTTATGGAAACAAATGCTTCTTCATACTTTCTTTCCGCGATCAGCTGAATGTACTCCCTCGCATCCGTCAGAATGGGGCAGGCCGCCTTGCAAGGGGGGCAGCAGATTTCCATGCTATCGTCATTTATCGTCATCGTTTATCTCTGGTTTTCCTTCCCCTTTTTGCATCCCACACAGTCTCAAACACCGGAGGGCTTCCTGCGTTGCCTGCTCCTCGTTGAAACCTGTATCCACCTCACTAAAGCCCCTGGTGCGCTGTGCAAGAGGCAGGCGCGGCATGGCTTGTCTGGCCGAGGGTTCTGTGTGATCCGGCTCAAACGCCATTGCCTTCCAGTCCTTGCCACGGCCGGATCTGATGTCTTGTCCTTTCAGATAACGGTCGATAGATATGGCGGCCTTCTTTCCGAAGGCAACCGCTTCCACCACGATCCTGGGACCTGAAGCAACGTCTCCGCCTGCGAATACACCGGCAATGCTGGTGGCTGCGGTTACAGGATCGGCTTCTATGGTATTCTTGGCAGAGATGTTGAGCCCGTGACCGTTGCCGAGAAAAGAAAGCTCAGAACGCTGTCCGATGGCTACAATAATAGCATCAGCCTGGACAGTGAATTCAGAGCCATCGATCGGATTCGGTTTTCGCCGGCCCGATGCGTCGGGCTCTCCCATGGTCATGCGGACACACTCCAACCCGGTTACCTTGCCATTGCTGCCGACAATTCCGGCGGGCGCCGTCAGGAACTCGAGATCAATGCCTTCTTCGATAGCCTCTTCAACCTCCCACGGACTTGCCGGCATCTCCTCTCGCGTCCTTCGATAAAAGATCGCCACGTCGTCATAGCCCAACCTCTTGGCCACGCGTGCAGAGTCAATAGCGGCATTGCCTCCACCAACAACCACCAGTCGTCCATGATAGACAGGCGGGTTGCCGAGGTTAATTTCTCTCAGAAATGTGATGCAGTCGACAACACCCTCGAAATCATCCTCGCCAGGGATTCCCATTTTCATGGCCTGATGACAGCCAACACTGATAAAGACCGCCTTGAAATCCTTTCTGAGATCCTCAAAGCTGAGATCCTTGCCCATTTCAAAATTAAGCTTGATCTCAACGCCCAGCCGCTTGATAATGTCAATCTCAGCCTGAAGAATATTTCTGGGCAAACGGTACTCAGGGATCCCAACAGCCATCATGCCCCCTGCCACAGGCAGTTTTTCAAAGACTGTGACGCAATACCCTTCAATGGCCAGATAATACGCAGCCGTCAGGCCTGCCGGACCTGCCCCCACAATGGCCACTTTGTCGTCCTTGTGGTCTTTTATCTTAGGCAGATATTGGGTTTCTGATGACAGGTCCACGTCCGCCAGAAACCGCTTGAGATACTCAATGGCTATCGGTTCATCCACTTTGCCCCGGTTACACTGACTCTCGCAGGGGTGGGGGCAGACCCGGCCGCACACAGCAGGGAAGGGCATCTCTCTTTTGATCAGCTTGAGCCCCTCGGCGTATTGTCCCTGGGAAATAGCGGCAATAAATCCACAGATGCTTATATGAGCCGGACACAACGCCTTGCAAGGACCGGTGCCCAGCTGTTCAAAGGCGCCGGGCTCAACATAGCCTTCATTTTCCGCCATCTCACGAAGCACACGCACCACGCTGCTAAACTGCACCTCTTGCGGGCACACAAAGGCACAGGTGTCACAGTTGGAACAGTACCATATGGCTTCAGACCCGAGAAGCCGGTCCTTGAGACCCATTTTGATCATGTGGATAATTCTTCTCGGGTCAAAGGCGGACTCAGCCTCACTGACAGGGCATACACCTGCACATGTGCCACAGTCAAAACATCGGTTGACCACCTCGCCGCCAGGCATGGCGGTCACCTCAAATTTGAACTGATGCTCAAGATCGTTCTTGGTGACAGTCAATCAATACTCCTCTTTGTCGAATATGACGTCTTTGATTGAAGCCTCCCCGCGGCAAGCCACGGGGAATCTTCACCGTAAGGAAGTTTTTCATTTTCAGATTCGCCCGCCAACCCCGCCGCAAGCAGCGGGGAATGCGCTCGCTTTCGCGGTTCAAAATGCGGAGTCAGGTTGTTTGTGCCAGTCGTTCCGCACTCTGCTCCACGGATTCCGTAATCCCCTTCTCTTGTTTCGCAATTTCGCGCACGATCGCATCATTGACCTTTTCGGCCATCTTGGCCTCGATCACCTCAGGCGAATGTTGGTTGCCATCCCTGAGATCCTGGGCAAGCCTGGCAAATCGTGTCCGCAGTTTAACACCTTTCACCGCAGCTCTGGCTGCAAGGAGCTTCAACTTCAATGCCTCAATGGGGATCCCTTCGGCTGCCCCCAATGGACCGAGTTTCTTGACGTCGTTGGTAAATCTTGTTATCAGCTCCACAAACAAAGGCGCCTCGGCAGCCGAAGCCCAATGAAGGGCAAGCCTTTCGGGTTTGAGGCCTGCAACTTCCATGACCTTCCTGGTTACGTGTGCGGTGACGATGGCATCATAATTACCGACCTGGTAATGACATTCGCCAAGCTGTCAACCTCCGACAAACACCCCATCCGTTCCCACATGGAAGGCGTCAATAATAAACAGTGGATCCATCCTGCCCGTGCACATGATCCTGATGGCCCTGATATTAGGCGGGTATTGAAAACGAGCCACGCCAGCCGAGTCGGCTGCCGCATAACAGCACCAGTTGCACAGAAAACCAACGATCTTTGGCTCAAAAGTCTCTTTAACCATCGGTTATATTATCCTGTTTGATCAATGAGAGGCTCCGGCAAGCGCCCTGATCTGGGACAAGATCTGCTCGTTAGTAAACCCACCCATGGAAATGGACAAGGAAGGACAATGGGCTGCGCATATCCCGCACCCCTTGCACGAAGCCGAGATCGTTTCGGCCTTTTTCCTCTTGCCCACCTTGATCATCCTGATGGCTGAGTACGGGCAAAGGCTTTCACAAATGCCGCATCCAATACACGTGCTCGTATCAACCGAGGAAACAATCGGCTCAACCATGACGTAACCCTTTGCCAAGGGAATACACGCCTTGCCCGCAGCAGCGGCTGCCTGGGCAATCGATTCAGAAATCGGCTTGGGCCCATGGGCGAGACCGCACAGATACACACCGTCTACAGAAAACTCCACCGGCCTTAGCTTTGGATGGGCTTCCAAGAAAAAACCATCGTTCGTAAGCGGCGTCTTAAGTATCTTTGACAACGCCTCAGACGCATGGGGTACGATACCCACGCTCAGGGCCAGCAGGTCAGGTTCAAGAACCACGCTTTCGCCCATGATCTTGTCCTGAAAAGCGACCTGCACGTGTCCTTGGTTTTCGGTCACTTCAGGAGGATGGTCCTTGTCAAAATGAATAAACATCACGCCCTTTTCCCGGGCCAACAGATAGTAGTCTTCCGTAAAGCCATAGGTGCGCATGTCGCGATAAAGCACCGTGATGTGGGCAGAGGGGTTTATGTCAAGTATCTTCAACGCGTTCCTTACGGCCTGTCCGCAGCACACCTTGCTGCAATAGGCCAGGTCCTGTCCTCGGGAGCCCACGCACTGGATCATGACCACGTCGTTGATGCCCTTTGCCGCTTCAACCCCGGTCAGCCTTTCCTCCAGTTCGCGCTGAGTCACGACCTGTCCTGACTTGCCGTATAAGTATTGTGTTGGCTCATAAGGCTTTCCGCCCGTGGCAACCACAACGACTCCGTGATCCACGGTCTCGGAGCCGTCTTTCGTGCCAATGGAAGTGATAAAGTTGCCCACATACCCTGAAACATCTTCCACGCGGGCCTGTGTATACACCTGTATACGGGGATGAGACCTGACCTTGGCTTCTGTATCTCGAAGTAACTGCTGGGGGTCATCGCCGGTGAGTGTAAAGCGCATGCGAGTCAGGTTGCCCCCGAGTGATTTTGATTCTTCCACCAGGATGCATTCAAATCCCTGGCCGGCAATGTTCAAAGCAGCCGTCATGCCAGCCATGCCGCCACCTATGACCAGGGCCTTTTGGATCACGGGCAGTTGTTGCTCCGGGAGTGGCTGCAACCCACGTGCCTTGGCCACGCCCATCCTGATCAGGTCCTTGGACTTTTCAGTGGCCGCTTCAGGGACCATTGCGTGGACCCACGAGCAATGGTCCCTGATATTGGCCATCTCAAACAGACAACGATTCAGGCCGGCATCTTTTAATGTCTCCTGAAACAGGGGCTCATGGGTACGCGGCGTGCAGGCCGCCACAACGACGCGGTTTAGACGGTTTTCTTTGATCTTTTCAGTAATCGCCTCTTGCGTGTTCTGGGCGCAGCTGTATAGATTCATATCGGTATAGACGACATTGTCCAACGTCGCTGCATAGTCAGCTACCGCCTGCACATCGACCACACCGCCAATATTGGTCCCGCAGGAGCAGACAAAAACCCCTATGCGAGGCGCCCCTTCAACGGGAGACTCAGCCGGATAGGTCTTTGTTTCAACCTCGGTAGCCCGCCCCTCCTTTAACACCTCGGCACAAAGGGCGGCTGCGCCACTGGCATCCGTGACACTCTCCGGTACATCCTTTGGACCCTGGAAAGCGCCGGCCACGAAGACGCCCGGGCGGGTCGTTTGAAGCGGAGAAAATGGCCGGGTGCCGCAAAAATCGTAATGATTCAGCTCAATGCCGCTCGCTTCGGCTAAGGCGTGAGCGTCACGAGGTGATTCAAGCCCTTCGGGAAGCACGACCATGTCAAAGGTTTCCTTGAGATGCTGCCCACCCTCGTCAACGTAGGAGATGTCAAGAGATCTGCCGTTTGCCCGGACTCCTGCCACACGGCTTCGTACAAAGCGGATGCCCTTTTCTTTGGCCCGCTGCCTGGCGTAATCAAACTCCTTGCCCTGGGTTCGCATGTCCATGTAAAAGATCGAGATCTCCAAGTCCGGGGCGTGCTCCTTGGCCACGATGGCTTCCTTGACTGCATACATGCAGCAAACAGAAGAGCAATAGCCATTTCCACATGAAACGTCTCTTGTTCCTATGCACTGAAGGAATGCAAGCCGGTGGGGATGCTGCCCGTCAGACGGCCTGATGATCTTTCCCATCGTGGGGCCAGACGCCGATGTCAGCCGCTCAAACTCGACACCGGTCACCACGTCGGCAAGGCGGCCATAGCCGTATCTTGATAACACCTCCTCGCTGATACGACCAAACCCGGGCGCAAGGATCACCGCACCTATATTCAGGTCCAGCATTTCTTCTTGTTCGTACAGGTTGATGGCCTGAGCCTGACAGGCTGACACGCACAGTCGGCACATTTCATGGTTATGGAAAAGACAATGTGTCGGATCGATGTAAAAACCTGCAGGAACGGCTTGCACATAGTCTCTGTGCGGCCCTTTGGTGATAGCCAGGTTTTCGTTGTAGGCGTCACCAATGACGACAGGACAATAGTCGGCACAAATGCCGCAGCCCGTGCACCGGTCTAGGTCGATATAGCGAGGTTCGCGCCGCACCTTGGCAGTGAAACTGCCCGCCTCACCCTCTACTGAGATCAGTTCAGCTTTGGTGATGATTTCTATGTTCGGAGACCGACCGGCCTCAACCAGTTTAGGCGCCAATATTCAGATGGCACAGTCATTGGTGGGGAAAGTCTTGTCCAGCTTGGACATCACGCCACCAATAGAGCCTGCCTTCTCGACCAGGTACACATGGTAGCCTAAAGCAGCCAGGTCCAAGGACGCCTGAATACCGGCAATCCCCCCGCCAACAACCATCACAGAACCCGATTTTTTTACTTCCATCCCTACAATTCCCGCCGCATGGCCATGTCAAAGAGAACCCGTTCCTTCTTTTGCTGGATCCCCAGGGCCTCTCGCTTTTTGTCAATAGCCTGGATCATCATCTGCGCCATCTTGGTGGCATCTTCTTCAACGGCCCACTTGCCGCCATACTCCTGTTCTATGTCCTTAAACAAGTAGTCGGTTACCTCCTTGCTCCCCGTGGTGGGAAAGGTCCTGCCAAAGACGACATAGAAGCCACTGGTGACACAGTACTGACCAATCGAGATGGCCTTCTCACTCATCCACTCCGGGGCACAACCCGCTCCAGGTATCTGGCTGATATCGTCGCCCAGGCCCCCTTCCTTGACGATCTCGGCGGCCGCAATCAGGATTCGACTATTGTCCACGCAGGAGCCCATGTGCAAAACAGGCGGCATACCCACGGTCTCGCACACCTCTCGTAGGCCGGGCCCTGCCAGTTCAGCAGCTTCAGGTCTCAGTAAGCCCTCCCGGCCGCAGGCCGTAGCCGCGCAGCCCGTGACCAGTACAAGCACGCTGTTGGCAATGAGTTCCTTGACCACCGTGGTGTGCACCTTGCCGGACTCCACCCGGCAGCTGTCACAGCCCACCACCGCGCCCACGCCCCGGATGCGGCCATTGATGATGTTGTCATTTAGGGGTCGGTAGGAGGCACGGAAGGTTCCTCCCAGCATATGATTGATGGTCTCGTGGCTAAAACCCGCCACCACGTCCATCTTGCGATCTGGAATGTGTGTTTTTTTCCTTTCCTTGAAGCGACCAATGGCCCGAAGCGTGAGCTCCCTTGCATTTTCCAGCGCATGGTGGTGGTCAAATTCAAGGTGGGTGGCACCCGGGATCTTGGCCCGGGGAGAAGTGGTAATCAGCTCGGTATGGTACGACTGGGCCACATCAGACAGGCCCTGCATGATACATTGTACATCCACCACCATGGCCTCCACTGCCCCGGTGGCAAGCACGACCTCTTGCTGAACAAAGCCCCCCGCGATGGGGATGCCACGGCGCATCAAGGCCTCGGCTCCCGAACAGCATACGCCTGCCAGGTTGATCCCTTGGGCGCCGACTTTCTTGGCCGCGGCCACGATCTCAGGCTCTTGGGCCACTATGGCCATGGCCTCGGGGACCTGGGGTTCATGGCCGTGAACCACAATATTGACATGATCCTCAGAAAGGCAGCCAAGATTGACCACCGTTCGAAGGGGCACAGGGGTGCCAAACAGGACGTCCTGGAGCTCTGTGGCGATCATGGAGGCCCCCCATCCGTCCGCCAGGGCGCAACGAGTCCCCTGGAAAATGAGGTTCTTGTAATCCTGATCCGTACCCATATGGGTGCGGTGCATGATTTCAACCACCTCCCGGTCAACCCCCCGGGGGATCACCCCCAGCTTTTTCCACAGCGCCTGACGCTTCGCCGGCGCCCGGCTGGTCATCACCAGGGCGCCTTCCTGCTGGCCAAACTCGGCCAGGACCTTTTGGCCCAGTTCAACGGCAATATCTTCTTTGCTGCGCCCCTCGGTCTTGACCTTGTACAGATCGGCTATGAAGTGAAGCTTCTTTTCGTCCTTGATCTCGTAGGGGCTCTCTCCTTTGGCAGCAGCCAAAAAGGTGAACGCCGTCTCACGACCGTGGTCCATGTGGGCTGCGGCCCCCGCAGCCACCATACGGACGAAATTGCGCGCCGCCACCGTGGCCGGTGTCGCCCCGCAGATGCCTATGGATTCAGGCACATTGTCGATCATCATGCACGGCCCCATAGAACAATTCCGGCAGCAGGTGCCGCCCTGGCCGAAAAGGCAGGGTTCTATGGCCCGATTTTCCATGCGCTGTACATAAGTTTTGACCCCGTCCTTGGCCGCCTCTTCCAGAACACTGGTGCAGGCCTCACAAAAAATGCCCGGGCATTCGGGCTTTGTGAACGGGATTATTTTTCTTGGCATTTTATGTCCTCCATTAGATTCGGTTGGTCTGCCGTGCCTTGGGAAATGGTGCTGGGTTTTCCGGTTTTCCATTTCCCGTTTACAACTTACGATGGTTTGGCTGCCTCGACCGTGTTTTTCATCAGCATGGTGATGGTCATGGGGCCCACACCGCCTGGCACGGGCGTGATGGCTGCAGCCTTTTGCTGGACCGAGTCAAAGTCAACGTCGCCTGCCAGTATCGCCTTTCCCTCAGGGGTTTTCCCAATACGGTTGACGCCTACGTCAATAACCACAACCCCTTCCCTGACCATGTCTGCAGTGATCGTCTTGGGACGCCCCACGGCGACGATCAGGATGTCCGCCATGCGGGTGTACATTGCCATATCCTTTGTGCCCGTGTGACAAAGGGTGACAGTGGCGTTTCCACCCGGCGGGGGCTGAAGCATCAGATTCGCCACGGGTTTCCCCACAATGTTACTCCTTCCGACCACCACCACGTGTTTCCCCTCAGTGGCGATGTCTGAACGCCTCAGCAGTTCCACAATCCCGTGGGGCGTACAGGGAAGAAACCGGCCGGTGCCGATCATCAGTTTGCCAACATTGACCGGATGAAAACAGTCCACATCTTTGTCAGGGTCAATCGCATAAATCACACGTGTGGCATCAATGTGCTTAGGCAAAGGTAGTTGGACCAGAACGCCGTGGATTTGTGGATCTGCGTTGAATTTCTTTACCAGGGCCAGCAAGTCCGCTTCCGAGGTTTCCGCAGGAACATCAGTCCTCGCAGAATAGATGCCGAGATTGTTACACGCCTTTTCCTTTTGACCCACGTAGACCTTTGAGCCCGGGTCGTCACCCACCAAGATGGTAGCCAATCCTGGTGTGATACCGTGCTTGTCTTTGAGCTCTTCAACCTCTCTGGTTATTTCTTGGCGGATCTGCTTAGAGATCTCTGCGCCCTTAATGAGTTGTGCTGCCATCTTGTCCTCCTTTATCATCGAGCTTTAGGGATAAATAACGCACGCCGCATGACCATGGCGCCCATCAATGCAGTATCCCGCCATAGGCACGGGGTTTATTTAGAACAACCCTTTGACTTTTCCGGTCTCGACATCCACGTCAACACGGCGAAAGGCCGGGTTTGAACAAGTACCAGGCATGAGACTAATCGTGCCTGCGCAGGGGCACAGAAACTTGGCTCCAGAATAGATCAGCACGTCGCGAATGGGAAGCAGCCAGCCTTTTGGGACCCCCTTGACCGCCGGGTCGTGGCTCAGGCTGAGATGTGTCTTGACCATCATGGTGGCATAGTCATCATATTTGGGATCATTCTCAAGCATCTTGGCCTTGGCTTCGGCGTCTGGGGTCCAGGCAACCCCGTCTGCGCCATAGACTTTTTTGGCAATGGTTTCCACTCGGTCGCGCAATTTCATTTCCAAAGGATAGAGAAATTTGAAGTCGCCCTCATCGTTGCACGCATCAATGACTGCATCGGCGAATTCCAAGGCGCCGTCACCGCCATGAGCCCAGTGGGTGGATTTGGCGCAACGCGCTCCTGCTGCCTCGGCTGCCTTTGTGACGGCCGCGATTTCATCCTCCGTATCCGTGTGGAAGCAGTTGATACAGACCACTGGATTGATGCCTGCCTTTCGCACCGTACTGATATGATGCACCATGTTCTCACAACCCTTTTCCACCAACCCTACATCCTCTTTGGTGTATGCTTCTGGCAGGGCAAGACCTGCAACAACCTTGGGGCCTCCGCCGTGCATCTTAAGGGCGCGGATAGTGGATGTCAAAACAGACACGTGAGGCTTCAGCCCGCTATACCGGCACTTGACATTCCAAAATTTTTCAAAGCCGATATCAGCGCCAAAGCCGCTCTCAGTGACATGATAGTCAAACATCTTAAGGCCTATGCGGTCTGCAATGATGGAAGACTGACCCACAGCGATGTTGGCAAAAGGTCCGGCGTGTACCATGCATGGCTGGTACTCAGCAGTACACATGAGCGTCGGGTTGATCGTGTTGCGCATCCATGCGGTCATGGCACCGCCTGCCTCCAGATCGCCTGTGGTTACTGGATTGCCGCTCTTGTCAAAGGCCACGGTAATGTCGTCAAGACGCTGTCTCAGGTCAGCCAGGTCCCGGATGATGGAGAGAATGGCCATACATTCGGAACCCACGGCAATGCCGAACCGGGACTGCATCGTGAATCCGTCCATGCGGCCACCTATTCCTATGATAATATTGCGAAGGCTCTGAGCACAAAAATCGATAATCCAACCCATCTCAACTCTCGTAGGGTCGATGTCGAGCCGACGCATGCCGGTGAGCCTTTGCAGCTGTTCGTCATTGTAGTTGCGCTCGTGCTGCATGCGGGCTGTCAAAGCCACCAAGGCCAGGTTGTGGGCGTTCATGATGTCATTGATGTCGCCCGTAAGGCCTAGAGAAAACTCGGTCATAGGGATAAGCAGGGATATGCCGCCGCCGGCTGCGGTGCCCTTGATATTCATAGTGGGGCCTCCTGACGGCTGCCTGAGAGCACCACCCACGTTGACACCGCGCTTGCCGAGACCTTCCATAAGCCCACATGAGGTCGTGCTCTTGCCTTCACCCAGCGGCGTGGGCGTGATAGCTGTCACTTCAATGTATTTACCGTCCGGTTTGTCTTTCAGACGGTCAATGATTTTCAGGAAGTCAAGCTTTGCCAGCTTGCCCATGGGAAGGACCTCTTCTTGTTGCAGGCCCAGTTTTTCTCGCCATTCATCCGGTGTTGGCATATTCTTTTCAGCATCCTCAGAAATCTGCCAGTCCTTGTACTGGGTTGGATCAAGAGCCATGGCAATCCTCCATCAGTTTTTTAGGGTCTCTACCATCTACTGTCCAGTGCCCTCTTCGGTTCGTGGATGGGCGCTGTCCAGCGCTTGTTGCACAACCAGGTTCAATTCCTCCGGGGTAAAGGGCTTGGCCAGCCAGCACAGGGCGCGACGTTTGCGGATCACCTCTTCGTCCAAATCCAAAGAGGTATTGCCTGTAACCAGTATCCTGATCGTGCCTGGGCTCATCTCGTTCAAGCGGTCCATGACCTCTAAGCCGTGAGGACCGGGCATATCAAGGTCCACCAAGGCCACGTCCGGCCCTATTTCCCTGGCCTTGGCCAGGCCCACTTCTCCGTTCATGGCAGTTTCCACCCGGTATCCCGCTTTGGTCAGGGCTTGACGGCAGGAATCTCTGATGCATTCCTCGTCATCAATGACTAAAATGGTTTTGCCTGTATGTGAGGTGGACACGGTTTTCCTTCGGATGAGCACTAATTCCGAAATGTCTTTATACGCCAGTTCCGTGCCAACCATAGGAGTAAGGTTCATTCTGAGACCACAGCTTGATAACCCTTTGATATTACAGCCTGGCTTAGACTTCAAGTCCGCCTGGTGTCTCCGCGGGGAAAGACTCAGGTGGGGACTTTTTCCCCGCCGGTGGTTCATGACGCGCCAGCGTGCCCCAGCGTGCCAATGTTGGTTGTTACAAAAACCAATCCCCAAACAACGACGGTTTCATGATAGGCAAAAACAAGGGGTTAGTTTTATTGAAGACCGGCAGGAAATCAAGAAAATTCTTCCGGATCTTGATTCATAGGACCTGAGGCTTCGCGATCTGCCAGCCCCAGACACCCGACCGCCACGCTGGTGCTTACCCGGGCGTGGCACCCACTGGAGGCATGGAAGCCAAAGCCAAGAGCCGCAACAACCAGTTGGAATCATTGTTTAATTGACAAGAACCGGTCTTTCGGTTAATGTGAAGCATCTCAAAGGCAAACCTCGATCACTTGGTCATCAAGGAGAATCAATGGGAATAAAATTGGCTGTTAGTGGAAAAGGCGGGGTGGGCAAGACTACTTTTGCCGCTCTGTTAATCAGGACATTCAATGAAGAAGGCAAGCGAGTCTTAGCTATAGACGCCGACCCGGACGCAAACCTGGCTGCCGCTCTGGGCATTCCTGATTCCCAGTCTATCACCCCTATTGCCGACATGAAGGCGTTGATTGAAGAACGAACCGGGGCCAAGGGCGGATCAATGGGATCGTTTTTCAAGCTGAACCCCAAAGTGGACGACCTGCCGGAAAAGCTTTCCGTGGGGTTGGACCACATCAAGTTCATGAGGCTGGGTGGCGTGAAGAAGGGCGGAGGCGGATGCATTTGTCCTGAAAGCACTTTATTGAAGACCCTGGTCGCTCATATTCTCTTGGCCCGAGACGAAGTGGTGGTCATGGACATGGAGGCGGGCATCGAGCACTTGGGCCGGGGTACGGCCTCCGCGATGGACAAGCTGATCGTCGTGGTTGAGCCTGGCCGAAGAAGCGTGGAAACGGCTCACAATGTCAAGAGGCTGGCTACGGATATCGGCCTTACCAGTGTCTTTCTGGTGGGCAACAAGATCCGCGGGGAGGCGGATAGAGAGTTCCTGGAAAAGTATGTAACCGGCTTTGAATGGCTGGGTTTTCTTCCCTATGACGAAAACATCATCGAGGCTGATCTGAGTGGACAATCCCCCTATGATCGGGACACGCCGGCCAAGGAAGTGATTCGGGAGATGATCAAGACATTATGAACCCAGCGTACGTTTCTTGACAAATTCTTTCACTCTTGAGTATCATGCTCCACCATCATGATGAAACAGGTGAAAAGGACTGAACAGATGCCCCGATTGACTGTCAAGCTGGTTGAAGAGACGCTTCGAAAAGAGGTCCAGAAGCTGGACAAACGCGTTCAGGTTGTAGGCGTCAACCAGAGCAAGAAAAAGGATGCCTATCGGGTCACGCTGCTCAAGGACGGGAGAGCGGGTACTGCAAAGCTGAAGAAAGACCTTCTGAAGGAATTCCTGTCGCACGAAGGCAAGGGTAATGCATTGGGAAGAGCACTTGGAAGGGCGGTCAGCCGTTTGAATATCACTTACCGGAAATAGCTGTTGTCTGCAAGAGACCTTTCACGTTGCTGTCCATGAGCCCATTTGTTACCATTGTCTTATCTCTGTTTCTCACCATTTTTGTCGTTCAATTCATCGTCATCCGGGTCGTCCTTCCTCAGGGCATGTCTCGTGTGGTGAAGACCCTTACCGCGGCTCTCGTCACCTTTTCAATCAACACCATTCCCCTCTGGTACATGGGCACGGATCGCATTTTGGATGACCTCCCGTGGTGGCACCGGAAGTTTATCCTGTTTCCTTATGCCATTGTCATGGTGGCATCGGTCTTGTCGGGTGTGTTCCTCTTGATCGCGTGGTTTATAAGATCAATTCGGCGGGGACTGTGGCCCGGTTTTGAAAGGACCAAGCGAGATTTCCTGGGACATGCAGCAAGAACAGTGGCCGGCACCTCGACGGCAGTCTTGGCCTACGGCGCCTATCATGAAAACCAGGCCCTTGAAATATCCAGGGTGACATTGCCGTACAAGGGCCTTCACCCCGATCTTCAGGGCTTCAGGATTGTTCAGGTGACGGATATCCACGCAGGGCCGTTCATATCCTTCGACAGGGTGGGCGAGGTGATTGCCACGGCCAATGCCCTCAAGCCCGATCTGTTTGTTCTCACGGGCGACTACGTCAATAATAATACCGCCTATATCCCTGGATGTCTCAGGCTCCTCGATGATCTCAGGGCCCCCGCAGGGGTCTTTGGCGTGTATGGCAATCACGATTACTATACAGGGATAAGCGCCATGAGAGCGGGTTTTTCAAAGACCCACGCATCTATGTTGACCGACAGTCGTCAACGGGCAAAGGGGTTCGAAGGGCTTCTGAATATCATAGGTGTAGACGACCCGGTCCGGTGGTGGGCTCGTGATGCCCAGTTTCAGGACGTGCAAGGCATTGCTCGCCTCGTGGCCCGCGATCAGTTCAACCTGCTCCTGTCTCACCGACCGGGAATCTTCGGAGTATCTAAGGATTTGAAGGTGGATCTGACCTTGGCCGGCCACACCCACGGGGGACAAGTCATTGTTCCAGGGGTCGGGAAGCGGGGATTTTCCCTTGCCCGCCTGTTTCTGACCTATACCAATGGCCTTTATACGTCAGATGAAGATTCCCATGTCCGCATGTACGTGTGCCGCGGTATCGGCACCATAGTGGCCCCGGTCAGGCTTTTTTGTAAACCCGAGGTCGTAGAATTCACACTCACAAGGGGTTAAGGTGTGATAGGCGAAACCAGATCCTCGCCGCTACTGACTTTGGCTCTTTCCACCTGACCGCCAATCACCAAATAACATCACCCTATTATTCCTTCTTCTTGGTGGTTCCTGACAGGTCTTTAAGGAGTCTCTCCAGCTGCTCCAGTTCCCTTCCGTATCCGGCCCAATTCCCCTCATGCAGGTAATCCTTGGCCATGTTGTAATGGTGAAGGGCCATTTCCCCCAATTCGGAGATAGCATGGATTGGGGACCTGGGACGGAAAGTCGTCTCCTGGGGAGAAACAGGTTCGCCCAGCACCCGGCTTAAGGCCCTGTCCAGGCTGTCCTCCATGGTGACTCGGCTGCTGTAGGCCACAATCACCCTTTTTAATTCAGGCAGGGCTGAAGTTTTTGATCTGTCTATTTGTGGAGAGACGGGAGCCTGTCTTGTCTGGGGTTTACCAAAACGTCCGGGCTGAGATGAGCCTGGTGTGGGCGTTTCGCTCGCTTCCTGTCTTGCCTCCAGGTATATGGGCTCCACATAGATAAATGAGCCACTGATGGGAATGGCCAGAAGATTGCCCCTGATGACCCTGGAACCTCTTTGACCCCATAAACTCAATTCACGAGAAATGTCGGTGTGCTGGTCTATCCTGGCCTCAATCTGCATGGGTCCGTAAACCAGCTTTTCCTTGGGTAATTTGTAAACCAAGAGGTTTCCGTAGTTGGGCAGGTCGCTTCTGGCCGCCAGCCAACCGATCATGTTGTCTTTCTTTGAAGGGGTGAAGGGGGTCATCAAAAGGAATTCTTCTCTGTCCCCTTCGGGCAATTTTATAATGACATAGTAAGGTTCCATTTTTTGCCGACTGTCACCATACAACTCATCAGGAATTTGCCAGAGGTCTTCCTGGTTATAAAAGACCCGGACGTCCTGCATGTGATATGTGGTGAAGACATCTGCCTGTATTTTATAGAGGTCCCTGGGGTAGCGGATATGCCTTTTCAAATCAGCAGGCATGTCGTTGAACGGCTTGAATAGATCCGGGAATATGCTGGCATAGGTTTGCACAATGGGATCCTTTTCATCAATCATGTAAAAAGAGACCCGTCCATCATAGGCATCAATGATAACCTTTACTGAGTTGCGGATGTAGTTCAGAGGCTTATTTTTTAGATGGCCGTAAGATCGACGGGAATAGGGATACATGTCAGAGGTCGTGTAGGCGTCTTGAATCCAATACAGCCTTCCTGCGGAGACAACGAGGTACGGATCCCCGTCATAATCCAAGAAAGGCGCAATGGAACGCACTCGCCTGTCAATTCGGCGTTTAAACATGAGCCGGGTCTCGGGACCCAAGTAATTGGTGAAAAATATCTGGGGATCAGAAAACTCGAAGGCAAATAGAATGCGCCTCACAAAAGAGCTGATAGGGACGCCCCCTTGTCCCTGGTAAAGGCCGTATACATTCTTGTCTCCTTTGGGGTAGTCGAATTCCTGGGTCTTGGTCTTTACAAGGACATATTGATCCGTTTTTTCTCCATAATAAATTTCCGGACGCTCGACTTTGAGATCCGCCTCAAAAACAGGGGGCACGTCCTTGATGAAGAGGCGGGGGAGTCCCTCGCTGGTCACCTCATTGACAGGGCTTGCGGCCAATCCGTAACCATGGGTATAAACCAGGTGCCTGTTGACCCAGGTATTTGCCTGGGCGGGCAGTTGGTCGGCTATTAGTTCCCGGGCCGCCAGCATGAGCTGCCGATCTCGGTTGTTGACCAGATAACGGTCGACGTCCACGTTGTGGAAATCGTAATACAACCGTATGGACTGAATTTGCCTGTAGGTTTGAAGCAGGGGGCGTTCATCCCAAATCCTGATGTTTTGAACAGTAACTTCGTGCTGATGGATGTCTTCTGCCGTAAGTGTATCATTAACCTCAAAATCGACTTCCTTGATCTTGTTCAAATCATACGCCTTACGTGTCTCTTCGATATTATAGGCAATGTAGGCGGATTCCTTTGCCAGTTCATTTGGTTTAACCACCAGTTTTTGAATCAGCATGGGTAAACCGGTGCCAAGCAACAACACGGCCCCCAACCAGATCCCACCACTGAACCGGATCAGTTTTTTTCTGGGCCTAAAAACATCGAAGAAACAAACTGCGGCCAGACCTAACGTGAGGATGACCAAGATTCTATAGGCCAATACCTTATAATGGACATCGGTATAGCTGGCACCGAAGGCAGGCCCCTGGGTGGAATACAATAGCGCGTATATTTTCAGGTAATAACCCCAGGCCACGAGCACAACAATGAGGCCTAATATGAAGATCAGGTGATTTTTGGCTTTCTGTGAGATGGTAATCTTGGGCAAAGACGGTGGTGCCCCCTCTGCTTGGGCGAGTTCACCGACGATTTGAAGCGCACCACCTTTCAGATACCACACGGCAGTGACAAGACCCGCTAGAACAAGAAAAACCAGTAACCCATTTCGAACCAGAATATAGAGGGGAAGAGAAAAGACATAGAAAGCTATGTCCTTCTTGAAAACAGGATCTGTGCTCCCAAAGGGTTTCTGATATAAATAGCGCAGGACCATGTCCCAGTGCTGGGAACCCTTGGATGCTACGATAAAGCTAAGGATGAGAACAAAAGCCAAGAAAAGGGTCGTTAGGGCGCTGCCTGAAATGCCAATCTGGGAAAAATAGCCACCTGCATCTCCAAGGTCCATGCCACGCCCGTCATCCGGATGCAAACGTCTGGCCACGTATATGTTAATGGTGATGATGCCCATCAAGGGCAGCCAGACAACAAATCCAAAGCCGAACTTGCTCAAGAGCATGGTCCAAAACACAGGTGCAAAATTTAGGTTTGAGAACCAGAGCCAATCAGCATAGATTGAAATAGCCGCCACAAGGAACAGGATCAGCAAAATGCCTAACCCGATCATCAATCTTTTTTTCATAACCTACTCTCCTGTCACGCAGGGGCCATGAAGCCCTCAATAGGCCGGCATGTTCCGGAAATCTTCACTCAGCCGACACGTTTGACCTCAAACACGACTGGTACATCTTAAACCTATTTAGTGCAAGCTGTTTTAAGTGAACTGCAAGAGCGAGCGCATGTTCCCCTTTCGCCTCAGGCGGACTGCAGGGACCCTTCGATAGAACATCCCCCAAGCAAGGCGCCCTGAGTGGCAGAAACCAACCCCATCCGGTTCAGCCGGGACTTTGAAGCCCCGTGTAGCAAGCTGCGGGGAATCTTCGACCGTAAGGAACGCTGACCTTTTTAGATACGCTCGCTAACCCCGCAGCAAGCTACGGGGTTAGCGCTCGCTTTTTCGGTTCAAGTGTCTCCGCGCCTCACGGCAGCTTTCCAGACTGTTCGTCGTCCAGACCGGATATGGTCCTTTTTCGCGATATCTCCCAAACAACAAACAGGTTATATGGCCGAGGGCGCCTTTTCCCACTCCGCTGCCGGACGAACACACGAGCCTGGATTCGGGGTAAGGTTTTTCTCCATCGATGCCGATAACAATGGTCAGCATCAACGGGTGTGAAAGAGGTGCCTTCATGTTTTCAGCTCATATAGGAAAACGATTGGGGACCCTATGGTC
>CAZCXI010000021.1:0-26701 GCA_964502635.1 uncultured Desulfobacterales bacterium
CCCTTGACAACAAAGGACCCGGTGGTATGGTTTGGGTGCTTCTTCGAGGGCGATTAGCTCAGCGGATAGAGCACAAGCCTCCGGAGCTTGGTGTCGCCGGTTCGATTCCGGCATCGCCCTCCAATTGAAGCCACCGGCCTACGTGTTCAATGGCTTCCTGCCTGCTCTGGATCTCTCCATTCAGTCGCCCTTCTTCCACTTTTTCCAACAACCTGCCGATCAGTTCAGACGGCCGCAGGTTGAAATGCCTGATCAGGTCATGGCCGGTGACAAGCTTCGGTGCAGCCAACCTGGGCTTCAGGTCGGAAAAATATGTCGAGAAAATTCCTTCCGAAAACGTGATCAATGCGCTGAGGGACTCAGGTGCCACATCGGCCTTGGCACGTTGATCGGCAACGCTGTGGAGTAAGAGGCCGATGAGGTCGTCTTGGAATCTTCTGGCAAAGCGAACAATCCCTCGCGAGCCGAGGCTTGCCCGCTGATGGGCATCAAACAGCAGCAGGGGACGTCGGTGGTTTTCTACGATGAATGTCACGTATGATCGATCTTGACCGGACATCCTCAGCCTGGCACAGATACGTCGGGCAAGATGGGCCCCCTCCTCCTCATGGCCCAGGAAGCGGACCCTCCCCCTTTGGTCGACGCTGCGTGTTTGGGGTTTGCCAAGGTCATGAAGCAAGGTCGCCCATTTCAAAAGAACCTTTCGGTTGTGCGCCCGGAGGTAGCCCTCAACGGGTTTGACAAACCCGGGCCAGAGGCCGGCAGGATTGATCAGGGTGGTCTCCATCTCCTGATAGGCCCGCAGGCTGTGTTCAAATACATCCCATCGATGGACGTCGCCCTGGAGGCAGCCTCGACACGGTTCAAGTTCGGGGATGATCTGAGTCAGAAGACCGGCTTGAGACATCTGCTTGACATAATGAAATGACCTTTCAACTCTCATCATTTTGAAAAGCTCAGCAATTACGCGTTCTCCGGCCGACTTGGCCACAAGCGGGCTCTGTTTGTTGATCACTGCCAGGGTTTCGGGATCAATATGAAAACCCAGGACGGCCGCCAGTCGAAAGGCCCTGAGCATCCTCAAAGGGTCAGCCAAGACCGCATCAGGGGAAACCAGCCGGATCGTCCTGGACTTTATGTCGTCAAGGGATCCGACCACATCGATCAGCCTTTGGGTCTGCAAATCATAGGCCAGGGCATTGATGGTAAAGTCGCGCTGCTTCAGGTCGTCCTCGATGGCTTCTCCGGCCATCGGGGAGAAATCGAGGACCTGATTTCCTGAAATCACCCTGTAGAGCGTCTTGTTGCCTTTGCCGATTTCGATCATCCGGACACCAAACTGTGTGGCCACTTTTTTCGCAAAAGCTCGAGCGTTGCCGGGCACTGCAAAGTCATGGTCCTGACAGAAACGATGAAGGATGTGGTCGCGCAGAGAGCCTCCCACCAGATAAACAGGACCGATACGCGAAAGATTCTGGAAACGGGGTGCTGTTTTCATTGATGTTTTCGTCTGAATTTCCGGGCATCCTTCTTCCAGGCGATCTCCTTTTTGACGCGTTTTCTCTTTAACTTTTGCTTTTGAAGCTCGTTGGACCGCTCCATGTCCAGGGTGAAAGTCCCCGGCAGGGTTTGCGGTGTTAAGAGGGGTTCCTTTTCCGGTTTGGTGGTCTCCTTCTTTTCCTTTGGAAGGGGCGGGCCCGAAAAATAGCCCACCGGCACATGATCGACCATATAGATCAGTTCGCCTTGCATGGAGAATGCCACGCCGGTCTCAAAGGCCCTGTGGGCCTGGACGGTGAGCAGCACGGGTTGTGAGTCCCGGCGTTTTCCCATGCGCAGGGCCAGTTCCTGGGTCGTTGCCAGAAAGACATGGTGCTGTCCCATGGGGGTGAGGCCTTTCCGGCAGACAACAGGATATGCCTTGCGTCGCACGCAGTGATAAAGAAGTTTGGGAGGGACGACGCCCGGGACAGGGCTTGCCGACTCGTCAGGACGAGCGGCCTTGATGCGGTCATCTTCAACAACAAAGACATCGCCGGAAAAGGTGATCAGGACTTCATGGATGTGGGACTTGCGCACGTACCCCCATCCAGGTTCTTCCGTGATGGCTTTAAGGAGATCCTTCAGGCGGACAAAGCCGCCCTCATTCGGGACCAATCCGAATTCGTCAGGCCTGTGTCCGAGGGCATAGACCGTGAGCTTGCCAAGCTGTTTGGGATCTTTTTTTCTGCCCACTATCTCACGCTCCTCCCGTGTTGCCGAAAAGGGTCATGAAAAAACGGCAGATAATCGATTCTTGTGTAGGACGGTTAAGGTGAACCGCGAAAGCGAGCGCATTCCCCGCTGCTTGCGGCGGGGTTGGCGAGCGAATCTGAAAATGAAAAATTTCCTTACGGTGAAGATTCCCCGTGGCTTGCCGCGGGGAGGCTTCAATGAATAATGTTTCTTTGCGTTTTCTTATCAAAAACATGGGCCTTTTCCATATCAAATACAACAGTCATGGCTCTATCTGGTGTTGCCTCTGCCCCTGCTTCAAGCAACAGGGTCAAATTGGCATCTCCCTTTTTCACCTCTACGATATCCCTGTCACCCAAAGGTTCCACCACATCCACCACCACATCGATGGTGTTTCCGGCAGAACTTTTTGTTTTCCAAGACCCTCGGTGGTAGATGTGTTCCGGCCGTATGCCAAAAACAACTTCTTGGTCCACGTAGCTGACACATCTTGGACGATGGCCTTCCGGAAGGACTAACTCAAATGCCTTCAGGTCAACAAAGAACCCCGTATCTTTTCTGATGATCTTGGCGCTTAGGAGGTTCATTGAAGGACTTCCCACAAACCCTGCAACAAAAGTGTCTTGAGGGGCGTTATAGATGTCCAGGGGCGGTCCCACTTGGACCAGGGTGCCTTCGTGCATGACGGCCACTCGGTCGCTGAGGCTCATGGCCTCAACCTGATCGTGGGTCACATAGATGATGGTGGCCCCCAATCTCTTGTGGATTCTCTTTAACTCGGCCCTCATCTTGAGCCTCAGCGTTGCATCAAGGTTGCTGAGCGGCTCATCAAGAAGCAAGACCCGAGGTTCCACAACCAGGGCCCTTGCGAGCGCCACCCTTTGTCTTTGACCGCCACTCAGGTCTTTTGGCAGTCTTGTCTCCAATCCTTGCAGGTTTAGCAGACTCACAGCCCATTCAATTTTTTTAAGGATCGCGCCACGGGGATATTTCTTGATCTTCAATCCAAAGGCGATATTTTCAGACACGGTCATGTGAGGGAATAGGGCGTAGCTTTGAAAGACCATGGAAACGTCCCTGTCTTTGGCGGGTATCGGGTTTGCCAGGACATCGTCGATGTAAATCTGTCCTGAAGTCATCTCCTCCAATCCGGCGATCATTCTCAAGGTAGTTGACTTTCCGCAACCCGATGGCCCCACCATTGTGACAAATTCACCATCGTCAACCACCAGGTCCAAATCTCTAATGACCTGAAGATCGCCGTAACTTTTGTTGATTCGCTGCAACCTGACGATGGCCATGTGAGTTCGTCTCCCTATTTCACTGCCCCGGCAACGGCGCCTGTTTGCATGTATCGCTGAACGACAAAGGTAAAGATGACGACAGGGACGGAGAGCAACACCGAGATGGCGGCAAGCAGGTTATGCTGAGGGGTCCAGGACAGGACTTTTTGCAGCATGACAGGAAGTGTAGACAGACCTCCAAAGGCCAGGAGGAAATAGGCAAAAATGAATTCGTCCCATGACAGGAGGAAGACATAAATGGCAGCGGCGGCCAACCCGGGTAGGGCGACAGGCAAGATAATTCGCGTGAAACTGTAAAACCTGCTTGCTCCCAGGATCTGGGCCTGTTCATCCAAATCCTTTGGGATGGTCTCAAAGACACCCATGGCGATAAAGATGACGTATGGTGTGGAAAGCAGGGCGTGTGCCATGGCAACGCCCCATACCGTGTTCACCAACCCGAGTTTTGTGAAGATCTCGACGATCGGAACGACTGAGACGATGTCCGGAAAGAGACGAACGGATATGAGCAGAGTGGCCAGGACCATGATACCGGGGAACCGGTAACGGACCAAGGCGTAAGCCGCCGGGGTTCCCATGACAAGTGAAATCATCACGGCCAGCAATGCCACTTTCATGCTGGTCAAGGCGGACCTCACAAAGGCGTCCATGGACATCAAGCCTCGAAACTGCTCCATGGTCGGATGATAGGGCCACAGGGGTATGGGCATTCCTCCGGTCACAACGCTTGAGCGATCACTGATGGCATATTTGAACATGATGAAGATGGGGACGAGCACCACCAGAATCATCAAGATAATGCCCATGAACCATAACACTTTGCTTGCCCTGATCCTCGCCATGGGGGTGCCTCTTTCCTTCATACCTTCACCAGCCGCTTCCTGAGCCATTTCAAGACATGAAAAACCAGGATGGTTGACACGATGATCAACGCCAGCAAGATCAAAGCGATCGCGGAGGCCTCATTGGGGTTTCTCCATTCATGGTAGGCCCTTTCTATGAGAGTGGCGAGCAGCGGGTAGCTGCCCGCCAGGATAAAAGGAAAGATGAACTCTTTCCAGACCTCAACAGACCTCAAGACAAGCACGGTTGACATGGCCGGCGTCAACAGGGGCAGCGTGATCCTGAGAAACCTCTGAGATGCACTTGCCCCAAGGGTTCGGGCTGCTTCGTACTGGTCCTGGCCTATGGCTTGAAGGCCTGCGAGAATGATCAGCATGGAAATAGGCATATCCCGCCACACTTTTCCGAACAGGGAGACCATGAGAGCAAAAAACCCTGACCCCCGCCAGTCCACTGGGTGGGACATGACCTGGAAGGGGAAAAAGGCGTGTCGGCCCATGAGGATGTCATTGACATGGCCTCCTGGAAAATCAAACATGATATAGAGCATGATGGCTGTGACAATCGTTGGGATGGTCAGCGGTAGAATCATGAGGCTTCTTATGACTCCCCTGCCTTTGAATGCTTGTACCAGGAGGAGGGCTGCAACCAGCCCTACGATCAGTTCCAGGGGCGTGCCAATGAGGGTAAACCACACGGTGCGCACGAAGGCCTGTCTGAATTCCGGGTTTCTTGAAAGTGCGACAAAGTGATGAGCCGTGGGAAAGAGGGGGCCTTGGGGACTGACACGGGTGAAGGCCAGTTCAAGGACCTTGAACAAGATAATCAACAAAAAGCCCAGAAGGTATAGGGCGGCAGGGGCAAGGATGACGATCCCGAAGAGATTTGTTTTTGCCAGATGCCTTATCCTTGTCATACAGTGCAGGGCCTCCCGAAAGAAAGAGACCCGGGCAATTCCCTTTCTTGGCTCAATCGTGGTTGAAAGGAGACGCGAGCGTCGGTTTGATTGCTGCGCCTGCGGCAGGATACTTGCCTCCGAGGACAGCTTTTACCTTGGGCACATAAGTCTCTTCGAGTCTTCGTCTGATATCGTTCCTGTCAACTTTCTCGCCCTTGCCATAATCTTCGCTCACAACAATATCATACCATGCGGTAAGATAGATCTTGCCTACATCGGAATATTCAGCCAACAAAGGGACCGTGGTGTTACCATTAAGTCGTATCTGACGAAGGGAAACCTTGAAGACATCCGCCATCCAACCCCTGGGAAAGGCTTTTTGCAGGTCAGCTAATATGTCCTTGCGTATGGGCATCATGCCGAACACTTTGCACTCGGATAAGTGATTCTCATGATTTGTTATCCATCTTGCGAGGGCGACGGACAGTTGAGGAGAGGGCGCGGTTCTTGGGATACCCCACCACCAACCTGACGTCCCTGCCTTCTTGCTACCTGATCTGTACGGGTGACCTGATGAATCAAGTTCAAAGGATTCTCCTCTGGGCATCACGGCGACACCCATGTCATCCGGATCCACCAGATATCCCTGCATCTGGGGATAGGTGCCGCCATGAATGAAGAAGGCATCGATCTGATGCATCATGGCCAGGAACACCTTGCCGTCCTTCATGGCGTTCCAGATCCCACCGCCGCTCCACGGATCTTGCCACATGCCGGGGTTGTAGAGCCCGTGCTTTCTGTACACGGCTTCCCATACAAACATATCCACAACGGCAGCGGTAGACATTCGAAGCACATCTTTACGGGTTCCTCCCATCTGGTAGATCCGATCTACCAACCCGGCGGCGGTGCCGCCGTATTTCTTGCCACGGTGGGCCATGCGAGGCATCTTGATGCCATGATAGGGTGTGTGGGCCCAGTAGTAGGACACGACAAACAGGTCATAATAATCCCATAGATTTGGGTCCCTCTCCAGCTGAAAGTCAGAGGGCAATCCGTAACCATTATCTTCCTTGAGTGCCGTGTTGATGCCTGCCTCAAACCTTTTCCATCCCAGAACCGCCTCATCTGCCTTTGACTTCAGATAGATCATCATCCTGGTTTCCAGCTTTCTGGGAACATAGAAAAGCTTGCCATGAATGGTGCCTACCTCGACGGCTTTAGGGTCGTATTCAGCTTTGAGCGTCTGCAATGCTTCCTGGTCCATCAGGTCATCATAAGGAACCATCAATGTCTCAAGGGGTCTTGTCATCTCCAAGGGGACCTTCACAAGGCCGATAGCATGTCTTTGGCTGTCACGTTCCAACCGGAGCATCACCTCAAGGTCCCAGAACTTATCAAAAGAAACCACCGTGACTTCTACGCCATACTTCTTCTCAAAGGGAGCAATGATGTTCTGCCGAAACCACCGGTCTTGCATGTCCATCATCCTGATGAGCAGGACAAGATTCTGAGGTTCTGTTGACACAGCCATGCGGGGGGAAACAAGGAAGGCAAAAACCGCCAACACGCACACCACGAAGATTCTCCTGAGCCACTGCATCCTAGAACGGCCCCGGACCACACACTCTTTGATCAAAAGCTCCGTTAGGATCATGTTCATACGGCCCATTGCCGGCTGCTTGAAAGGGGGGCCCGAGACACCTACCCTTGGGGCCACCGCCGCCCATGATGGGTATGTCGCACCTTTTCATCGCAGGGTCCGTTGTCTCAACAAGTGATCCAGAATAACGAGCCTCACCATGGCCTCGCACACCGGCACAATTCTCGGGATGGCGGAAACGTCGTGGCGCCCCTTGACGGAAATCGTTGTGGGACGCCTTTGCACATCAATGGTTTGTTGTTCGATCTCAATAGACGGGATGGGTTTCACGGCGGCGCGAACCACAATGTCGTCACCGTTGGAAATCCCTGCCAGGATTCCCCCGGCCCGGTTAGTGACAAAGCCTTCAGGCGTGATCTCGTCATTGCATTGGGAACCCAACAGACGGGCCGCCTCCAGGCCCACCCCGATTTCAACCGCCTTAACAGCCCCAATACTCATGAGAGCCTTTGCAAGGTCTGCGTCCAGTTTGTCAAAGACAGGCTCTCCAAGCCCCGGTGGACACCCCTGAACCACAACCTCGACGATGCCCCCTGCGGAATTGCCGGACGCCTTGATTTCCTTTATCTTTGCTGTCATCCGGTTGGCCGCCTCCGGATCCGGCGCAAAAAAAGGGTTCTTGTCAACAGTCTCCAGGTCCACGCGCTGTGCCCTGATTCCGGCAAGCTCCAGGGTGTAGGCCTTGACCTTGGTACCTTCCCGGCCCAGGGCCTTCTTCGCTACAGCGCCTGCGGCAACCCGTGCCACGGTTTCTCTGCCCGAAGCCCTGCCGCCGCCCCTGTGGTCTCGTAAGCCGTATTTTTCCAGGTAGGTGATGTCCCCGTGACCGGGCCTGAAGGTATTCTTGATGGTGCTATACGCCTTACTGTCTACGTCCTTGTTGTAAATGAGAAGAGAGATAGGCGTTCCCGTCGTCTTTTCCTCAAAGATACCCGAGAGGATTTCCACCTTGTCCGGTTCCCGCCGCGGCGTACTTGAAGCCGCCCGGGGCCTTCTCCGATCCAACTCCTCCTGAATGTCGGAATGTGTCAAAGGGAGCCGAGGGGGACAGCCGTCAATGACGACGCCAAGTCCTCTTCCGTGGGATTCGCCCCAGGTGGTGACCACAAAGGCTTTGCCAAAGCTATTTCCCGACATAAGACCTCCCGCGTACGGTGCTCGTGTGTCTACTCAGCCTGTAGATGCCGAACTATCTGATCAACGACTTCATCAATAGTCAGATTCGAGGTGTCGACAGAAAAATCGGCCACGGCCTTGTAAACAGGCATTCTTTCCTTCAGAAGGCGTTCGGTTTCCTCATAGATATCGCCCTCCAACAATTTTGGCCGCTGCTGTGGGCTTGACTCATCGGCCTGGATTCTTTGAATCATGGTATCCATGTCCGCCGTAAGGAGGACCAGAGCGCCTCGGTCGCGGAGGCGAGCCACATTTTCTTTGTCCATGACCGCACCTCCGCCCGTAGCAATCACGCAATGCTCCATAGCAGAGATTTCCCGGATGACCTCCTTCTCCCTTGCCCGAAAAAAGGGCCAGTCTTCGGCGGCCACCATGTCGCTGATGGTCCGCCCGGCTTTTTCCTCAAGATACGTGTCCGCGTCATAAAAGGGTCTTCCGAGCCTCCGGGACAGGGCTTTGCCCACGGCGGTCTTGCCGGTTCCCCTATAACCGATGAAAACAATATTCATGGGATCATATACGGGCCGTATCCTCGCACCCAGGCTAGGTGTTGGGATATGATTCCTTAATCCCGAAATTCTCTTCTCACCATATCCGCTGCAGCCTGCACGGCCACCATGTAACCTTCTTTTCCAAAACCAGCGATTCGGGCCGTCACCACATCGGCAATCAAGGACTTGTGCCTGAAAGGCTCTCGCCGGTAAATATTGGAAAGATGCACCTCAATAATCGGCACGTCCAGCATCAAGAGGGCGTCTCTGATGGCCACACTGGTATGGGTATAGGCGGCAGGGTTGATGATGAGGGCGTCATAGGCCCCAATAGCCTCCTGGATCTTTTCCACCAAGGCCCCCTCATAGTTCGACTGAAAGGTCTGTGCTACCATCCCGCAATCCTGAGCGGTCTGTTTGATCTCTCGGTCGATGTCTTCCAGCGTCGCGCGACCGTACCAAGTCTCCTCGCGCCGGCCCAGCATATTCAGGTTCGGGCCGTGGATGATGAGAATCCGGGGTGTTTCGTCACTACCTGACATATTTCCGTCTCCGTTCATCGCCCCCTGACGACTCCTCCGAGCCGTACGATCAACCCTGGGAAAGTCTAACCCAGGGATTCCAGTTTCTCCCAGAAATCCGGGAAAGACTTTTTCACACAATCCGGGTCCTTAATAGCCAGACCCTCGATGGCCAAGCCCGCGACAGCAAAACTCATGGCAATCCTGTGATCGCTATAACACTCTATTTCCGCTCCCCGCGTGGCGATACCCTGAATGACCATTTCATCGGCCTTTTCTTCTGCCTTGGCACCAATCTTTCGAAGCTCACGGGTCAGCGCCGCTATCCTGTCCGATTCCTTAATACGCAAGTGCCCTATGTTTTTCAGCCTCGTCTTGCCCTTTCTGAAGCTCGAAACCACGGCAAGAGCGGGGACCATGTCGGGCACATCCTGAAGGTCGAGGCAAAGATCAGCGTGGTCGCGCAAGGGTCCGGTAATTTCCACGCCCTTGGCGGAGCTGGTTACTCCGCACCCCATGGTCTCGAGGACATCTGCAAAGCGCAGATCTCCTTGAACGGAACCCGGAAGGATATTGGATATCCTGACAGTGCCCCCGCAGATGGCGGCTGCGGCCATGAAATAAGTTGCGCTCGAGGCATCCCCCTCTACGACATATTCTCTTGGCCCGTAGGCTTGAGGGGCCCTGATGAAGAAAGAACGGTCATGAGTCGTGAAGACCTCCACGCCAAAGCGCGCCATGACATCCAGGGTCATCTGCACGTAAGGTCGTGACGGGAGCGAGCCCTGCACCTCGATTTCGGTATCTTGCCTGGCGTACGGGGCTGCCAGCAGCAGGGATGATAGATATTGGCTGCTAAGCCCGGCTGCCAAGACAGTCTTTCCGCCGGCTAGTCCCCTGGCTCGGACTTGAACAGGCGGGCAGCCGTTTCCTTTCATACACTCGGCCCCGCCGCCGATGGTTTGCAAGGCATCGACCAGGGGTTGGATGGGCCTTTGACGCATACGGCGGTTGCCATCGAGAACGAAGATCCCGTGTCCCAGGCAGACAGTGCCCGTCAGGAGCCGAAGTCCGGTTCCGTTGTTTCCCAAATAGATCGCCCCCGAAGGGATCGTGAGTGTTCCGCCGGTGCCGTCAATGGCAAGGTCACGGCCTAGCCGGCGGATGGTTGCCCCGAGCAGGCCGAGGGCTTTCATCAAGTGCTCGGTATCTTCTGAAACCAGGGGGCCACTGATAAAGGACCGGCCGTTGGCAAGGCAGGCGGCGATCAGGGCCCTTTGGGTGTAGCTCTTCGACCCCGGCACCTGCACTGCGGCATGGATGTTCTTGATCGGTTTGATGCGTCTCACTGCCCCGCGAGCCTTTCGTAAACCACGGCTCCCATCTGCCTTGCCGGGGCCTGTCTTCCCGTCCAGGTGTTAAACTGCTCAACACCCTGATACACAAACATGTGGAACCCGCTTGACACCTTGCATCCCGCTGCCTTGGCCTCCTTCAACAGCATGGTCTCAAAAGGGTTGTATATCACATCTGCTACAGCCTTATACGTGCCGAGTATCCGCTTTGGTAAGGGCATCCGGTCTGATTTCGGATACATCCCCACAGGCGTGGTATTGACCAAACAGTCTCCACCAACGCTCCGGATCTTGGAAAGAAGCGCAAAGGTGCAATCAAATTCTTCGGCCAATAAGCGCCCTTTTTCCTCGGACCGGTTGACGACAATGACTTTCCCACCCTTGCTGGTTATCCCAAAAACCACTGCCCTTGCGGCCCCGCCAGCGCCGATCACCACAAATGTATGACCTTTTATGGGCAACAAGGCTTCAAGGCACCTGACAGCGCCAACCCAGTCTGTGTTGGTCCCTCGTATGCCGTCTTCTCCAAAGACCAGGGTGTTGACCGCCCCAATCTTCTCGGCTGTATCATCGATTTCGTCTATGAGCGCGAGGATCTGTGTCTTGAAGGGATGGGTCACACTGGCCCCCTTGACCTTAAGGGCCTTCATTCCGGTCAAGGCAGCAGGCAAGTCGTCCACCTCAAAGGGGAGGTAGATGGCGTCTACGCCAAGGAGGCTGAACGCCGTGTTGTGCATCAGCGGGCTCATGCTGTGTGCCACGGGGTTGCCGATGATGCCGTAAAGATCCGTTCTGCCGCTTACAGCAAAGGTGCTGTCGGCATCCGCGGATTGCATCGGGCGATCCGATCCGCCAGGAGAGGCTCCAGACTGAATCCTTCTGGATATGGCCACGATCTTTCCGAATATCTCCTCGATCTCGTGCGCCTTAAGGGGTCCCTTGTTGTGCCGGGTCAGATATTTGAACACGGCCTGTTCTCGCCAGGGATCTCGGATGTCAAGACCCTCTTGAACCTTGAGTCTTCCGATCCGAAGAGAAACAGAGGCTCGTTCGTTCAACAGCCTTAAAAGTTTAGCGTCCAGCGCCTCAATATCCTGCCTGAGTCGGTTTAGGGAACCTTTGCTCATCTGTTGAGTCCTTCAATGACATCTATGATCACACTTTGGGGGACCTCTGCTGTGACAAAAGGAACCCCTATTCTTCTGATCAGTACAAAGTAGAGCTGCGCCCCAACAGCCTTCTTGTCGCTGGCCATAAAGCCGAGAATATCTTCTGTATTGAAGTCTTTTGGGATCTCGGTGGGCAGTCCGTACTGTCTGATCACAGCAATGATTCTTTGACAGGACCTTTCATCCAGGAAGCCAAGTTTGTCTGACATCTTGGCGGCAGCCGCCATCCCCACAGCCACGGCCTCGCCGTGAGTGAGGCGGTAGTCTGATGCAGCCTCTACGGCGTGTCCGATGGTGTGGCCAAAATTCAGGATGCGTCTCAGCCCGCCTTCCTGTTCGTCCATCTCTACGATGCGGGCCTTTATCCTACAGGAACGCTCCACCAGCGTCCTCATGACAGGAGGTTGCCGTTCAACAACGGCGGCCCTCTCCTGCTCTAGCAATTCGAACATCTCTTCATCGCTGATGATGCCATACTTGATGATCTCGGCCAATCCATTCTTAAAGTCTTTGTCAGAGAGCGTTTTCAGCAATGATAGGTCGATAAAAACGGCCTTTGGCTGACAGAAGGTCCCGAGCAGGTTTTTGCCTTCCGGAAGATCAATCCCGGTCTTGCCACCTACACTACTGTCCACCTGGGCGACAAGGGTAGTCGCAATCTGAACATAGGGCACTGAGCGTTTGAAGATGGACGCAACAAATCCGGCCAGATCACCCACCACGCCGCCGCCCAGGGCGATAAGCAAGGATTTGCGGCTGGCGTTGAGCTCAATGAGTTGTCTTGCGACATCCAGGACCGTGTCCATCGACTTTGAGGATTCGCCTGCCGGTATTTCAATAACATCAATAGGCACGCCTGCCGGTTTGAGCTTTTCTTTGACCATTTCGCCATAAAGGGGATTGACACCCGAGTCTGTAATGATGACACAGCGATCCGCATCACCATGGGCCTTCATCATGACCGTCAGACGGTCCAGGACGCCCTCGCCAATGACAATGCCATAGGAATCCGTGCGCAGTTTTTCCAGGTTGACCCTAATGGTTTCCATTTCCTTGTGCATACCCTTTTCTGACAATCTTGGCAATCGATTCGATTTCATCCATGAGCTCGTAGAATTTTTCAGGCTTCAGCGACTGGGGTCCATCTGACAGGGCATGCGCAGGATCCGGATGGACCTCGATGAGCAAGCCGTCCGCCCCGACTGCCACAGCCGCCTTGGCCAGAGGCAGGACAAACCGCCACTGGCCTATGGCATGACTCGGGTCTACAATGACGGGCAGGTGGGTTTTGTCCTTTAGGACCGGCACGGCGCTAATATCCAGGGTGTTGCGCATCGCCGTCTCAAAGGTGCGAATCCCACGCTCGCAGAGTATGACCTGGTCGTTGCCAGAGGCCATGATGTATTCGGCGGACATGAGTAGCTCGTCCAGGCGGGTCATCATCCCCCTCTTTAAAAGGACCGGCTTTTTGGCGTGGCCTATGGCCTTTAGAAGCGCAAAATTCTGCACATTCCTCGTGCCCACTTGAAGGACGTCCGCGTACCTTTCAACCAGTTCAACGTCCGAGGCGCTCATGACCTCGGTGACCACCGGCAACCCCGTTTTTTCCCGTGCTCGCGCCAGGATCTTCAGACCCTCTTCACCCATGCCCTGGAAACTATACGGGGACGTCCTCGGTTTAAACGCCCCGCCTCTCAGCATGGAGGCTCCAGCTTTCTTGACCACGCCGGCTGATTCCATGAGCTGCTCTTCACTTTCCACCGCACAGGGCCCCGCCATAACGACAAATTTTGGCCCGCCAATCTCCACATCGCCTACATGGATGACGGTATCGCCATCCTTCGTCTCCCGGCTTGCAAGCTTGTAAGGCTGCAAGATGGGCATGACTTTCTCAACACCCGGCATGTCTTCCGCAGCCTTCAAACGCACCTTTTCCCGCTCGTCACCAACGGCGCCGATAATGGTCCGCTCCACTCCTCTGGAGACATGAGCCTTGTATCCTGCGGATTCGATCCACGTGATGACTTCTTCGAGCTGCTTCTCTTCGGCCCTTCTCTTCATGACAATAATCATTTTAAAGCCCTCCTTCTTTGCATGAATGCCAACGTTGCCATGTTGTTTATCCAACGTTGGGGTAAATAAAAAGGGCCGCGGTGATTTTTGCCTCCGCGACCCTTCGCCCCTAAACAAGAAAGCCGCGGGCAGGCGGTCCGGCCTGCTCGCGGCTTAAGGATTTTTTATGGATTAGCTACTGCTTACCCGTCCTCCTTCCAGCCTTGAACCGACCGGTCCAAAGAACCAATAATAGTAGCCAAAATAGAACATGTTCATTGCCATGCGGTTTGGGAATTTCATATTCCTTTTTCTCCTAAGCAAAAAACATAATGCCATGCTTCGCGCAGCCTGTCAACCAAAAATAAAAGGCAGCCCCCGTTTTTCATCGAATATATCCCTTTTCTTCAAGATACAGCATGACCTCCTGTGCGGCTTCGTCCGGGGTGACTTCCGTGGTATCTATGGTGATTTCTGGATCGGATGGGGAAACGTAAGGGTCGTCAACCCCAGTCACGCCCTTGATCTTCCCGGCCCGCGCCTTGGCATAGAGCCCTTTGCGGTCGCGCTGCTCGCACACTTCCAACGGGGTGGCAAGGTAGACCTCGATATAGCCCCCATAGCCACTGATCAACTCCCGGTTGTGTCGCCTCGATTCCTCATAAGGCGCAATGGGCGCGCACAGGGCGATCCCCCCGTTCTTGGTGATCTCGCTTGCCACAAATCCGATGCGGGTAATATTGAGATTTCTGTGCTCCTTTGAAAACGTCAGCTCGCTCGAAAGATTCCTCCTCACGATGTCGCCATCCAGAAGGGTCACGGGTCTGTCACGCATTTCCATAAACTTTACCATCAAGACCTTGGCCAGAGTGGATTTGCCCGCCCCGGACAGTCCCGTGACAAACACGGTAAATCCCTGCTCTGAGCGGGGTGGATAGGCTCGCCTGAGCTCCGCAACCACCCCGGGATAGGAAAACCATGCCGGTATATCGAGGCCGTTTTCCAGCCTGCGCCTGAGCTCGCTTGAGGATATCTGCTTCACGTTCATCCCTGGTCTCACTTCGTCTTCGGGGATGTATTCGGCCCTTTCTTCCACATAGACCATTCTCTTGAGGGGGACCATCTTGATGTCTGTCTCTCCTTCAAAGGACCGGACCAATTCCTGAGCGGCGCCAAGGGGGTAAAACCGTTCTTGCGTGTTGTTATTGGCAAAGGGATCGCCGTGGTCCTCTGCCACCATGAAGTGGCTGCACCCATAGTTTTTTCGGATGATCGCCTGCCACAGGGCCTCCCGCGGCCCGGCTTTTCGCATGGCCAGCGGGATCAAGCTCAGCATAATCATGTTCTTGGGATATTGTTTTACGATTTCCTGGTAACACCGTACCTGGGTGTAATGGTCCAGGTCTCCCGGATGGGTCAGGCCAACGACCGGCTGCAATAAAATACTGGCGCCCGCCTCGCGGGCGGCCTTGAGGGTCATCTCCTTGTGCGCACAGTGGAGGTGTTTTTCGGTCTGAAAGCCGATCACATGGCGCCAGCCATTCTGGGCAAACCGGCGATGGGTTTCGGCCGGGGTCCGCCTGAGCGCCTTAAAATCATAGTGCATGGGTAGATGGATGCCCTCAAGGGATCCACCCAAGTGCCAGGGCCCCACCTGATCATAGAGATCTCTCACGCCCGGGTGTTTCTCAGGATCCTCGGTGCCGAATACACAGTCGGCCTCCCGCCTCTTGTCAGGTTTCCAGATATCCGTTACGCTGAGCACAGCCAGCATGAACCCTTCCTCGTCCCTCAGGGCCACAGGCTGACCTTGCTCAAGGCTTTGGGCCATTTCTTCGCTCACATCCAGACACACAGGCATGGGCCATACGGAGCCATCAGCAAGACGCATCCTGTCCAAAACACTTTCATAGTCTTCCTCGCCGAGGTAGCCTGCCAGGGGGTAGAATGCACGGTTTAAGAGCAGTTCAAGGTCGCACAGCTGTCTCTTGTTGAGGTTCACGGAGGGGTAACCGAGGGCAGCTTTTTTTAGGCTTTCAATGCGCCTGAAATGGACAAGAAGACTTTCAGAGTAATCATGTGCTGGTTTCATATCCAATCGGTGACTCGTCATATCAGCAGTTTATATTTTCGTTCCTTTCAAGAGGCGTATTCCCGGGGGGACAACCAACCGCCAGTCATTGCAGGGAGTGTGCCAGTCGACAAACGAACCTTATCATCATAAGAGAGCGTCAAGGCGATATCTGATCTCATCCAGCACCCCACGCACCGGATTATGGGCGCGAGCTCCTTGCGAGAGATTGATGTAAAATACAACGTTATCAATACCTTTGTATGCCAAAAGCACACAGGGTGTCAATGTTCATATTTTGAGGATCACAGCCAAAAGAGGTGGTAGGATCATAAGGATGTAAGGATTCAAGGATTCAAGGGGTCAAGGGTTCGAGTAAAATGCTTACGGGATATAAGGAATTAAAGGTTCCTACGCTGGACCAAGGTGTTACGAATTTTTCAAAAGTCTTCATGGTTCACCACAGCAGACAGGGACAACCGCTTACGAACAAACAGCAGCCGCTGTCTTCGAGTCAGTCCAAAAAGGCGAAAGCTCTCTCAGCCGCTCAATAATCGGAGGAAGTTTGTCGATAATAAAATCGACCTCTTCTTCGGTGTTATTAATACTCAGGCTGAAGCGGATCGAACCGTGGGCTGCGGTAAAGGGGACACCCATGGCACGCAAAACGTGGGACGGCTCTAAAGAGCCTGACGTGCACGCCGAACCGGATGAGGCACAAATATTGAATTCGTTCATCATAAGCAGGATCGCTTCGCCTTCCACATATTCGAAGCTGATGCTGGTCGTGTTGGGAAGACGATGCTCACGGTCGCCATTGACCATGGCGTTAGAGATCCGCTCAAGGATTCCATCTTCAAGCTTGTCCCTGAGATACCTGACCCGCTCGTTTTCCTCCTCCAGATGTTCCAGGGCCAATTCGCATGCCTTGCCGAGTCCGATGATGGAGGCCACATTTTCGGTCCCGCCCCTTCGGCCTTTTTCCTGATGTCCTCCGATGAGGAAAGGGGAAAACTTCGTTCCCTTCCGGACATAAAGGGCACCGACCCCCTTGGGCGCGTGAAGTTTGTGCCCTGAAAGAGAGAGCATGTCTACAGGGAAGTGCTTTGTGTCGATGGGGACTTTTCCCACCGCCTGAACCGCATCTGTATGGAATACAACGCCCCTTTCCCGTACCACCCGGGCGATCTCGTCCACAGGGAATATGACCCCGGTTTCATTGTTGGCCCACATGATGCTGACGATGGCCGTGTCGTGCGATAGGGCCTTGTATAAAGGCTCCAAATCCAATCTCCCCTGCCGATCGACAGGAAGGAAGGTGACCCGATATCCATGCCCATCCAGGTGCTCACAGAGGTTCTTCACGGCTGGGTGTTCAACCCGTGTGGTGATGACATGTTTCTTGTGGGGCTGGGATGCAATCGCTGCTCGAATGGCCGTGTTATCGCTTTCCGTACCGCAGCTGGTAAAAAGTATCTCATCCGCCGTCGCCCCGATGAGACCCGCCACCCTTTGGCGTGCCTCTTTCAATTTTCCCGCCACTTGCCCCCCAAAGGTGTGCATGCTCGATGGGTTGCCGTAGAGGTCATGAAAGTAAGGGAGCATCTCTTCAAGGACCTCGGGTGCCACCTGGGTTGTGGCATTGTTGTCTGTATAGATCACTTTCATCATTGTACCTCCTCAACCACCAGTTCCGGCGTGACCATTTCGCGCAGTTTGGACTGGACGTAGTGTTTCAGCGTGACCTGAGAGGCGACACAGGTGGCACAGGTGCCACGCAGCTTCACAAGGACTGTGTTTCCGTCTACATCGACAAGTTCTATGTCTCCTCCGTCCTGCTTCAGGGAAGGTTTGATCTCACGTTCCAACGTCTCTTGGATGAGTTTGATCTTCTGAATGTTGGTCAGCCCAGGGGGTGGTCGGTGAACCACATGAGCCTTGCCATGGACCTTGTCAATAATCTCCTGGATCTTGTCATGACAACTTTCGCACCCTCCCCCTGCCTTGGTATAATCAGTGATGTCTTCCACTGCGGTCAGGTTGTTTTCACGAACCGCTCGCTCTATTTCCACATCAGTCACACCAAAGCATTCGCAGACGATTTCCCCTTCAAGCTTCTTTTCGGGTTCCCCGCGATAATGGGCGATGGCCTTTTCCAATGCATCTCTGCCCATCACGGAGCAGTGCATCTTTTCTTTTGGCAGGCCTCCAAGATAGTCGGCAATATCCTGATTCGTGACCTTTTCAGCCTCTTCCAGGGTCATCCCCTTGACCATCTCGGTCAGCGCTGATGATGAAGCAATGGCACTTCCGCAGCCAAACGTCTTGAACTTAACGTCTTGAATGCGTTTCTGCTCATCGAGTTTGAAGGTAAGTTTCAGGGCATCCCCGCATGCCAGGGACCCCACTTCGCCCATGCCATCGGGATCTTCAATCTCACCTGCGTTTCGGGGATGCAGGAAATGATCTTTTACCTTGTCCGTGTATTCCCACATTGTTGGATTCTCCTGTATATCAAGGATTCTTCTGGAAAAATGGAGCCCGATTCACTCACGCCTTAAACAACTCCGTGCTGATATAGCGCTCCCCGGTGCTGGGAAGCACAACCACGATTTGTTTCCCTCTATTTTCCTGTCGTTTTGCTGCTTCCATGGCAGCCCAGGCCGCCGCCCCGGAAGAAATGCCGCACATGATCCCTTCCTCTTTGGCGAGTCGTCTTGCCGTGTCAAAGGCATCTTCGTTGCTGACGGCAATCACTTCGTCAATCACATTTACGTTCAAAACATCCGGCACAAACCCGGCCCCGATCCCCTGTATTTTATGGGGGCCGGCCTTGCCACCCGAAAGGACGGGCGAAGCCGTCGGCTCGACGGCAATGGCCTTGAACGACGGTTTTCGGGACTTGATGACCTCAGAGACCCCGGTAATCGTTCCGCCTGTACCAACGCCCGCAACCATCATGTCGACCGCGCCTTCGGTGTCGTGCCAGATCTCCTCTGCGGTGGTCTTGCGGTGTATCTCCGGGTTGGCTGGGTTTTTGAACTGGTTGGGCATATAGGCATCTTTGGCGCTTGTTAGAATCTCTTCTGCCTTGAAAATAGCTCCCTTCATCCCTTCACTGCCGGGGGTCAATACCAGTTGCGCGCCCAGATGTGTTAGGAGTTTTCTTCGTTCCATACTCATGGTGTCGGGCATCGTCAGGCATAGACGATACCCCTTAGCCGCGCACACAAAGGCCAAGGCAATGCCCGTGTTTCCGCTCGTGGGCTCCACGATAAGCGTGTCCGGACGAAGCTGCCCTTCGCGCTGTGCCGCTTCGATCATGGCGATGCCTATACGATCCTTGACGCTTCCGAGAGGGTTAAAAAACTCCAGTTTGGCAATGACTTCCGCTTCAAGACCCCTTGTCGTCTTGCATAACCTCACCAATGGGGTGTTGCCAACGGTCGTCGTGATGTCAGAAAAAACTCTCGTCATGTCAGCCTCCACGTCGACGTCTTGTACGCACCTGATATTGCCTGAACATCACTTGTAAATCAAGCGCGGGGTCTCCAATAGCACCTTCGTGTCCGGCGGCACCGATTCGGTCATCCACACATTGCCTCCGATCACAGAGCGCGCTCCGATAATGCACTCCGCCCCCAGGATGGTGGCGCCTGCGTAAATGATGACGTCATCTTCGATCGTGGGATGGCGCCTCTGTGCCCTTAAGCGTTCTCCCGCATCCTTTGGCAGCGACAAGGCGCCGAGCGTCACCCCTTGATAGAGTCGAACATTTTTTCCGATCACTGTGGTTTCCCCAATCACGACTCCAGTGCCGTGATCGATGAAAAAACTTTCTCCGATCCGTGCCCCGGGATGGATGTCGATTCCGGTAATACTGTGGGCATATTCGCTCATAATCCGAGGAAGCAGGGGGATCTGTTGCGTAAATAACTGGTGAGCTATTCGGTAAACCATGATGGCAAGGATGCCCGGATAGCTGAACACAATTTCATCATAGCTCTTGGCCGCTGGATCCCCCGCATAGGCGGCGCGGACGTCCGTGGCCAGCACCTGACGCATCTTCGGGATCGACTCCAGGAACCTGAGGGCCTCTTTATAGCTCAACTGGACACATTCGACGCAGGGTTGATCGTAGCGAAGGCACTCATGGCGCATGCTACGGGCAATCTGCTCCGAAAGCATTTCAAAGAGGCGGTCAACGGACCGACCCATTTGATACGTCAGATTCATGCGGTCGATACGCTCCCGGTCGAAGTACCCGGGAAAAAGGATCTCTCGAAGTCGCTTCAGTACCCCGATCACGGACTTTCGGGAAGGAATCAATTCAGCATCGATATGCTTGAAACATTTCTCGTGGTGACAACTCTCCACGATACGATCGACAATGCTCGGGAGGTGGTCACGCAATCGGGCGCGGCTTTCGAATCCGGTCTTACATGCCTCCAGCGTATTCTTCATCTCATCGGGTCGTTTCATGAGCGTGCCTCAATCCTGTTCACGTTCGTCGGCGGTGGGATGATATACCCATCGTCCAGACTATTTCTGCAATCTCCACCCCTTCCACAGACCATAGATGGCCGGTACTACGATCAGGGTCAAGATGGTGGCACTGACCATGCCGCCCACCATGGGCGCGGCGATCCGCTTCATCACCTGGGAGCCGGTGCCGTGGCTCCACATAATGGGCATGAGTCCTGCCATGATGGCGACCACCGTCATGATTTTGGGACGCACCCTGAGCGCTGCCCCTTCCTCGATGGCTTGACCAAGGTGTTTACGATTGAATTTCTCCCCATGTATGGCCTTGAACCGATTGTAAGCGTGGTCCAGGTAAACCAGCATCACCACACCAGTCTCCGCCGCTACACCGGCCAGGGCAATGAACCCGACTCCCACAGCCACACTCATGTTGTAACCCAACAGATACATAAGCCAGAAGCCGCCCGTGAGGGAAAAGGGGACGCTGAGCATGACAATGAGGGTTTCCGCGATGTTTTTGAAGTTGAAGTAAAGGAGCAGGAAGATAATCACCAGTGTCATCGGCACCACCACCTTCAACCGTTTTTCGGCCCGCACCATATATTCGTACTGGCCGCTCCAAACCATGCTGTAGCCCGGAGGCAGCTTCACCTTGTCACGTACTGCCTGCTGAGCCCTTTTCACGTAAGTCCCAACATCGACGCCACTAAGGTCCACAAAGACCCATGCGCTCTTCCGGCCGTTTTCGCTCTTGATCATCGACGCTCCCTTCGTGATGCGAATGTCGGCCAGTTCGGTGATCGGCACCTGGACTCCCATGGGGGTCGGCACCAGGATACGCCGCAATTTTTCCGCAGTATCTCGCAATTCGGACGCGTAACGAATGTTGACCGGATACCGCTCCAACCCCTCCACCGTCCTGGTCACATTCATGCCGCCAACGGCCGTCATAATCACGTCCTCGACATCGCTTACCGTGAGACCATAACGTGCCGCGTCCTCACGTCTGATCCGGTAATCGAAAAAATTTCCGCCCGTCACCCTTTCTGCGTACACGCTCAGCGTTCCAGGCACGGCCCTCACGACCGCTTCTACTTTTTCACCCAGATCGCTCAGGACTTGGAGGTTTTCTCCCATGAGCTTGATCCCCACCGGCGTCTTAATCCCGGTGGACAGCATGTCGATCCGTGTTTTAATCGGCATGGTCCAGGCGTTGGTCAGCCCCGGGAACTGGATCGCCTTGTCGAGTTTGTCCACGAGTCTGTCCATGGTCATACCCGTACGCCATTGGGATTCAGGCTTCAGGATGATGGTGGTCTCAATCATGGACAGGGGAGCAGGGTCCGTGGCCGTCTCAGCGCGGCCGATTTTGCCGAAGACCTGTTGCACTTCAGGGAAAGAGGCAATAATCCGATCCGTTTGCTGCAACAACTCCTTCGCCTTGGTGATTGAAATACCTGGAAGGGTGGTAGGCATGTAGAGCAGGTCCCCTTCATTCAAGGGGGGCATGAATTCTGAGCCGATCCTCTTCCACGGCACATAGGTCATGGCCAGGGCGGCAACCGCCAACAGGATGACCGGTATCTTCGCCTTCAGAACCAATCTGATGGTGGGATGGTAAATCCAGATCAGGAATCGGTTGACCGGGTTTTTCTTTTCAGACCGGATTTTCCCCTTTATCAGATAACCCATGAGTACGGGAACGATGGTGATGGCCAGCAACGAAGAACCCAGCATGGCATACGTCTTGGTGAAGGCCAGGGGACGGAAAAGACGGCCTTCCTGAGCTTCCAAGGTGAACACCGGCAAAAAGCTGATGGCAATGACGAGCAGAGAGAAAAAGAGGGCTGGTCCCACCTCCTTGGAGGCGTTCAGGATCAGCTCCCAGTGGGGTTTCTTTCCTCCCTCGTGCTCTATGTGCCTGTGGGCGTTTTCGATCATGACAATAGCCGCGTCCACCATAGCGCCAACAGCGATGGCAATGCCGCCGAGGCTCATGATGTTGGCATTAATCCCCTGTCGATCCATGATGATAAAACTGATCAGCACGGCCACCGGCAGGGTAAATATACCCACCAGGGCGCTCCGAAAATGGAGCAGGAAAATAATGCAAACCAGAGCCACGATAAGGCTCTCCTCAATGAGGGTGCGTTTCAGGTTGCTGATGGCACGCAGGATCAGGGACGAACGGTCGTAGACGGTCGTGATACTGACCCCTTCAGGCAAGCCGGCCTTGAGTTGCTCCAGCCTGTTCTTGACGTTTCGGATGACCTCGAGAGCGTTTTCTCCATAGCGCATGACGACAATGCCCCCCACAACGTCACCCGCTCCGTTATAGTCGGCGATGCCACGCCTGAGCTCAGGGCCGATCTTGATGGTTGCCAGGTTGCGCAATAGAATCGGCGTGCCATGTTCATCCGCTTCCAGGGAAATGTTCTCCAGATCTTCCACACCCTTGATGTATCCTAAACCGCGAACCATAAATTCGGTTTCGCCCATCTCCACCAGCCTGCCGCCGACATCGTTATTGCTGCGCTGGATGGCCATCTTCACTCTCTGCAAGGGTATGTTGTAGGCCAAGAGCTTATTGGGATCCATGATCACCTGATACTGTTTTACAAAACCGCCAACAGAGGCCACTTCCGCGACCCCCGGCACACTCGCGAGTTCATAGCGGAGAAACCAGTCCTGGATGGAACGCAGCTGGGCCAAGTCGTGCCGGTCGCTTTTGAGGATGTACTCGTAGACCCATCCAACACCGGTGGCATCAGGTCCAAGGGAGGGTATGACCCCTTGAGGTAGCCTGCCAGACACGTAATTGAGAGATTCCAGCACCCGACTTCTGGCCCAGTACATGTCGGTGCCATCTTCAAAGATGATGTAGACGAAGGAGATGCCGAAAAAAGAGTACCCCCGCACCGTCTTGGCGTAGGGTACCGCCAGCATGGCGGTAGTGAGCGGGTAAGTGACCTGGTCCTCCACCACCTGGGGGGCCTGGCCCGGGTATTCGGTGAAGATGATGACCTGGACATCGGACAGATCCGGGATGGCGTCCAGTGGCGTCCTCAGCATGGCGTAGATGCCCCCTGCGATCACAAACAAGGTCATGAGGATCACAAGGAATTTGTTCTTGACAGACAGCTCGATAATCTTTTCAATCATTTCAAAAAACTCGCAACATGTCAGCCCGTTGAAAATGTCATTGCATATGGGCAATCCGATTTAGTGGGTGTCAAGCCCCCGCATAACTGACCATATCCTCACCGCCTCGCTCAAAGAGTGCCTCGCTTTAGAATCGGATCACCCGCATGCTTGTGCTATCAACTAACGGTGGGCGTCTTCCATGGTGATGCCTGTCATATCCAGGTCATCATCGGTCGTTCCACTCTGCTGCGTCACCTGAGCAGGGGCGGGTTTGCGGGTCGGCAGAACCGTGTTACCGCACCTCCAGCATCTTCTGAATGGCCTCCCGGAGGCGGCTTTCAGAATCCAGCATGAACTGCGCCGAGACTACGACCACCTCACCCTGGTGCAGGCCCTTTAGCACCTGGAACTCATCATTGTTGCCTTCCACGCCAAGCTCGATCTCGCGGGGCTGAAACTTGCCCTTGCCCACGGACACGAAGACCACCTTGCGGATGCCACTGTCGATCACGGCCTCCTGGGGAACAACCAGGCTGTCCCCGGCGATCCTGGACTTCAGATACACCGTGGCGAACATCTCAGGCTTCAGTTGGTATCCTGGATTGGGGAATTCCAGCCTGAGCTTGCCGGTCCTGGTCTTGGGATTCAGATAGGGGTAAATGTAGAGGACCTTGCCATAAAAACGCTCTCCCGGAATGTAGGCCAGCTCCATCGCTGCGTCCATCCCCTCCCGGACCCAGGGAAGCTCATACTCATAGACGTCCACATCGACCCAGACCGTGGACAGATCGGCGATTTCGTACTGGAGCTCCCCCGCCTTCACATAGTGTCCCTCAAAGGCAAGCTTCTTGATGACCACGCCGCTGGCTGGAGAATAAATAGTCAGGTTTTTTTGAGGCGTGCCGTTCTTTTCGATTTTTCTGGTCTGCTCGTCAGTCAGGTCCCAGTAACGCAGCCGTGTCCGGGCGGCAGTCACAAGGCGCTCAGCCCCTTCCCGAATACTGGGGTAGGTGCTGGTAGACAGGCTCTTGTATTGTTGGAGAGCCAGGAGAAACTCCTCCTGAGCCGTGACGAGTTCCGGGCTGTAGATATCGAAAAGAGGCTGACCCTTTTTCACTTTCTCGCCCACGAAAGTCACACGGAGCTTTTCAATCCAGCCGTTGACCTTGGTGTTTACTGTATAGATCGTGGTCTCATCATAAGTGATCCTTCCGTAGGTGCGGATATCTTTCACCAGGGGCTTTCGCTGGACGCTTGCTAGACGAACCCCCATGTTCTGCATGGTAACCGGATCGATCCGTATGGTGGAGGCAGGTTCTTTGTCCTCCCCCTCTTCGGCGTACACCGGTACCAGATCCATGCCCATGGGAGACTTGCCAGGCTTGTTGCGAATGTAAGTCGGATCCATGGGTGCTACCCAATACTTGATCTTCTTGCCGGTCTTCGGATCAATCTCGCTCGCTTTGAGGCCTTGTTCTGCGGCAGTGGCCTGCCTCACTGCAAAGCCCCCGCAATCAGATCGATGATGCATCCCCTGGAACGAGACGCCAAAGGGACTCCATGAACCCGTCAAAGCAAGCCATATCAGGACACCTGTCATGGTCATTAATCGTTTCATGGCTTTCATGCCCCACAAATCAGCAATTCCGCAACACTTGAAATCACATACTCTTACGGGTGGCCGAAATGCTCAACGCTTGCCCACCGATTCCGTTTGCAGAGGCGAACCCAGGAGTTCTTCCAGCGCCGCCCGTTTCTGGTAGATCGTATATAGATAGCGTTGGGCCTGGAGTTCGAAGCGAAGCACGCGAATCTTGGCATGGATCATGGTGTCGAATTCCACCTTGCCCACTTCGTAAGCGGTTTGTGAAGAGCGTGCCCACTGCTCGGCCTGAAGCACCATGGCATCTGCATACAATCGGTAATTCTCCTGAATGTTGCGGATTTCGCCGGCCAAGGCATCTACACGATACGGCAAGGCCTCTACCAGGCCTCGATAGACTTTCATGGCTGACTCACGGCCCTTCTTGGCGGCAGCCAGTTTCTTGTCCTGCCTGTTCTTCTGCCACAGGGGGACATTGATCACCACCGACGTCGAGACAAAATCCGGCAAATCCCGTCCAGTAAAATCCTCATCTCTCTGGCCGTATGCCAGTTTGAAGTCCATGTCGGGCCAATAGGCCTTTTCAGCCAGTTTTACGTCCACGGCGGCCTGATCCACCTCAGCTTGCCTGACCCGCAACCATGGATTCCCTTGCAAGCTCTGAGCTTTCAAATCCTCCAGGTCAAACATGAAGTCGAAGTAGCTCAGGCCCTCCGGGGCTGCAACCGGTGCGAAATGCTCCCGGTTGACGAGCTCGCTGATTCGATCTTCCAGGGTTTGCCGTTGCCTCTCCAAGGCGATTTTTTCGTCCAGGAGCTTGGTCGATTCCACTTGGGCCTGGAGCACCTCGTGCTGGAGGCCCATGCCGGCAGCATACCTGGTCTCTGATGCCCTGAGCATCTGGGTGACCATATTCGTCAACCGCTCATTGATTCTCAGACTCGTGGCCACGAACCCGAGTTCGTAACAGGTGGTCGCAATCTTGCGGGCGAGCTCCAATGTCTTGGCTTCCAGCAAGGCCTGCTGTCGACTTGCCTCCAGCGTTTGACGCTGCGACCTGAGGCTGAGCTTCCCGAACCAGGGGATTTTCTGGGAGACGAAGAGCTGTTTCTGGGTCATCGCCTCCTGGTCAAACCTGAAGCTGTCGGTGGGCAGATTCAAAACCGCTATCCCCAGTCGCGGGTCTTCCAGGGCGCCGGCAAAAGGGACCAGCTCCTTGAACTTTTCCACCTGGGCCTCCAGGCTTTGGATCTCTTTGTTTTGGGCCACGCCTTCTTCTATGATCCGGGCCACCGACGGCGGGGCCCAGAGGAGAGAGGCACCTTGAGCTGTCTTGGCAGCAACGACGGGCCACCACATTGCGGGGATCGTCACCAACAAGAGCATTGCAAAGCGCTTCATTGCTCCTCCAGGTCTTCCCAGACGTTTTCGTTTGACGTGACTCTGGACTTCGTTCTCCACGTTGGAGATCGTTTTCTTTTATATTCTATAGCCATAAACTATAAAATAAGAAGGATTCCACACAATGTCAAGCACTTCTGCGTGGCTTGTAGCCTTGGCAACAGGGGCAGGCAAACACATCGGCGAGTTCGTTTCCACTCCCTTGGCGAGGGGCCGGGCGTTGTTGCAGATCGACCACTCGCCAAAAAGAACAAACCGGCGAGCACCGCCAAGAGAATCGCCAACACCGC
>CAZCXI010000021.1:26711-40722 GCA_964502635.1 uncultured Desulfobacterales bacterium
GGCTTTCTTTTCCACTCCCTTGGCGTGGGGCCGGGCTTGGTCCCTCCACCCCATCTCGCGATCTGCAACAACGCCCGGCCCCTGAGTTGTCTGGGTCTCGAACGAGTCTCGACGGAATCGGGAAGAGTGGGCGGTTGGAAATCCAGACAATAAGAGGCTCTCTCGAGTAACTGGTTGCCGACAACTATCCATCGAGCGTTTTTGCTCAATGGAAGTGGTATTCCCCGCCCTTTACCATAGCGCCTTTTGTTGGTATTGTTTTCCCGTGGAGGCCATCTGCATCCGTCCGGTTCCACGGTTTATGGCTCCTTGGACCCATTGCAGTAGAAAACTCTGATGCTTTCTTCAATCCTATTCACTCGCTAACCCCGCCGCAAGCAGCGGGGAATGCGCTCGCTTTCACGGTTCACCAAGCGAGAGTTTGGAGGTTGCATGACACTCAAGACTCGATCTCTCATCGGCTTGGCAGGTTTGTGTGTCGTTGATGCGGTTATCCCCATCCCGATTGTTGGTTTGATCTTGATTTTCGTTATCCTGCAAAAGCCACCTTGGTTTCAAAAGTTGGTTGGCGAACTCTACGAGGCATAGGAAGTGGGATTGAACTGTCGGGCTTGTGCCTCGACAGCTCTTTCCGGTGACGTGGTTATATCGCTAAGGATCAAGACCGAAGGTGGCAGGGTGTGAGGCCTTGTCAGTAATCCTAGTCAAGCATGGTTAGCAGCTTCCAAAGCGCAAAAAAAGGAAAGCCGGCCTTTATCAGCCGGCTTCTTGTTTTCAGATTTGGTCCGTTTCACGATTACGAGCAGGTAGAACCGCAGCTGCAGCACGCAGATGGTGTACACGAAGATGGACTGGGCTCATGATTAATCTCGAGGACCTCTATTTCAAAGGTAAGCTTCTCCCCGGCCAGAGGGTGATTCAGATCCACAGTGACCTTTTCATCGTCCGTGTGTTTCACCGTTGCCGGCAGTTGGCCGCCCTGGGGATTCGTTAGGGCCAGCACCTGACCGACCTGCGGCTCAAATCCTTCAGGCAGTTCGGAGCGCATAAAACTTTGTTCCAGGTTTTCCTTCCGATGCCCGTAAGCTTCCTCAGGAGAAAGGGTGAAGGTTTTCTTTTCCTTTTCGGCCATACCCACGAGTGCATCCTCGAATCCCTTGATGACCCTGCCCGCCCCCACTTCAACTTCAATGGGGTGGGAATTGCGGCTGGAATCAAACGTGTCCCCATTTTCCAACGTGCCCGTGTAATCGACCTTGACAAAATGACCATCTTCAACCGTTTTCATGCTCAGCTCCTTTAAAATTTGGACTGTGTTCCTTGTTTAATCAACATAACACATGCCGCCACGAAGTCAACAGAAAGGAAAATGGTACCAGCTTAGGGCGAGCCCTTAGCCTGTTGAAGAAACGTGCATAACAAAGCATGCGGATGATCCGATTCCAAGCGAGACGCTGTCTGCGCCGCTTGGGACGGGATTGCCCGCGTGCAATCACATATTCAAGGGTAAAATATTACAAAAAACTAAAGCATATCCATCACTTTGACGAAAGGATGAGTAGTACGTTGAAATGGTGGCCCATTGCAATGGGATGACCATGGATTCGTTCTTCGGGCATTCTACAATCTATTGGAATCATGGATATTTGTTCGGAAACGTCCGGCATCATTGCCATGAAATGATAGAATCCTGGGACCTGGCCGCCCGGCAGATCCCTTGTTTGAGCCATCTTTTTGGGGTGAAACGCAAAGAGTTTTCAATATGACGTCATCTCAGTCCATTCAACTCGGAAGATACCTGCTCTTGGATAAGATTGCCGTGGACGGCAAGGCCGAATTCTATAAGGCCAGGCTGGCGGACGCCCATGGTAGTGAAAAAGGTGTTTTGATCAAAAAAATCCTCCCCCACCTGACGGTGAAACAAGGGCTGATCAAATCTTTCATGGCTGAGGCGAAGCTTGGCGCTTTGCTCAAACATGAGAACGTCCTTCAGGTCTATGATTTTGGGACCACGGACGGCGCTTATTTCGTTGCCATGGAATACGTGTGCGGGAAAAACCTTCAAATCATCAAGAGCACCTCAAAGGAAAAGAACCTGCCCATCAGTGTGGAAAATGCGCTTTATATCATCAGGCAGATCCTCAATGGACTTGATTACGCCCATAACCTCAGAGATTCTCGAGGAGAGCCTCGCCACATCATTCATGGCAAGATGACTCCTGACAACATTCTTGTGACTCATCATGGTGAGGTAAAAATCAAAGATTTCAGCGTTTCCGCAGGAGGGGCTCCAGATAGCGGGACCCAGACGGGTATGATGAAAGGGGAGTTGGCTTACATGTCGCCACAGCAGATTGATGGAAAGCCCATCGATCACCGCTCGGACATCTTTTCCACGGGAATCCTCCTTTATGAAATGGCTACGGGCAAACAGGCGTTCAAAGGAGAAACCATGGAGGTCTTTTCTCGGGTTCGGCAAGCCAAGTTCGAACCCCCCGAAAACCTTATGCATGGCCAACATCCCAAGCTTTGTGAAATCATTTATCGTGCTCTTGAGAAAGCCCCTGAAAAACGCTACCAGTCTGCCGGTGACATGCTGGCCGACTTGGAGGACGTGGCCTCTGCACTCTCTCCTCGGCCAACCCAGCAAGGCCTCGCACAGTATATGAAAACCCTTTTTGAGGAAAAGATCGGCGCTGAGGAATCTGCCGAAAAGCAAGCCACACAAACGGACGTTATCGAGTTACCAACAGAGGAAACCAGTGTTGAAGAATTTATTCACCAGGAGGCCGAAGAGACGGATTCTGTCCCGAACCTAAAAGAGCAAGCGGATACGGTTGGGCTGCCTGATGAGCAGTTGGCTGCGACCGACCCCGTAGAGCAATCAACAAAACCGACGAATGCTGACGGGCATCATGACCAAGAGGGGGTACAGATCCATTCTGCGGAGCCGTCGAAAACGGATACAGATGGACAAGCGCCCGTGTATCAGACGCTGCTGCAGACGGCGTCTGTAGGGCCGTCAAGAGTGAAAAGGACACACCCTGCTTCGCAGAAAAAGGATAAAATTCGGAAAGAGCCCTCGCCTGTGGTCGCTGAGGCAGCCCCACCCAGGCGAAAGCGGAGAGGCTTTCGGTATGCCGCCCTTGCAGCAACGATTGTCGTGATCTGTGCGGTTTCTGTCTTCCTGTTCAAGAAAGGGTTGGCCATGAGACAGCGGTCGGCTGTTGCCTCCATGAATCTCGAGGCGGGCATCACAGCGCTGGACGCGGGACGCTTTGCAGAAGCGGCGGGTCTGTTTGAAGAGGCCTTGGCCAGCGAACCCACCATGATCGAAAAGGTTTCCGGCCCATACTCGCGCGCTCTCGAAGGTCAGGCGTCCGGACTTGTCAAGACAGAGCCCGACAGGGCGAAAGCATTGTTGGTCAAAGCCGTGCAATTGGATCCAGACAGTACAAGCGGGCTTTCTCAATTGGGCATCCTTTATCTCAGAACCAGAGAATACGCCAAGGCGATTATCGCCTATCAAAAAGTCGCTGAACTGGCCCCTCAATTGCCTGATGCGTTTTTCAATCTTGGATACATTTATGCAATCAATAAGAACTACGCCAAGGCTGAGGAAATGTATAGACACGTGGTTGAGTTATCGCCGGCTTTCCTTGATGAGGCCCTTTTCAATCTGGCCATGGTGCAGAAGACCCAGGGCAAGAGAGGCAAGTGCATGAAGAATTTGAAACTGGCGATCATGGCCAATCCCGGAAATGAACAGGTGAGGAAGCATCTTAAAATGTTAAGAGGCAAGTGGGGAGACATCTAATGAGCAGGAACATTGAAGAGATGATTCGAACGCATCTAGTGGGAATCATCGTGATCGTGGGACTCGTGGGTTGCGCCGGTTCAACCAAAGCGCCTCCAGCGGGGGTTGCGCTTGAACCCTCGGAAATATCCCCTAAAGGCGCCGGCACGACGGCTGAATGGGTTTCCGAAGATGCTGAATCAGCGGCCAGGGAAACACCATTGCGCCGACAACCAAAGTATCTTGTGCACACGGTAAGATGGTCAGGTGAAAGCCTCTCCATTATTGCCAAATGGTACACTGGACAATTCAAAAACTGGAAGATCCTGGCCAATTTCAATTCAAAGCTCAAGCCCGATCGCATATTTGTAGGCCAAACAATTCGTGTCCCGGAAGCTCTGTTAAGAACACGGGATCGTATGCCCAGATCATTTGTTGCTCAGTTCGCTCGGAAACCGAAAAAGAAGACATCCCACCTGGCTAAGGGAGACAAGGATCTCCCGCTCTTTGGTCCTCGGGACTACTCTGGCAAATAACTGGCTCCTCGTATCCGGGATGTCGGGCAGTGATGATATTGCGTAGGCGCTCGACTTCACTCAATCGAGTCGGTATCTGAGATCGCGGCGGATGTCGGACGGCAACGGATACAGGGGGTTTGGGTCTTTGACCAGGGGGGCCTCACCCAGGGGTTCTTTCCTCAGTTTATGAGCACATTCAGAACAATGCCATGCCCGCCACCGGCGTGCGGCAGCATGTCCCAGGCAATCTTCGTAGTAAGGGCAAAACAGGTTTCTGGGGCCGGCATGGTTTATAGGATTCAGTCTCTGTTTCACAACAGCCTCACTCCATTCAGGTTTTCCTTGTATTCTTTACATCGGTAAATTCGGAAAAAACTGAAACGAAAATGTGGAAGAGGGAGAGGCCGTTTAGGGTGAGGGGGTAGGCGATGCGGGGGACGGAAACCAAAAAGAAACCCCCTGAGAGATAAATGACGCGGTGAGAGTCATATGAAATCCCAGGGGGAAAAGGAAAGGAGGATTGGAGAACGGACTAAACAGTACTCCATCCTCATTCCTACAATAAGTATCATTACGGGAAAGTCAAGGGCGGTAGCCCTAACGTGCCTTGGTCTGTAGAGTGCGAGGCCTGCCCCCGTCATGCCGGGCCGCCGGCGCTAGATTCCCGGCGGTCCCTGGACCAGCATTTCGGCCAGCGTCAGATTCACCCTGGGCAAGGTCTTGATCTTCGGCCCCACAAAGGCCATCTCCAGGGAGGCCAACTCCCGGTAAAACTCCGTTCTATCGAGTACGGGCACTTCTTCCAAATGCGAGCAAAGCTCCTGGCACCTGAAACACCCTGGGAAGCTCATCTTTTTGGCGTCCGGCCTGACAAAACGGTTAGGCACACCATGCAAGCGGCAGATCATGAGCCTGTATTTGTAAAGCCGGCAACGCCCTTGATCGTTCAAGGGACACATCATATTGGGCCTAAGGCCCTGGGCCATGAGAACCCGGCTGTGTCGGACGTACGCTTCGGCTCTGTTGATATACTCGCGCTGGTTTTCATCGCAACGAGATCTCATGCCCTGCCAAACATACGCCCACTCTATATAGGTATGATGGCGGAAATAGCTTGTGCAGCAATTGTCAGTACACATCGAGCAGGACAGGCCGATCTCGCCCGCCACATGGTTGTAGGCCTCCTCCATCTGAGCATAAAGCTCAGACAGCTTCTCAAACAACGTGCTTCTTAATGCTTCTTGCCGCTTCACCTCGATGTCGCCGCGCCTCTATGCCCAAAAATGGCTGTGCCAATGCGTACCAATGTTGCCCCCTCCTGAATAGCGGCTTCAAAATCCCCGGTCATGCCCATGGAAAGCTCTGCCATGTCAACATTGGCAATAGCCTCCGTACGAACGCGGTTGCCCAAGTCTTTTAGGGCTTTGAAATAGGGACGCACCTTCTCCGGAGAATTGAAATATGGGGGCATGGTCATGAGCCCGCAGATGGCTAGGTTGTCAAGAAGGGCCATCTGGCGCACCAGCGCCACGGCCTGCTCTGTCTCGATACCGGACTTGGTCGCCTCGCCCGAAATGTTTACTTGAACCAAGACCTTTTGGACCTTGCCGACAGCCCGGGCTCGTTTGTCCAATTCCTTTGCCAGCTTGAGACTGTCAACAGAGTGAATCAGGTCAAAGAGCCTTACAACATATTTTGCCTTGTTGGTTTGAAGGTGCCCTATGAAATGCCATGAGACTGTCTCTCGGCCAAGGGCCTCGATCTTTTCCCGTGCTTCCTGCACATAGTTTTCCCCAAGGTCTGTGACACCGGCTCCGATGGCGGCCAGGATACGATCCGCTGGGACCGTTTTGCTGACGGCGATCAACTTGATGGTCTTCGGATCACGGCCACAGGCCAGCGCAGCCTCGGTGATCCGATCTTTCACGCGTTTCAGTCTGCTTTGAATGGTTTCAGCCATAACAAAGCCCCTTCAATCTGAACAGATGATCGGTAAGCCCCTAACGCTGGACTACCCCTTGCTTCACCAAATAGTCAACCACTTCGCACACGGGCAGTCCCACCACGCTGCTGTAAGAGCCCTCCACCCGCTTAATCAGAAAGGTCCCCATGCCCTGTGCAGCATACCCGCCGGCCTTATCAAAGGGCTCCCCGGTGGCGATGTACCAATCGATCTCCCTGTCGGTCAGGGGCTTGAATAGCACCTCGGTTTCCACTGTCTGGGAAAAGGACCGCTGTGCCTTCTTGCAACAGATGCAATAGCCGGTGAGCACCTTGTGTGTCTTGCCACTAAGGGCTTCAAGCATGTGGCGTGCCTCCGTCCGGGTACGGGGCTTACCCAAGACGGTTTTTTCAATGAGCACCACGGTGTCGGCACCGATGACCCAGCTTGTGGGAAAGCGTTGGGCTACCTCTCCAGCCTTGGCTTCAGCAAGCAACCGGACATGTTCCTGCGGTGATGTCGCCGGCACAGCGCTTTCATCTACCGTGCTCGGCATCACCGTGAAGGTCAAGCCGGCCTGGTTGAGAAGGTCGCGACGCCTCGGGGATTTTGAGGCCAGAATCAGGCCGTGATTAGTCGTTGTTTCGTCCATGCTCTGTAGGGTTATCAAAAGATGCAAGAATTGACAACGTTGTACCGGCCAATTATATCAGGCAAGCACACATGAACAAGGATGAAACAATATATTGGATCATAGGGGCCGGCAGGTTTGGCGCCATGGCTGCGGAGAGACTGTCCAGGAAAAGGCCCGAAGCGCGGTTTGTCGTCGTCGATGAGAACTTGGAGGCCCTTAAACGGTTGAGCCGCCTTCCCGTGGAACAGGTGCATCATGAGGGGGCGTCATATCTGGTCAGTCACCTCGGCAAGGGAGCTTCGCCGGCATGGATTGTCCCGGCTGTGCCTATCCATTTGGCCTTTGAATGGGTGCGCCTCAAGGCGTCCAGTCGTGCCATGATCGAAGTTGTCCCTGTCCCTTCAGAAATAGAGTCCATGCTTCCAAATCCCATAAGGGGCCCCCAGGGGCAGTTGTACGTCAGCTATGCTGATTTCCCTTGCCCGGACCACTGTGTGGAACCCTTTGAGAAGTGCACGGTCACCGGCAAGCCGCGAAAGGGGTTGCTGTATAAGGTGCTGGAAGAAATCTTGCATGAGGACTTCATTTCAGTGGTCATTCGAAGCCAGCAACTGGCTCCCGGAGTAGGGGGCTATCGGCCTGAGGCCCTCAAAGAAAGCCTGGTTAGAATCTTCCAAGGCAAAGGCCTGGTCCTTTACAGCACCGCTTGTCTTTGTCATGGGGTCGTGCATGCCTTTAAGATCCTGGACAGGCCTGAAGACGGGCAGCACTAGGTGAAAGAGGCTTTGGTCCTTGACAAGACAGACGGGCTCATTGATACTTCGCCGTGAAATCTTCGGCTGTTGCCTGGGTGGCGGAACTGGTAGACGCAAGGGACTTAAAATCCCTTGAGGCTTGTCCTCGTGCGGGTTCAATTCCCGCCCCAGGCACCAATCGTATGGGGATTGGGAACGTCCCCGGGTTTTCCCAACCCCCATTTTCCCCTCTTGGGTGATCGATGTCCTGAGCCCTAAGATTCAGCAGGACTTGTGGCGTAGTTCCGGATGATATACTCCACAAAGCTCTTCTGATCGTCTGTGAGGTTTCGAAATCGGATACCACAGTGCCTTGCACGAGGTTCAGTCTGCGTTTCCACATCCCAAATGCTGTCGCCCGTGAGCTTTTGGATGCTTGCTATTCCGCCGGGTAGTATTATGTCCAACTCAAGTGAGCTGTGCGGTGGCAGCCTGCCGCCGAAATGAGAAAGCCTAACCCCGGCGTCGCTGACATCGGCAACCCTGCCCGCCGTTGTAAAATAAGGCGAAGAATTGGTTACAAAGGCCACGGCAACCGAGTCTCTATTCAGGCCTAATCGCTTATATTTCCTTCGCTCGAGCATGGTACTCAGCCAATCCCTGAACTTTTTCGCGACTACACAAAAAAGGTGAGACAGCGGGCTTCTTACGCCATAGTTTCATATACAGGAAAAAACTCGAAAGGGAAAGACATTACGCATTATCAAGGCCGTTAAGGAGATTAGGAACATATGAAAGGGCGAGGAGCTAACGGCTTGTTTTGATTGGCACGCCCGGCCCGACTCGAACGGGCGACCTACGGATTCGAAGTCGGACCAACCAATTGAAATTACATGTATAACAAAGTAAAATCGGGTAAACATTTTCCAACGTTTTTAATAACCTTTTTCACCATCAGCCGCTCCGCAGATTTCACCAATCTTACTTTTTCTTACCCATGGTTTTTTCGAATCTGTGAAAAGGGGTGTCAGACTTACACATTTCACAATACACATGGGGAGCACAGGAATCGGCTTTTTTTAAATATTCGATCCATGTCAAAAAAAGAGATTGCCTCCTTCCTTTTAGTCCGCTTTCAATGCGAGCAGACCCGCTTTCGTTTGCCGTCGTTTTGGGAGTATGCAGTCCGGGCGGGCCTCAGCTTCGTGTGGGCCACACAAGGGCGAAGCTGACGCTTCGTCCGCCGCCCGGATTTTTCACGAGAATGCCTTTGGCCACCAGATCGGCCATGTCACGTTTTGCGGTCTCACGGCTTGTCTTGGTTATTCCTCTATATTTGCGATTCGTGAGTCCCCCTTCGAAGCCGTCAGGGCCGGCTTCGAAAAGCCGATTGACGACCTTCTGTTGGCGTTCGTTGAGCCGGAGATGGGCGATGTCGTGCCACAGGCGGGCCTTGTCCACCGCTTTTTGAACTTCAGCATCAGACCGTCGAATCGCCCGATCCAGGCATTCAAGGAACCAGACTATCCACTCGGTGATGTCGCCGCCTCCCTTCTGCGTCCGCTCAAGGACATCGTAGTAGGCGTCGCGTTCGGACTTGATCTGGGCGGACACGCTGTACAACCTGCAGCCGTTGCCCTCGTCTTGCGCCAGGGCCATGTCGGCTATGGCTCGGGCAATGCGGCCATTGCCGTCCTCAAAGGGATGGATGGACACGAAACGAAAGTGCGCAACCGCTGCTCGCACAAGTCCGTCCAATTCACCTCGGGATGATTGGAGCCACTCGAGAAATTCCTTCATTTCGGCATCCATCCGCCCCGCCGGGGGAGCCTCGTAGTGGACTTTCTCCTTTCCCACCGGACCGGAGATCACCTGCATAGGCTCTTCGCTGCGACGCCAATTGCCGACGACGATTTTACGCATACCCGAATAGCCGGTGGGGAAAAGGGCTGCCTGCCATCCCTTAAGCCGGAGTGCAGTGAGGGGATGGTCATAATTACGGGTGGCATCGAGGAGCATTTCAACCAAGCCGTCGACGTGCCTTTCTGTCGCGGGCAAACCCGCTGTGGGGAGCCCAAGTCGACGAGCGACCGACGAGCGCACCGCATTGCGGTCGAGTTCCTCACCTTCAATTGCCGCCGTAGTAAGGGCCTCTTCCGTGAGCACCTCCGCCTGCAACGCCAATTCGAAATACGCGGACTCTGCGATCAGCTTTCCCTGGGCCTGTCTCGCGTTGCCCAGAGGGCGCAGAAGTGTTGCGCTGTCCCAGTGTAGGTCGGGCCACGAAGGGGCCTTCCAGATGAATTGAACCATTTCACCTCCGCGAATGGAACATGACATGACCCGATTGTCGTATTTTATGGGTCACATTTTGACCCTATTATGCACCATAAATGGCTCAATGTCCAAAAAATTGCGGTATCGTTTGCAAACAAATAGAGTCTGAGGCACCTAATAGCTTTCGGTGGCATGGTTGCGGTAAGGCTCCCGGAGACAAAAAATGCCGGATGTCGGCAGCATGGGGAGCCAGTGCTCGTCTGCGTTTTGAGACACATCGACACATCTGTGCCACTGGCCATTTCGCCCAAATCGCATGGTCGCTGCAATTTGGCCGTGACGTTTTGGGGACGTCTACGTCTTGGTCTTGGGGACGTTGATCTTGGGGACAACGTCTATGATTTTATGCTATTTGGCCTTCTATAAGCATGAAACGGTTTCGTTCAGCTATCCTTTCTCCTCGCAATGACCATCTACTTTCCGCCGATTGGCAGATTCCCAGACGCCTGGCTATCTCAACGGTGGTCATTCCCAATTCTCGGTTGGCCCAACGTAAAGCATAAAATCATAGACGTCCCGTATATGGCCTGAAATCATTGGCACGCCCGGCCCGACTCGAACGGGCGACCTACGGATTCGAAGTCGGACTAAGCGATAGAAATTACAGGTAAATCAATGTAAAAACAGGTAACCATTTTCCAACGTTTTTAATAACCTATTTCGCCATCAGCCACTCCGCTGATTTCACCAATCTTACTCTTTTTTACCCACGTTTTTTTCGAATCTGGGCAAGCTTTGGGCAAGGCCTCAGCTGCGGATTGTCTGACGGTAGGTGTCCCTATTCCCATTATTCCACACCGTCCGGAGATTACCGCAAATAGGGTCGCCAACCTGGGTCGAATGTTTCACAACCGATCAAGATCTGCCGAGTTCGGGAAACATATTTGGGAAAAGCAAGGGTAGGGGGATTTCAAAATAAAAATCATAAAAAATCTACCCATTTACAACATGTTACCAATGTAACATATTCTCGTAATGATATAAAACTGTTAGCTTCGTCCGAGCCGTATGCGGGACCGAATATGATGCAGCGTCACAGGGGCGTTAGCTCCACGCTTCTTGCAGCATTCTGGACCTATGCCACGAGCCCAAAAGAGAATTTCACACCCAAATCAAAGAAACACCAACTCTATGACCGCATCTGTCATAGTGCCGTGTTATTGGATAAGGCATTGGTATTTTTATGTTCTTCTGGAGCCAGCATTGCATTTTGGGTAATATTGTGATACAGAAAATACGTTTAGTGTTTTTTCTTGCCATAGCGAGTTTTTTAGCCGCAGAAGTTTCTCAATAATCTTTGGAGAAATTTTTGTGGGGAATCGCTGACCCGCCGCGGTAATTTTTTCGATAAGACAACATCGGTCGTCGGAAAAAGATGATGACAACAGATAATGACGCTCAGGAAAAAACCCTCCGTCTCGTTGAGTATCTTGCCGCACTTGCTCGTATCAATTCGAAAATCACTCGTAGTATAGGCGATTACAGAAAAATCCTCTGGATTCACAATATCCCACACGAGCCAAAGCATTGTTATACACAAGCCTGGAAACAGGAGGATGATCACGACGAAGATGTTTGGATTGAGATTATTAAATTCCAGGAACCAAATCTGCCTGAAATACCTATAAAATGTGAAGACTGGGTTAACTACGAAGCTCTGAGAAACCTGAAAGAACTGCCAGAACTTCATGAGACAATAGTGGTTGAACACATTGAGCAAGACCCAGAAACAGGAGAAGAATTTAGGAACAACGAAACCCTTTTTCTGGGAGATTCCCCAGATGTTCAACAAGCATGGGATGTCTATCTTGAAAAAAAATGGCTTCCATGGGCGGAATTGTACGAACGATACTCGAGGGTGCAGGGAGTCTACGCAGATCTTTTTCATATTTATCAGGAGCAACAAAAACTTGGGGAACAGTACGAGCTTGTATTCTGCCTTGGGCTGTTGTCTTGGAAAATTCCCGGAGGTTATGAAGTTAAGAGGCACATCATAGTGTCTAAAGCCTCTCTTGAATTTGAAGCGCATCTTGGGAAATTCACAGTTAAGCAGGCTATCGATGGAGACCAGGCGGACGTTGAGCTCGACATGCTTGATATACAAGATCAACCGCAGAATATCCGTCAATTGGTTGAGGAAGGTCGTAGTGCTATAGGGTCCAATCTCTGGGATAGGTCAAACGTAGATGCTGTTCTTTCTTCCATAGCCAATTCTTTGGCAGATAGTGGACAGGGCGAATACCAAGCAGATAGTTTTGAACCTCAGCACGTGGTGCCTTCAGAAAAACCACTCATAGAATATGCTCCAGCACTAATACTCCGAAAACGATCCACACGTGGCCTTGAGCAGCTGTTGGCATCGATGAAAGAACAAATCGAAGCCGGAGTATCTATCCCGAGCGAGTTTCAAGATCTTTCAGAAACCTCGACAAACAAAAAAACTTCTCCATCCGATGGGAAAACCGAAAAAGACCGCAAGGGGATTAGCGAGGTCTATTTCCCCTTGCCTGCAAATGAAGAACAGCGCCGAATTATCCATACACTTGATTATCAAAACGGAGTTCTGGTCCAGGGTCCCCCTGGCACTGGTAAATCTCATACAATCGCTAATCTCATTTGTCATCTCCTTGCAACAGGAAAACGTGTTTTGGTTACCGCCAAAACACCACGAGCCCTTCAAGTACTCCATGACAAGTTGACTTCTGAAATAAAACCGCTTTGTATCAACCTGCTTGGTCGAGGTACGGAAGAGAGAGAATCTCTCGAAAAGAGCGTCACAGGAATCCTTACTCGTCTCGACAGAAAGAGAGAAGCTAATAACAATGAACGGATTCAATCGCATGAAAACCAACTGTACAGTAATCGAACCGAAAAAACAAAGATCGATAACAAGATTTTTGCACTTCGAGAGGCCGAAACGTATCAACATGCGGTAGCTGGCGGCAGCTATTCCGGAACAGCTGCTGACATAGCGAGAACACTTAAGAAAGAAGAGGAACTCTGTTCCTGGTTTACAGATGTTATCACTCAAGATGATCCCCTTCCTCTTTCAGATCCAGAGATTGGTCTTCTTTGTGAAAATATCGTTGGACTTGACGCTGAAACAGAAAAGGAACTTAGTCTCTTTTTGCCAGACCCGTCAAAAGACCTGCCCGATATCGAGACCGTTCGAGTTGCTTTCCAAAAAGAGGCAAAGGCTCGTGAAAAAGTCGATTCAAATATTCAAATGCTAAGTAATGCCGAAGGAAAAGCTTTACAGGATGCGGGAAGGGAAAAAATTGAGTCGCTCCAAAATAACCTCTCTGAATTAGCGATAGAATGTAAAAATGTCTGTCAACGACCTATGGCGTGGATTAAGAAGGCAGTATATGACGTGTTGACCGACCGCGATACACCATGGAAAGAATTGTTAACACTGTCAGTGCACCGTACAGAAAAACTTCATGATATTTCTGTGATGGTCGATTCAACTGATGTTGTCATTCCCCATGACATACCCAGAAAAAAACTTCTCCATGATGCAAAAGCGCTGAAGGCCCATTTTGATGCCGGTGGAGGTAAAGGAATATGGTTATTTAAGCCGAAATCTCTTCGTGAGCATGGTGACTTCATTGGAAAGGTCAAAGTGGATGGATTAGATTGCGACAATGCAGAAACTCTCCAAACACTTATTGATTACCTTACAGTTGAACTCGACCTTGATTATGTGTGGTCACTCTGGTCTGGAAAAACAGAACGCCATAAAGGCCCATTCCCTCTCCAAATTGCAGAAATAGATGAATTGCATGAGGCTCTGCAAAGTGTCATTTCGCTATATGAAAGAAGAGAAAAGACAAAACAATGTTTACAGAACATCCATGGATTGGGCACCCCCCACTGGGAGGATGTTGCGTCGCTGAACTCACTCGCCGAAAGTTGCACAATCGCATTGGCCAATCTCGATTATCTCTCTATCAAAAAACAATTACAGCAGTTAGGAAACAGAATTTCAACTCTTGCATCACGAGAGAATGCTCATCCAATTAATGATAGAATTTACCAAGCATTTCA
>CAZCXI010000022.1:0-40538 GCA_964502635.1 uncultured Desulfobacterales bacterium
TCCACGAGTAGATGATTCCTTTTTTGCTTACGTGAAATATCCTTGTGGCTGCATATCCCGGTTGTCTGGGTGGGGTAGGATAATGGGCCCCGCCGACAATGCGCTTGTCTTTTTCATCACCCCAGGTTCCCTTCAGGGATTCGTACATGACGACCTTCCCACCTTTCTTGTCGCGCATTATTTTCGTAGGCGGTCCCCAGGCGGCAATGAGTTCAGATTCGTAATGACCCACCCAGGAGTCCATGATTCTCGTCACTTTTGAGGCCCGTTCGAACTCCTTGACTTTTGGGGCGCAGCCGGAACCGCAGAGTGCCGACAGGAAGACGATTATCAGGGCGGATGTTACCCAGCATTTGGCCTTACCGCCCCCTTCCTCCATATCCTGTCTCCCACCTCACATCTGGAGTGCCTTGATGATTCGCATGCAATAACATTTTCAAGGAGCTGAAAATGCTACCTCGAAATGCAATTGCAGGCAAGTTCATAACCTGCTATCATGTCAAAGAAATACACAGATTGGGGAGGGGACCGTATCTCCCTTGCCCCTGCACCCCAGTCATTTCGGCCATCACTGGCGGCGTGTTCTCGAAAATCTTCTGACATGTCTACCATGCATATGCCAAGAGGCCTTAGTGCGCTCTGCGTTGTCTTCAGCATCTTGATGACGCTGGGCCTTTCGCGGGCCCATACCATGTCTTCGGAAAGCAAACATTATGCCACCAGTTTCTTCTCCCTGGATGACCTGGAACAAGTCCAACGGCTTAATCAGGAGCTCTCCGACATCCTGCGATCTTATCCAACCATAAAGGGCTTTCAGATAGGGTTTGCGCCGGTAGTGTCCAAGGGCACGAAATATTTCCGCAGTATTGTTGTGACAGACGAGAAGGGGTCGTTTGCTCTGAAAACAGAGGAGACAAACATTGCTCGTCTGTTAAGACAAAGGGCTGCGAAGATCTACGGCTGGCCCTTGGACGTGGAGCCGTGGACCTACCTGCTCACAGAGCCAATGCCCGTTGACAAGCCGGTCGGCACTGACGATTGTAATGAAGCAAGGAAATGGTATGATGAGGGACTGGCACTCAGTGATGGTTCGCAAAGGGAAGCCTCCTATTATCAGCGTGCCATTGATTTGTGCCCCGATTATTTTGAGGCACATAACAAGTTGGGTGAGGTGTACACCAGCCTGGGCAAGTATGAGTTAGCTGTCCGGGAATTTGAACAAGCCACGAGAAACGAGTCGTTTGTTGAACCGCTCAACAACCTGGGAAAGGTTTACAGGCTCCAGGGCAGGTATGACCTGGCCGCAGAAGCGTTTGCCAGGGCCATCAGGATGAAGCCCGACTTCCGCGAGGCACAGAATAACCTGAAATACGTCCGAAAAAGGTTGGGTGAGTATGACAGGGCCGTAGAAGAGCCCCCCCAACGGATAGCAACCGCGATCTTTACAAGAATACCCGGAATGACGCTGCCCAAGGGCGGTTTTCTGGTAGACATGCAGTACAAGTACTGGCACCAGGAGGCGAGCCTGGCGGGTCTGGGAGCCGAGGCCCCTATCCTGTTTGGGCCTACATCGAGAAACGTGAATGTGAACCTATGGATTCTGGGCATCCGCTATGGCGTGACCAATAATTTTACTGTTGGGGTGATTCCAAAATATTTTTCAAGAACGGCCCATGTGCCCATACGTTTTTTTGATATAGACGCCCATCCCGCGGTACAAGGATTTGGAGACACGGTTTTCCTGACGAAATATCGCCTCTGGGGCAGGAGAAGGACGCATCTTTCGGCATACCATTTGCTGAGCATCCCCACGGGCGATGAAGACGCGGAAGGCGAAGACCAGGGCGTGGTCCGAAGGATCCCCCTGGGTTCCGGGGGCTATGATTTCACACCGGGCGTGGCATTTACCACGGTGAAAGGACCCATAACGATTCATACCAATGTTTCGTATGTGTTCACGAAGGGAAGAGAGGCGGGTGATGAATTTCACTTTGATCTGGCCCTGGCCTTTCCCAGGTATTACGATTTCCTGGCGAGCATGGAACTGAACTACAGGTGGGCGGACTCTGACACAAGGGATGCCCTTTTCACAACACGCTTTGGATTTCAGCCTGGTGGGAGATCGGGCCTCACGACCGGGCCGGTGACCGAAGAGACGACGATCAGAGAAGAGGGAGGACATACCCTGTTTTTCTCGCCCGGCGTACAGGTCTCTATGACCCGAGGCCTGAACCTGGAGCTGGGGATGCAGGTCCCCATCATCAGGCCAGGGGACGGCTGGGTGGAAGAGGTAGTGTTTCACGCGGGACTGATCAAGCAATTCTTTTGAGGTCCCATGATGCCTTCGTAAAAAGTCCAACTTCTGTGTTGCGCTACACCTTTCGTCACTGCGGCGTACGATCAGTACGCCTCATTCCTCAAGATTTGCGCGCCTTGAATTTGGAGCTTTTTACTTTGCCATCAGAATCTGACTTTTTACGAAACCGTCAATGATTAATCGGGTTTCAAGATGGTGATTCCGTGCTCAGGTTTTGTCTGTACATAGGTTTTGTCGTGGTCAGCCTGGTGTGTCCCGGCATGGCCATGGGGGACATGCCGGTCGCAGGCACGCGTCATTTTCTGATCATCGAGGATAACACGCTGTACCAAAACAGCCTGGCCGGCGTTAGAATCAGGGGCACGACCCCGGTGACGATCACAAGGAGCAAGATCTATTCAAATGGCAGGGCAGGGGTCTTTGCCGACAGAGATTCGCAAGTCATTGTGACCGGGTGTGACGTGTACGCAAACGGCAGAGCAGGCATCAATATTGAAAAGGCCCTGTCTACGACCGTTAAAAATTGCAGGATTTATAGAAACAAACTGGCCGGCATACGGGTGTTGGCAGGCGGAGAAGAAGAAACGGGTGCGACCGAGGTCCGGGTTGCCGATAGCAGAATATACGGCAATGAACAGGCGGGAATCAGGTCCATGCCTGGATATGATGGCAGGGTTGACTTGTCTATGGTCGGCAATCACGTGTATCAGAATAAACAGGCGGGAATCAGGGTAGAAAATAATACGCAACTCACGGCACAGGCCAACAAGATCCATGACAATGGCACGGCAGGCATTATTTCCTATGAATCCGTCATACCGCCCAGGCTGGACATTTATCAGAACCGTATATGTTTCAACAGGGCGGCCGGCATCCATGTGGTGAACGGAATAGGCGGATCTGTCGGGATCAGAAACAATTGGATTTTTAACAACCTGCGCTCCGGCATTGCTTGCGGCCTCTGGAGCGAGCCGAATATCGAACAGCTCAATATCGAGATCATCAATAACACCCTGGTCTCTAACGGCAGCAGTGATCAAGGGGCCGGCATCAGAAATGACGGCAACGGCAGGGTCCTCATCATGAACAATATTGTGGCCTATAATTATGTCACGGGAATCAGGGCCAAGGGGTGCAAAGGCTATTCGTACAATCTTGTGTTTGCCAATGGCGACATAGGTCGTTGCTGCGATGACCCGCGTTCGGCCCCTTATTGGATCGAGAGATTCCAATATCAAGGCTGTCCCGAAAGAGGCGAGAAAAGCCTAATCTGTGATCCCCTTTTTGTGAACCCGGACCATTATGACTTCCGCCTTCAAGACGGATCGCCGGCTATCGATGCCGGAAAGGATATAGACATTTACAATGACCGTTCTTTCCCGCCGTCAAAGGGTACGCGCAGGAATGACATGGGTGCTACAGGTGGGTCCTATGCCGTGCCATAGTGGTCAAAGACGCCGACTGATCCTTATGAAACATGGAAGGCGGATGAGATCGGTCTTTGCGATCATCTTGTTTGGCGTCATAAGTATCCTGGGACGTGGCGTGCCGGCGCCGGCCCAGAATGGGGCTGTGACTCAAGAAGGTATTTCCAATGCTTACACTCAGAAGGTTCAACCCCTTAAGACACAGGCCTGCGGACGGTGTCACACAGGCATTTACCGTCTGATCAGGGCCGAGGGTGGCCGGCACAAGATAGATTGTACGCGGTGCCATGTGCGGTTTCATGTCTTTCGGCCCGGAAAGGACAATTATGAAGAGGTTATGCCTGAATGTGAGACCTGTCATGAGGCGGCCCACGGAGGCGATTTGGTGCATTGTCTACAATGCCACAGCGAGCCCCACGCGCCCCTCAATATCCCTGCCGACCGGGCCTTGGAGCAAGGTTGTCCTGTGTGCCATTCTGAAGCCGACAAGGAGATAAAGACGTTTGTCACGCAACACACAGAATTTTATTGCTCATCATGTCATCATACGAGGCATGGATACGTGCCCGAGTGCCAGGAGTGCCACCAGCCCCACTCAGAGGAGATGACCCAGTCCGATTGTCTCACCTGCCACCCGCCGCATAAGGCCCTTGAAGTGGTCTATCCAGAGGATATCCCTCAGGAGGCCTGTGCCGGTTGTCACCGAAACGCCTATGACATGCTGGCGAAGAGCGGTACAAAACATGCGGCCATGGGCTGTGCCAGGTGCCATCCGAAACACCGCGCCATCACCAGATGTCGGCAATGTCATCCGGAACCGCACAGCGCGGAAATGTTGCAGGAATTTAGAACATGTGGCCATTGCCATGGCGTGGCCCACAGCCTGGTTGAGTAGGTTGGTGTATGACTCAGGGCACTAAGAAAAACAGCGTCAGAAAAATCTTTCTTGCATGCGTGGCGACCGTGCTCTTCTGCCTTGGTACGCCGCAGGCAGGCCACTGCCTGGACGTGTTGGAGGTCGTTTCCCCCCACCGGTTTGAGAAATTCCATTCTTTTCCTGTGAAGCTCGAGGTCCGGTTCTCGGGCGCTGCGAGGCCGGACACCTTTGCGGCTTGGTTGAACGGAAAAGAAATTACTCCTGAGTTTTATAAAGTTGGAAATGACGCCACGGCGGTTGTCGGCCTTAAAGACGGTTTGAGGATAGAAGTTCGGACAGGTTCCCGCCGCAGAATCAATGTCCTAAGGACTCGGGTCAAGGGTCTTAGACCGAGAGACGATGTTGATTTCGAGACCTTCTTCTTTGTCGAGGTGGATAAATCGGCAACCATTGGATCAAAAGGCGGCGCCATACAAAGCCTCGACAGACGACTTTTCATAAGAGTTCCTGCCGGTGCGCTTCCTTCCAACAGAATCATCACGCTGAGCAGGGTCCGGGATGCAGGACAGATCGGGGTGGCCTACCAACTGGCGCCTCGGGGCATGACATTCAAGCGACCGGTAACCGTCACCATGAAATACACGCCCGGGGACTTGCCGCCCGGTGTCTTGGAAGACGACATATTCTTGATCTCGGGAGACGAATTTCCGAAAAAACCGGCGGACCTTGTTATCAACCAAACAGCCCATACCGTTCGTGCCACGCTCAGGTCTCTGGGCAAGGTATTCATGTCCTTCTACATCGATATCGGCAAAAAGGTGGAAGATATCCCCCTGGCCTCCGAGTTCAGACCTCCCATTGGAGATCACTCTCATGCCCCTTATGCCTGCGGCAATGCCGGTGAGTCCTCTGCCCGTGGCGGCCCGGCAGAAACGACCTTGCGCCTGCCGCATTGGTCGTCGTTTGCCCATTTTGACTACCCGAGGATCGTTTTGAAGGAACAGGAAACGGACACATGGAAAGTCATAACAGCCTTCGGCCGAAACAGGTATGTGAACTCGGCATCAGGACCGACCATGGACGGGCGCTCCTTTTACGGAGAAAAGGGGGCGATATTCAACAATGGTGAGGACTGGCGCGCGGAGAGCGGCAAAAATGAGAATGAAGACCTTCCCGTTTGTGCCATTGCAGATGGGCTCGTTATCCATCACGGCACGGGCTATGGAAACGCGGTGGCGGTGGCACACCGAATACCTGCCGGCCCCATTGTGTCCGTGTACTCTCATCTGGCGGAGCCATCGCCTTGCGCTGTGGGAACCGTGGTGCACAAAGGCAACGTCATAGGAAAGATCCGACCGACGGGGGCCGGGCCGGCTGATCTGCACTATGAGATCGTAAAGGACTGGCTCATGAAGGTGGACGCCGACAGTGGAGAAATCAAGGCCCCGGCAGACTGGTTTGGTCGGTGGACACGCGATGAGGTCTATGTCCACTATTATGATCCTACCGATTTTGTATTGAATATCATGGGCCGATATGCGTGGGACTTCAACGTGGACGGGGCGAACGAGGGCTGGATCGTCAAAGACGTTGAAGGCAATGAGCGTGTCACCGGGTGGTGGGTGAAAGACGGCATGCTTTCTTTCAGACCGACGTCGAGGCATGTTCAAATCCAGAGCTATCCCCTCAAGGTAGTGAGTGAAGGCTTTGATTCAGTCTTTATCAGGACGAGGAGCCGCGCAAGAGTGGGGAGGGGAAAGCTATATTTCGCTACGGACCAGGAACCGCAGTATTCAGAAGACAAAGCCGTGGCATTTGAGATCCTCCGTGACGATGGGTTTCACGAATACCGGATTTTCATGGCCGATCATCCTCGGTGGCAGGGCACCATTGTGGGGCTCCGCATAGATCTTCTCGATGCGGTTGTCACTGAGACCGCAAAGATAGACGTTCATAACATTCGATTTGGCCGGGCCTATTTGTCACGAACCCCGGACACGGGTCAGACCAGTTGTTATGACAGCAGCCAGGAGATACCCTGTCCCGCTGAAAACGCCCCGTTTTATGGCCAGGACGGTCACTATGACTTCAGCGCGCCGTCCTATGAGATCAAGACCATGCATGGGCAGGAGGTGGTCGTCGACCGTGTCACGGGCCTCACCTGGCAAAAGGACGATGACGGCACAAGACGGACCTGGACAGAGGCCGTGGACTATTGTGAAGCCCTCACCCTGGCGGGATATTCGGACTGGAGACTCCCCACCAGGAAGGAGTTACAGAGCATCGTGAACTACGGCGCCTTTGGCCCGGCCCTGGACACTACCTCTTTTGCCTCTTCGCATCAGACTGATGAGTGCTACTGGACGGCTACGTCCCCAACTTGCCCGGAAAAGACCGCTTGGAAGGTCTGTTTCCGCAATGGTCGATCAGAGGCGGGTGTGCACGGTGACGTTGCCTATGTGAGGGCGGTGCGAGGCAGGCGCCTGGAATTTGGTCAGTTCAGGGACAACGGGGACGGCACCATCACGGATACGACCACAGGCCTGATGTGGCAGCAGGCAGAGGCCAAGGCCGTGACGTGGGAAAAAGCCCTGGCTTACTGTGAGCGCCTTGATCTTGCCGGATACCATGACTGGCGGCTTCCCAATATCCGAGAATTATTGAGCCTGGTCGATGAGTGCCGAACGCAACCCGCTATCAACACCGCCTATTTTCCCGGGTGTCGGCCATCTGTTTATTGGTCCGGCACGACCCAAGCCCGAAATGTGGGTTTTGCATGGTATGTGGACTTCGGCCAGGGAGCAGTGCCGGGCGGCGCTTATAAGGATCGCCGCAACTATGTGCGGGCGGTACGGGGGAAGTAGCGGTGGGTTTGAAGGCTCCCCGCGGCAAGCCACGGGGAATCTTCACCGTAAGGAAGTTTTCATTTTCAGATTCGCTCGCTAACCCCGCCGCAAGCAGCGGGGAATGCGCTCGCTTTCCCGGTTCAAGAGTCTTTATTGCCATGAGTCATAGCCACGCCAAGACGTTCATATTGGGTATTTCCTGTTTCTATCATGACAGCGCTGCGTGTTTGATCCGGGACGGCGATATTATGGCCGCTGCTCAGGAGGAACGATTTACCAGAAAAAAGCATGATCCAAGATTTCCCTCAAACGCCATCAGGTATTGTTTGCAGGAGGCAGGCATGACGGCCCGGGATCTGGATTACATTGTTTTCTATGACAAGCCCTTCCTGACCTTTGAACGTCTCCTTATGAGCTACTTGACCGTGGCGCCCAGGGGACTTCGATCCTGGCTCGAAGCCATGCCCCTGTGGCTCGGCCAGAAACTGCATGTCCCGAGGATCATAAGAAGAGAAACGGGCTATGAAGGCGATGTGCTGTTTACGGAGCATCATGAGGCCCACGCCGCTTCCGCCTTTTACCCGTCGCCGTTTGACGAGGCAGCCATTTTGACCATAGACGGCGTGGGCGAATGGGCCACGGGGAGCTATGGATTCGGCAAGAGCAAGGACATTACGCTGCTTAAAGAACTCCATTTCCCGGATTCCGTGGGATTGCTTTACTCGGCTTTTACTTACTTTACCGGGTTCAGGGTCAATTCAGGGGAATACAAGCTCATGGGCCTTGCTCCGTACGGGGTGCCCCGTTATAAAGACCTGATCGTTTCTGAACTCGTCGATGTGAAAGCGGATGGTTCCATCCGTTTGAATCTTTCTTACTTTGATTTCGTGGGTGGTTTGCGCATGACCAACAAGCGCTTTTCCAAACTGTTCGGCGGCCCCCCCCGGAAGCCTGAAACGGAAATTACACAAAGGGAAATGGACATCGCTGCAAGCATCCAGGCCGTTACAGAAGAAATCGTCTTACGAATGGTCAACCACGTTTACAAGGAAACGGGGCAAAAGAATCTCTGTGTGGCAGGCGGCGTGGGACTAAACTGCGTTGCCAACGGCCGCGTCCTCAGACAAGGCCCCTTTGAAGATATCTGGATACAGCCCGCTGCCGGCGATGCAGGAGGTGCACTGGGTGCGGCTCTTTGTGTGTGGCACCGTTATCTTGGAAATGAGAGATCCAGCCCACATGGACACGATCGCCAGCATGGATCATATCTCGGCCCGTTTTTTTCCACTGAAGCAGTCGAGACCTTCCTTGAAAGCAAGGACTACCCTTACCATGAGCTTCAACCGGACGAGAGAGCCAAGACCATTGCCCGGCAGATTGCTGAAGGAAGAATTGTGGGGTATATGGCTGGACGCATGGAGTTCGGTCCAAGGGCGTTGGGGGCTAGGAGTATCCTCGGAGACCCCAGGCGGGGGGATACCCAGACAACAATGAACCTCAAGATAAAGTACCGGGAATCCTTCAGGCCTTTTGCGCCGACGGTCTTAGAAGAAAAGGCCTCCGAATACTTTGATACGGACCGGCCGAGCCCTTACATGCTCCTGGTCGCCGACGTGACAAAGGAAAGACGTCTTGCGCAGCCCTCTGGAGATGGCGTGCCCATGCTGGAGCGCCTCAAGGCAAAAAGAAGCGACATACCCGCTGTCACGCATCTCGATTATTCAGCGCGTCTTCAGACGGTGAACAAATATGATAAGCCCGACTATCACGGCATCATCTCGGAGTTCGAGAAGCTGACGGGTTGTGCCGTCATCGTCAATACGAGTTTCAATGTTCGAGGCGAACCGATCATCTGCACACCTGAAGACGCCTATCGTTGTTTCATGCGCACCGAGATGGATGTGCTGGTCATGGAAGATTGCATTTTGTTCAAGGACGAACAACCGCCCTGGGAAGAAAAAGGGAATTGGCGCAGTGAGCTTGAACTCGACTGATCCAAGACAGATCAGAAAATTCGGATTCATATCCGTTATTTTCTTCGGGTGTCTTTGCGCCGTAGGTCTCTGGAAGGGCAAGCCCGTCCCGACTTACCTGTTTGGTTTCCTCTCTGTCCTCGGGATCGGCTTTATTCTGATGCCTGGCCGCTTAAGGCCCGTGTATGCTCGCTGGCTTACCATGGCGCATTTCTTGGGTACCATTTCAACCGCCCTGGTTCTTACCCTGGCCTATTACCTGGTCATCACCCCTTCGGCGCTGATAAAGCGACTCTTTGGCGGCCGGCCGCTTCCTGTCAAGCCCGACAGAAAGGCGTCTTCTTATTGGGTGACCCGCCAGGAACCTGCGCAGCCCAGAAAACGGTTTTTGAAACGGTACTGAGCCCTAAGGGGGAGAATATGGCAAATCAATCCATCATTACAGAATTCTGGGAGTTCTTGAAGGTTCGAAAACGCTACTGGTTGCTTCCCATTATCATCGTGTTAGGCTTGTTCAGTGCCTTGATTATTTTCACCGAAGGCAGCGCGGTCGCTCCTTTCATTTACGCATTGTTCTAACAGCGATGGTTTTGTTGGTGCAAAGGGTTCGAGGGGTCAAGGATTGAAGCGATGTCTTTTGGCCTGATGTAATGCGCAGAGCCTCCCATTGCGCGTCCCGCATTTCAAAGATCTAAGGTCTTACAATCCGTGAACATTTTTGGCACCCTACGGAACCGGGGTTTTGGGATAGTGGTATCCCATGTCTACCACGCCTGTGTCGCCTGCTTTGTCCGTTCTCGTGGTCCTGCCTCCCAACCCCGCCGTGACGGCTTGTTCACCGCCCGCATCCACGCAGGGGCTGTCAGGAGCCTGCCCAGAGGCCCGCTGACGCAAGTAATAAGCACCGTTTTTTTCTGAAGGAATCGATACAAAAAGCGGGTTTTTGGACAAATCCTTGTCGCCTGAGGTACATCCCTCGTAGTCTTGTTCGTTATTCCATACGTTGTTGTGGTCATTTTCCATGGGGACCCCAGGTGCCGGGAAAAGCTCGGTCCCGGAATAATTGACAATGCCGGCAGTCTTGTTGTTGGTGATGATGTTATTCTTCACAACGGCGGTAAAGTTGCCGGGGTGAGGATAACCCAGTACCAGGCCCCCGCCTCTGTCTGTCTTGGCATACAGATGATTGTTGGAGTCAATGGTGTTATTTGAGATGATGACCCTGCTTAGATTAAAAGAAGAAACGCTGACACCACACTGATGGTTTTCAAAAATAAGGTTATTCTTGATAACGACATCATCACCGGAAAATCTTCTGACCGTGGACACCGGACTGATCACGACACCGATGACGTTATCAAAGATGTAGTTTCCCTCAATATGAGGTGCCGCCACTTCTCGGCACCCGACACCTATACGATTTCCATAGATGTAGTTGCCATCAATTCGGGGTGCCGAAAGTCCCCTGGAGCCGACGCCGACGATACGGTTATTATAGATGTAGTTATTGTAAATATGGGCATTGTTGCCTCTCCCATTGCCGACCCCTATCAGGTTTTCGTAAATAAAATTACCGTATATCTTGGCCTTGCTGGTCAGAATGCCCCGTCCATGCACGCCTATGGCGACATGGCCGTTGCGCAGCACCTTGTTGTTCGCAATGGTGGGAGCCGAATCCCATGCGTTAATGCCGTGGCCCATGGGGCCACTGCCGCCTCCCGTAATAATGAAGCCTTCAATCCTTCCGGCCTTATCACCCAGGTAAGGAATCATGATGGTGTTGACGTCTCCTTCTTTGCTGCCGCCGTCTATTTCAGGCCATTCCACGCCAATGAGGTCTACGCCTTTGTCAATAATGATATTCTCTTTGTAAACGCCTTTCTGTACGATAATATCATCTCCCGGATCGGCGGCATCTACCGCTGTTTGTATGGTGGGATATTCGGCAGGGACGTTCCTCTTTCCATCCACCGCGCTGTGCTTGGTGCTCACATACACCGTGTCCGGGGCGCTGTCTGCTTTTCCATCATTGACGACCAACCGGGCTGCGTAGCAACCCAGGGCATCCACCACGAGGGTAGGACTGACAGCCTTCGCATCTGACAGCGACGTGTGACTCGCAGAAGGTCTGAAGCTGAGTTCCCAGTGGTATGTGAGTGGATCACCGTCCGGGTCTTTACTCCCACCGCCATACAAAGTGACTCGGTCACCCGAATAGACGTTAGAGATAATTTGCCCGGCATTGGCTTTTGGCGGGTGGTTCCCGAGCGTACTGATTCGCACCGTATGGGGCTCACTGGATTTTCCCCATCTGTCTGTTACGACAAGTTTCAGCGTAAAGTCGCCCGGGACATCCGCCGTGAATGTTGGCTTGGCCACGTCAGCATGAGAAAGACGGGCCTTGCTCCCCTTTGGTTTGGAGACGAAGCTCCAGCGATAAGAGATCGCATCTGCGTCTGGATCACTGGAACCGCGGCTATCCAGCGCGACCCGGTCTCCCACATATACTTGTTGTGCATGGCCGGCATGGGACTTCGGCGGATCGTTGGGTTTCCTCTTCTCAGCGATGGCAAAGGGTCCTCCATAGGCCCCCATATCGTTAGCAGTCGAACCCAGAGACGGAGGGAAGTTCACATCATAAAACTTTGAATCCGGGTCTCCCCCGTCAATGGCCGGCGATCCTGGACGCAGGTGATAGTCATGATGGAGGGCATCCACGTACAATGGATCGGCAATGACGTCGTAATGCTTCGAATAACTTTGTTCATCTTCGTAGCCTCCGTATTGACGACGAACGCATGGAAGGTAGGCCGGGCTCAAGTTTTCCGTGTTGTTGTTGGCAAAAAGCAAGTTGTAGGAATACCCCTCGCCAGCGGCCCGAATGCCGCTATCCTCATTATGCGTGATGATGTTGTTTTTTATGAGCGGTGTGATAGAGGCATCCTCTACAACGATGCCCGAGCGAGTGTTCCCCACGATGGTATTGTTGACAATATCAAAGGGCGTCAAGACGCATCGGACCCCTGCCGACTTGTTTTCATAGATGATATTGTTGTAAATAGTTCCCGTGGCTGCCTTGGCCTCGACACCGGCCCTGACGTTGTTGTCTATGATGTTGTTTAGTACCTCCATGCGCGACGGCACCATGCCACCGGTGCCGATGCCAGCCATCTTATTGCCCCTGATGGTGTTTCCCTTGATCTTGAGCCTGCATCCGTTTTCCAGATAGATGCCCGCCTCTTCATTGTTGAGTACCAAGTTGTTGACGAGGACAGCTGAGCTGCCACTGCAGTATATGCCCGCCGGGGCGTTTGCTCGAACAATATTGTTCTTGATGGTGGGAGACGTCGACTTGCAATAGACACCTGCGCCTACGGTCGAATCGCCTTTTTCAATGCGGGTTCCATTGATAATGGTAAAGCCGTCCAGGGTGGCCCCGTTCGCCCCCGTTACGACCGAACCTCCCTTCTTGCTGGCGTCTATGACGGTGGCACGCGCCGACCTGTCTCTCTTGGAGAAATCCTTGTTCCACCCCCCCTGGAGGGTCACGCCCTCCTTCAGGGTGACGTTTTCGTAATAGGTGCCCTGAGACACCCGTACCGTGTCTCCCCGCCTGGCGGCATCCACGGCTTTCTGAATAGTGGAATAATCCCCGGGAACATGAATGGTTGCAGCCCGGGCCGATCCTGCGACGCTCCACCCCAAAATCAACGCGATGAGCAGATGACAGATTGTAAGAACTACACTGGGACACGACCTTTTACCGCTCCGGATCATCCGTTACCTCCTTGAGTACCCGCCTCCTAAATTTTGACGAAACCATCAATTTTGTGCATATCAAAAACATAGTCACTTGTATGTGATGTGGCAAGTCTTATCGAGGAAACGGGCCTCAGGCACCGCCCGTTCGTTTCACTCACTAGGAGGCTGTCGGAAAACGTCCATCTGCGGCGTTATCCTCATTCTTCGTCACTGCGGCGTACCGATAAGTACGCCTCATTCCTAAGAATCTCGGATGCCTTGCATCTGAACATTTTCCAACAGCCTCCGAAAATGGGGTTCTCCGACAGGCTCCTAGAGGCGCTGAGTGCGCCAAGAAGAGTCCTTCCAAAACTTTGCCTCGGGACCGCCGTGCGCCCCCATGTCGTTTCTCGATCCGTCAGGATCATTATAGATTCGATCAGGGTTTCCGGCATCTATACAGGGCGAATCGGGTTTCAGGCCCAAATTTCCATTCTCTGGATCAATGAACAGGGGATCGGCGGATACATTGCCGTTTACGCCGCGAAAATCGCCGTCGCCAATATCTGAATGATTCGGCCTTGAAGCCGGCGAGAAGTGCACTGAGTGCAGATCGTCGGTGTTGTTCCAGAAAACGGCATTGACGATTCTTATCGATCCTCCCTCAAAGAATACGCCTCCCCCGTAGAGGGCTTCGTTCTTGGAAATAGTGTCGTTGATGATAGCGCATGACGATCGGTCGCAGGAGATCCCGCCCCCGAATTTTGCCCTATTCTTCCACAAGACATTGTTGGTGATAAGAGAAGAGTCCTTATAGCAAAAGATGCCGCCCCCGGAATTAGCAGCCTCGTTTCCCATGATTTGGTTGTTCGCTATGGTGGGCGAGGCGCTGTAAGAACAGATGCCGCCCCCAAATCTGAGGCTGCTGTTTCTCAATATCACATTATTTCTGATCGTGGGCGACGATGACGGGCCGCAATAAATGCCCGCGCCGAAGACAGCGCAGTTCTCCACAATGATATTGTTGATGATCGTGGGCGACGATGACGGGCCGCAATAAATCCCGCCGCCTTCCAGGGGGTCGGTGTCTGCGCCTTTCATCCCCGTAATGGTGAAGCCGTCAATCACCACACGAGAGTCTTCAACCAGGGTGATGACAGGACGGTTACTTCTTCCTTTAATAACGGTCTTGTTGGGCCCATAGGCGCTTTTCAAAATTATATCTTTCTTAGTAATATTTATGTTCCCGGAGTACAGTCTGTATACCCCGGAGGCTACAAGGATGGTATCGCCAGGGCCGGCGGCAGAGATGGCTTCCGGGATGCTTAAGTAATGATTGGGAACCTGCAACATGTCCGCTGAGGCGATGCTTGCGAACATCCAGGTCAATATCAAAGACAGGAAAGCAATTTTCATAGATCCTGAGCCGGACAAGCCGAAACCTAACAGGCTGTACCAGGTTGGGATGACATGTCGTTCGTCTTGAGCGCGTTTTCTAAGGCAGTTTCTCTTTCCAGCCAATGAAATCTATGCCCGCCGTGAGATTGTTATACAGATGATTGCGTCTAAGGGTGGCGGCAGCGACGTCCAAGAGCCTCACCCCTGCCGTCAAGTTGCCGTATATTTCATTATCCTCAATGACGGCTTCATCCACGTTAAATAGCCCCATACCGGCTTTCCTATTGTCAAAGACCGTGTTGTACAAGATTCGGGCCCTGTCGATCTTGGACAGTCTCATGCCGCCTTTCAGATTTCCATAAATATCGTTGTTTTCAATAACGACCTTGATATTGGTCTTTGCACCACCGATACCCCTCAAACCGATGCCCGCCCTCCTGTTATGAAAAAGGGTGTTATGACGAATGATCAGTGTCTCCTCGTGGGAATCCAGATTGATACCACCGATGCCGGCCCCATTTCTGAAACATGTGTTGTTTTCCAGGACCGGCCTGGCATATTCCCTCACTCCGATACCGGGTGCATCCGGGTCCTTATCGGTTGCGCCGGGAAACTGATTATCAAATACTTCGTTATCCACGATGAAGGCGGCGGAGTTGGGGCCGTTCGCTATGCCGGGGCCATGATTGTCATGGATCACGTTGTTTCGAATAACGGGTCTGGCCACTGTTTCAAGGGGTGGCCCCATGCCAATTCCCAAACCGGTGGACAATATGCCACCCCAGCTGCGATTCCCGGCCAGGATGTTGTTAAGCACTTCAGGCGAGCAACCACGAATTTCAATCAGGAAAAGATTCAATCCCGTGACATATTTGGGCATATTGATGATGGTGAATCCGTCGAGTCTCATCGGCAGAGTGGTGTCCTTGGCAAAGCTTACCAGGTATCCAGGGGCCTCGATCCCGGTTCCGTCAATGATGGTCCGGACGGCCCTTCGGAGGACCTTCTTGTTTTCAGGCCCATCCACCAGATCATTGCCGTCTGAGCCCACAAAGCTGACCAGATTGATGCCCTCCTTAATCTTGACACGCTCGTTGTAAGTGCCTGCTTTGACATAGACCGTATCGCCGACACCGGCTGCATCCACGGCTTCCCCAATGGTTGTGTAATCATCCGGGACCAAGAGATCGTTGGCCGAGGCTCTCCGGGGAGACGCAACCGTCATAATCAGAAGCACGCAACCGATCTTCAGTGGGAGGTTGAAAAACCTGAACATTCGGCTCATAATGAAAATTTTTAACACACTTGAGGCATTGCAGCAAAGACATTTTGTTTGTCTTGCTCCGTTTCCATAGCCCCGTTGCTAAAGACCTTCCTGCCGACACACTCACCATCGGACGGCTTTGTATCCCTTTCGGGCCTGTGCGGTGAGGCAAAAGGGTTCTCGTTTCTCAGCTGGAATTGACAAATGGCTTCTAAGCTAGTATTTTTGAAATACAAGGGAGGCGTAGACTGCGAACCCCTTAGGTCACGTCTGGAGTATTTGAATGGACAAGAACGGGCTGATTATCAATCTCGACAATGTCTCCTTCAATTATCCGGGAAGAGGTCGGGTCCTGGACCAGGTCAACCTGTCATTTTATGCAGGGAACCGGATGGGTTTGATGGGAGCCAACGGGAGCGGGAAAACCACCCTATTTCACATCATCATGGGGCTCTTGAAACCGTCTTCCGGCAGAATCGAGGTCTTCGGCAGGCCGGTAAGGGAGGAAAAGGACTTCAGAACTGTCCGTCAGAGAATCGGGTTGCTTTTCCAGGATTCCGACGACCAGTTGTTTTGCCCCACGGTCCTGGAGGATGTTGCTTTCGGGCCGTTGAATTTGGGCAAGTCGCAAGACGAAGCCAAGCGCATCGCCTTGGGAACATTGGAGGCATTGGGCCTGGCCGGGTTTGAAGAAAGGATTACCTATAAGCTGTCCGGGGGAGAAAAAAGGCTTGTTTCCCTGGCCACGGTCTTGGCCATGAAGCCGGAAGTACTACTGCTGGACGAGCCAAGCACAGGGCTGGATGACGCGACGGAAAAGCGACTTATTGATATTCTAAAGGACCTTGAGATTTCGTACATTCTGGTTTCCCACAACATGGAGTTCCTGGTGGAAACTACAGACTATATTCAGTGCATAACCAACGGGGTGATCTCTATGGATGACGAATGCATTCCCCACACCCACGTCCACACTCACAGGCATGGCAGATTGAGCCACCAACATAGTCGAACATAGCCGTCAGACGCCAACCAGTCTTTCCCTCACGGCCCTGGGACTTGCCACCTCTGAAGCGGGCGGCGGTCCTTAACCGGCCGGCCGGGCCATCCAAATACGAGACCGGATCCCCGTTACCGGTCCTCTCCTGATTCTCAAATTTCAGTTTCTCGTCCCTTGTACCGATAATGCTCTCAAGGTCCATGGAATTTCGCCTTCCCGGTGGGTGGCTATTCTTGTTCCATGTGAAGCCCAACGTTGGGGTGAAAGGAGCATTATCATGAAGCCATTGTCACTTAGTCTTTTGATGCTGTTATGTCTGGCAGCCTCCGGCCTTGCTCAAAATCCTCATGTACAAGAGATTTCGATTGGTAAACAGAAAGCAGGGTGGGGCGACAGCCACATAAGCTGTTCATCCTTCCATGCCATAGCGTCATGGACCGGGGAGCGCTTCGTCTTCTTGCCCAAGCACAAAACGCTTCAGAAATTCGGCTATCGGAACTTTCATATCGGCAACGATCTCTATAACTGCCCAAGCTACAGTGAATATGTCGGAAGAATTGCGAAGGTGGTCTCTGTTCGAGAATGGTGCGATCATTGGGACGTTCAATTTGAAATGGAGGATAATGGCGAAAGGGTTTCAGCCGTTGCAAGGGGCGGGGGCATTGACGGTATAGCACCTGTTGCAGACATAGCCAGGGCCCGCGATGGCTGGTTAGGCAAAACACTTTGGTACAAGAAGACATGGATTGAAAGATATGATGAGCACACGGGTACAATGCGTCCGGTTTACCTTGAGAAGAACACCCGCGTGAAGGTCGTTGATGTCGTTGCCGGCTGGAGCCACGATAAGCCTGTAAGGTTTGTCTTAAAAACGGCTGATGGAAAGCAAGGGTACACGGACATCACCTGGAGCGGAACCAATTCCTGCGATTATGCCAGGGCGTATCCCGACACATTCAATACCTCGTTCTTTGCTCAGGACCCCGCTCACGCGGCAGAACCGGTCCAAAAGCCACTTGTGCGACGTTCTGCCTCTTTGCGGCTTGATGTTCACGATGCCATGCGATCCCCTACGCTGTGAGTGAAAAAAGACCTTTGGCCCCGCCCAGAGCCGCGGGCTAACCATGGGCCAGACAATCCCCCCCGGGGCGCGCACACCTTTCAGCCGTCGCCTCAGGCGGATCAAAAAGCCTTCCAGATCAAGAAACTTCTGCATACCCACTTTTGAAGGAACGGGTGAGTTTCACAGCTCTTGGGAGCGATGTCGTGGTCTTTCCCGAAGCGTTGAAGAGGTTTCTTCGTGGTGCCGAAGGGGGGACTCGAACCCCCACGGGGGGACCCCCACTAGACCCTGAACCTAGCGCGTCTACCAGTTCCGCCACTTCGGCACGTGAAGAGGGGTAGAAAAATATTGATTTTGTGACTTGAATGCCTTAAATAAAATGGTTCCGCAGGCGTGTCAAGAAGCATAATGGAGCATAACAGAGCAATCACCATGGAAATCATCAGAGATCTCGCAGAAATCTCCAAACCGTTTGACAATGCTGTTGTCACCATCGGCAACTTTGACGGGGTGCACATCGGCCATCAAGCCCTTTTCCGCCAGGTCATTGAAAAGGCTCGCAACATCAAGGGCACCTCTGTGGTGATGACCTTTGAGCCCCATCCCATCCGGGTGCTCAACTGCCATAAACATTTTCCCCTCATAACGCTCTATGAACAAAAGGCCGAGCTGATTGGTGCCACGGGCATCGACAAGCTGGTGTGCGTGCCGTTTACCCGGGAGTTTGCAGCGATCCCGGCTCGCACCTTTGTCAAGGAGATCCTGTGCGACCTGATTGGCATGAAGTGTGTGGTCGTGGGCGAGGATTACTCCTTTGGAAAAAACAGGCAGGGAGACATCAGGTTACTCAAGGAGCTGGGCAGGGCCTATGGTTTTGAAGTGATTATTTCAGGATGGATCGAGCTGGGTGCGCGTCGCATCAGCAGCACCGAGATTCGGAACCTGGTCAGAGGCGGACAGCTTGAAGAAGCCGCAAGACTCCTGGGGCGCCATTATCAGGTCCGGGGCACCGTTAAGCGGGGCCGGGATCGCGGGGGAAGGTTGCTCGGTTATCCCACGGCAAATCTTACGCTCTATGACGAGCTTTGTCCCAAGGGCGGCGTCTATGCGGTGAGCGTGGAATATGAGCACAGAGCTTACGAGGGTGTGGCCAATATTGGATACAGCCCCACGTTTGACAATGGCGAGTTCAGCGTGGAAGTCCACATTCTCGATTTTAATGACGATATTTATGACCGACCGATTCGCGTGAATTTCATCCAGCGCCTGCGTGGGGAAAAGAAATTTGCGACCCCCAAAGCCCTGGCCGCCCAGATAAAGCTCGATATCGAGAAGGCCCGTAAACTTTTGAACGTTACTAAGTGATTAGGTGATGGACGCGACCAAAATGACTACGAGAAATCCCCGGCAACCAACGGGGCTGCTCGCCCTGTGGCAAAGTGGGGCCATTTTGCTGCTTGCAGTGATTAGCGGGCTTTTGAGCAATCAATGGCGGCCCGACAGGCTGCCTCTCATGGCCCGCCACGCCCCAGAAAACCCGTCGGGCCAGGCCGCAGAAGACGGCTTGCGCATATCCGTGGAGGAGGCGCAAGGCCTTTTTTTTGCCCGGGCAGCCCTTTTTGTAGACACGCGTCCCAGAGAGTTCTATGAACTGGGTCACATCCAGGACGCTCGCAGTTTGCCCCTGGAGGATTTTGACAAGCGGTTTAAGGCAGTCCTGGGAGATGTGGGTCCGGACATGTTCATCGTCACTTATTGCGATGGGGAGAGCTGTCATTCCAGCAAGCTTGTGGCTCTTGAACTTCTGGAAAAAGGGTGTATGAATGTCCACGTGCTGGAAAACGGCTGGACCTTGTGGCAACAACAGCACCTGCCCGTGGCCGTGGGCCCGGGACCTGAGACGCATGACAACACCGCCGCTTATTAGAACAAGGAAGGCCGCTATCTTGTGGATGCGCCTCCTCTTGGGGGGAGTTTTTGTTTGGGCGAGCACGTACAAGATCCTCCATCCGGCCGCCTTTGCGGGTGTGATTGCCAATTATCAGCTCCTGCCGGATGCATGGGTCAATGGCTTTGCCGTGACCTTGCCGTGGCTTGAACTTCTATTGGGGTCCTTTCTGATTTTCGGCATATGGCTCCCCGGCGCTGTGGTCTTGAGCAATTTGCTTTTAGTGGTTTTTTCTGGGGCTCTGCTGTTTAATGTGGCTCGCGGGCTAGATATCCATTGCGGTTGTTTTACCTCGGATGCGATGGGGAATCCCAAAACCACCTGGTATCTGGTCCGCAATGCTGCGTTGATCACGGTTGCCGCCTGCTTGCTGTTTAAGGTTGTCATAAGAAAAAGGGCCTAGAAAACATCTTCCTTGATAAATGCTTATGGATGAAGGAGGCAAAAGGATGAAAGTTATTAGAGCGACACTATTGGGATGCCTGGTAATGGTGATGATGGTGTTGGCCGGTATCACACAGGCTGCCGAGGAAAACAAGGCCGCACCGGCCATCGAGATCAAGGACCCCACCTACGACTTTCAGCAGGTAGCCCAGGGGAAGGTCGTAAAGCACGAGTTTCGCGTCTTTAACCGGGGCAGTGCGCCCTTGCAGATCAAGAGTGTCAAACCTGGTTGAGGCTGCAGTGTGGCCCGGTTTGACCGGACCATCCCGCCCGGAGGGGAGGGAAAGATTACCTTACAGGTGCAGACCAAGGGATACCAGGGCAATGTGCACAAGACGGCCAAGGTGATGACAAATGACCCCAAGACGCCGGAGATGATCATCGGCATGAAAGGCAAGGTATGGGCCCCTATCCAAATCAACCCCAAACATGTGCGTCTCACGGGGACTGTTGGAGAGAAGGTCGAGCGGGTGGTTCGTGTGCAAGGGGAAAAGGAAGAACCCTTGATCATCAAGGTCGCGTCTGTCTCCATTCCCGAAAAGATTGAGGTGGAACTCCACGAGATCGAAAAAGGTCGCACCTATGAACTGAAGATCAAGAACAAGGTTGAAGGCGAGGTGACATACGGGGGGCAGGTGAATCTCACCACCAACTATCCTGAAATACCTAAGCTGGTCATCGGTGTTGTAGGCAACGTCAGGGGCCCCCTGGAGGTCAGGCCAAGGGTCCTGAACTTTAGTCGCATGCCCGAGAAACGGCTGCAGCAACTCAAGGACAACAAGGCGTTCCTGGTGCGTCCGGTCACGGTTATGTTGAACAAGGGCAAGGACCTGAAGGTCAACAAGGTGGAGCTGGAAAAATCGCTCTTTAAAGCTGTGGTCCAGCCGATACAGGGGGGGCGGATCGTACAGATCCGGGTTGAACCGGTTTTAGAAAAACTCAAAAAAGGGCTGAACGAGGATCGCCTGAAGATCTATACGAACCAGAAAGGCTTTGAAGTCCTGGAAGTCCCTATCCAGTTTGAGGTCTTGTAGTTGAGTAAACCCTAACGTTGCAAAAGTCGAGGATGCCCAAGATCCCAGGCGTCCAAGGGTGAGGCTGTAGTAAACTACGCCGAACCCTTGGCAATAAAGGAGATGGGGTATATTCGGCTTTCCCATAGGGTAACAAATATGGCCATTTTTTTGATGTTTCCTGGACATCACCAATAGTTGATTCCTCAGGATCCCTTGTAACAACTACAAAGACAAGCCATTACTGTTTTTGAAAACCTTTTGCCATATTTTTTATGCAACATTGGGGTGAACAATGTGAGTTGTTACCGGATCATCTTTATGGGCACCCCGGAGTTCGCAGTTCCAACCCTCGAGGTGCTCCATGACAGCCGTCATCATGTGCTTGCCGTTGTCACCCAGCCCGACCGGCCAAAGGGTCGGGGCCGCCGCATGGTTGCCTCGCCTGTTAAAGAAGCCGCCGCGGCCTGCGGCTACCCTGTCTTGCAGCCGACCAGGGTGAGGGAGACCCGGTTCCTCGAAAAGATCATCGCCCTGAATCCGGACGTGTTTGTCGTGGTTGCCTACGGCCAGATCCTGCCGGCGTCAGTTCTGGCCATTCCCCGGCTGGGCGCTATCAATATCCATGCCTCCCTGCTTCCCGCATACCGTGGGCCGGCTCCGATCCAGTGGGCGATCATCAATGGCGATCAGGAAACCGGTGTCACCACCATGTGGATGGATGAGGGCATGGACACGGGCGATATCCTCCTTGCCGCCAAAGTCCCCATTGGACCGGGGGACACCGCTCAAACGCTTCATGACCGGCTTGCACAGGCAGGTGTCGAACTCCTGATTGACACATTGGACCATCTCGCATCAGGGCTTGTGGCGGGCACCCCACAGGACCCGTCCGAAGCGACTTACGCCCCTTTGTTGAAAAAGGAAGACGGCCGCGTTGACTGGAGCAAGGAAGCAAAATCCCTGGACGCCTTTGTTCGTGGGATGAATCCATGGCCTGGCGCCTTCACCTTCCTGCTGGGTAAGAGACTCAAGATATTCAAGGCCAACTATGTCCAGAAGGGGGCTCGGGGAAAGCCGGGGACCGCGTTACCCGGCTTTCCCGGAGACCTTAATGTTGCAACGGGCCGCGGCATCCTGTCTCTGAAAGAGGTCCAGCTTGAATCCGGAAAGCGCCTCGGGATTGAAGAATTCTTGAGAGGCTGCGCTGTGCCGCCCGGCACGATCCTGGGATAGCCCGGCCATGGCAGCCATTGCGAGACGGATAGCCCTTTGCGTCTTAAGTTCCCTCAACGACTCGAACGTCACCTTAGATCGTCTGCTCACACAGGCCTTTGAAAAAAGGCACCCCCTGAGACAACGCGACCGGGCTTTGGCCACGGAACTCGTACTCGGCGTGCTGCGCTGGCGGGCTCGCCTGGACTGGGTCATTCACCGCCTTTCAAAGACCCCCGTTGACAAGATGGATCCGCGGATTCTGGACATTGTCCGCCTGGGCCTGTATCAAATTCTCTTTCTTTCCCGGATCCCCGTGTCCGCTGCGGTAAACGACTCTGTTGAACTGGCCAAGGAGAAGGCCCCTGTGTGGGTAGTTCGGTTTGTGAATGCCGTGCTACGATCCGCCGTGCGGCGGGCAAGGCAACTGGAGCTGCCGGATGATCCACATGACCCGGTGGCCGCCATCGCCATCCGAGAATCCCACCCTCGCTGGATGGTTAAACGCTGGGTGGAGCGCATGGGCATCGAGGAAACAAGGCGGCTCTGCAAGACGAACAATCAGATCCCTCCCGTGACGGTCCGCGTGAACACGCTGAAGGTCTCCCGGGAGAGGCTCCTTGGGTCTTTGGCGGCCCATGTCAAGGACATTGCCCGAACCGGCTCTTGCCCGGATGGGCTGGCCCTCAGGGGGCTGAAAAGGGCTATCGCTGAAATGCCTGCCTTTCAGCAAGGGTGGTTTCAGGTGCAGGACGAAGCGGCTCAATTGATCAGCTACATCCTTGGGCCAAGACCCGGAGAGACGGTCCTGGATGCCTGTGCCGGCCTTGGAGGCAAGACAGGACACGTGGCCCAGCTCATGAAAAACTCAGGCGTCATAAAGGCTATGGATCGCCAGGTCTGGAAACTACAGTCCCTCGACGCATCCATGACACGGCTTGGTGTCTCCAGCGTCATCACCTGGCACCACGACCTTTGCGAGCCTGCTGGTGAAGATCTCGCCGGCACGTTTGACCGAATCTTGCTGGATGCCCCGTGCTCCGGCCTTGGTGTGGTGCGCAGGCATCCTGACATCAAATGGGGAAAACGGGAGGATGATCTCACAAGGCTCCAGAGGAAACAGCGGCATTTGCTGGCTGCACTCGCCCCATGGGTCAAGAGAGGTGGTTGCCTGGTCTATTGTGTGTGCAGTCTCGAGCCGGAGGAAGGGGAGGGGGTTGTGGAAGATTTTTTGAAAAGTCAGAGTGATTTTGTTATAGATTGCTCATCCACCGGGCTTGCCGGGATCGACGAGCGCCTCTTTGACGGCTCGGGTATCTTCAGGAGCCTGCCCCATAAGCACGATATGGACGGATTCTTTGCAGTTCGGCTCAAGAGGGTTGTGGCGTGAGACCCATTTTCAAGACAGGGGTGTTCATCGGCCTTTTTCTCGTGGTTGCGGGGGCGATGGGATACCTGACCTTAAGGCTCATCGTCAGGAGTGAAGATGTCGTGGTGGTGCCGGACCTTGTGGGAAAAGATGTGGTCTATGCCTTGGAGATTCTGACCGGACTGGGGCTCAACATCAAGGTGGCCGGGTTTGAATACAGGCCTGACATCCCCAAGAACCATGTGGCACGTCAGGAACCCGAACCCGGTGCCGAGGTAAAGAGGGATCGTGATGTAAGGATCATGGTATCCAAAGGGCCCCAAACCGTGGTGGTTCCCAATCTTGTGGGCATGGATGTCCGCGAAGCCGAGATTATCATGGAGGAGAATGGACTGGCAGGCGGCGTTGCCTCTAAAACCCACAGTGAACAGGCCGTCAGAGGAGAGGTCATCGGCCAGGCGCCGTCTCCCGGCGGTGTCGTCAAGCGGGGGGATGCCATTGATCTGTTGGTCAGCCTTGGGAGGTGGTCGGTCAGATTTGAGATGCCCTATTTAGACGGCCTGGCCCCGGAGGATGCCATTCTCATCTTGGAGCGTTTTCAACTCAACCTGGGCCGAATACGCTATGTTGAAAGGACAGACCTGCCCAGGGGTGTGGTGGTCGAGCAGGACCCTTCTTCCGGCTACCCAGTTACTGCCGGAAGTCTGGTTGATTTGACGGTGAATCGGTCAGAAAACGCGACCGTGTTTGATAAGGGGCTCTATCTCTTTCAGCATCATGTCTCGGATGGCTTTTTGAAGAAGCATATTCGGCTTCGTGTCAATGCCTTTGGCATGCTCTATGACCTTTATGACATTTTTCAACCTCCTGGAGAAGACATCTGGCTTCTCCTTCCTTATGACCCTGATGTGACATTTTTCCTGTACCAGGACGGGAAGGCGGTTTTGAGTCATTCCTTTGCATCCATGTCCGACGTCTCCCGCGTTTCGGAGTTTGAAATAACGGAGCTTTGATGATAAACGACAGTTAAACCATTGAAAGGAGCAACATGAAGCTCATAGCACCGTCCATATTGTCCGCAGATTTCTCAAGGCTGGGTGAAGAGGTCAAGGCCGTGGAGGCGGCCGGGGCTGATTGGATCCATGTGGATGTCATGGACGGTCATTTTGTGCCCAACATCACTATTGGTCCGCTGGTGGCGGAAGCGGTCAGGGGAGTAACACAGCTTCCCATGGATGTGCACCTCATGATTGAAAATCCGGACGCCTATCTTGAAGCGTTTGCCAGGGCGGGAAGCACCTATCTGACGGTTCATCCTGAGGCTTGCCACCATCTGCACCGGACCATTCAAGCCATCAAAGGCCTGGGTGTCAAGGCAGGGGTGGCGCTCAATCCAGCCACGCCTCTTTCAGCCGTGGAATGGGTCTTGGAGGATGTGGATCTCGTTTTGGTCATGAGCGTAAACCCGGGTTTTGGGGGACAAACGTTTATCTCCAGCGCCATTCCCAAGATTAGAGACCTCAAGTCCCTGGTCCGTTCCAAGAATTCAGATGTGCTCATCGCGGTCGATGGCGGCGTAAACCAGGACACCATCCGCTCCGTGTCAGAGGCAGGGGCGGACGCCTTCGTGGCAGGCTCGGCGATTTTTGGCACTTCGGACTACGCAGAGACCATCAGGAAGTTCCGCTCTCTCATAGGTTAGACTTAGGTAGGATCGAAAACGGTCGACGCTTTTTGGCCCCACGCCTTTCACGCATCTCAGATCCGTCCAGGCTCTGAAAGGCCCGTGTGATTCCCTGAATTCAACGATACGTCGAGCCAGGCTGTGACTAATGCCGGGAACAATGGCCAGCTCATCCACGCCTGCTTGATTCAAGTCAACGGGGATACCTAACACCAGCCTTTTGGTGACGTCCATTCGGGACAAGAGGAGTTTCACTGAAGTCGAGCTGGATGCTCTTAATTCTATATGGCTGCCGGATTTCAGGGCGTTAGACTGACTCACGTGAGAGATGGAAGGGTTTGCGAGTATACCCCCTGCCTCCTCAATGGCTTGACTTGCAGTCGGAGAGTGGCTGAAGGTGTAAATGCCGGGGGCACGGACAGCCCCGGTGACTTCAACAGCCCATTGCTGGAGGCACCGGGCTATGGAATTGGAGAAAGGGGAGACGGGACCATCCGGTGGCCCGGAAAAACTTGCGGGCAGGATAGCCAGGCTGATAGCCAGTAAGACGGTCTGCTGCGCCCTGCTAAATCTTCTCATTAGTCATTGGCGCGTCCTCCAACCCGAAGGTGCCATGAAGGACACGCACGGCCAATTCTGTGTACTTCTCTTCGATGACGCAAGAGATCTTTATTTCAGATGTGCTGATCATGACGATATTGATATTTTCATTTGCCAGAGCCGTGAACATCTTGGCGGCCACACCAGAATGGCTTCGCATGCCCACACCGATCACTGACACCTTGGCGATCTGCTCGTCGCCAAGGACCTGTTCTGCTCCAATGGTCTCGGCTACATCCTTCTGAATCGCCATGGCCGTGGGATAGTCGCCCTTGGGCACCGTGAAGGTGAGATCAGTCAGGCCGCCTTTTCGTGTGTTCTGAATGATCATGTCCACAACAATGCCGGCCGCTGCGATGGGGGTAAAGATCTTGGAGGCTACGCCAGGCTGATCCGGAACTTTGGTCACGGTGATGCGTGCTTCGTTCTTGCTGTACGTGATACCGGATACCACCACTCGCTCCATGTCCTCCTCTTCTTCAACAACCATGGTGCCTTCCTCCTCCTTGAAAGACGATCTGACGTGCACCGGGACGTCAAATTTCTTGGCAAACTCCACTGCCCGTATTTGCAGTACCTTGGCGCCCAGGCTGGCCATCTCGAGCATTTCGTCATAGGAAATTCTATCCAGCTTTCGTGCGGTCTCGCAAAGGTTAGGGTCTGTCGTGTAGACGCCGTCCACATCCGTATAAATTTCGCATACGTCGGCCTTTAGAGCGGCCGCTAAAGCCACTGCCGAGGTATCCGAGCCTCCCCGGCCAAGTGTCGTAATATTGCCTTTGGTGTCTCTGCCCTGAAAACCGGCAACTGCAACAATCTTTCTTTGGTCCAGCAGCGCCTTGATTCGGTGCGCGTGTATACCGACAATGCGCGCCTGTCCGAAGGCCTGATCAGTCACAATCTCCGCCTGGTGACCCAGTAGGGATGTGGCCGGATAACCCATCGACTCCAAGGTAATGCACAATAACGACACGGTCGTCTGTTCACCTGTGGCGAGCAGAACATCAAGTTCACGTCTATGGGGATGATCCGTGATTTCTTGTGCCAGTTGAATGAGTCGGTCTGTAACGCCGGCCATCGCTGAAAGCACTACCACAACCCCATTGCCGGCGCCATAGACTCCGGCAATCCGCTCGGCCACGTTCCGGATTTCATCGAGACCTGCAACCGAAGTCCCCCCATATTTCTGAACGATCAGTGCCATGGGAACTGCTCCAGACATCTTTTCACCAAATCAACGGCCCGCGGTCCATATCCAGTCAATCGGAGTGCGCGGGTTCGGTCGTCTACAATCGACATGGAGACTGCGAGTCGTTCATCGGGTAGATTGCCAACCAACTTGTCCGCCCATTCAATGACTGTCACCCCTTGTCGTCCCATAATATCCTCTAACCCGAGTTCTTCCAGTTCGCCCACATCCTGCACACGGTAGAGATCCACATGAAAAAGAAGAAGCCGTCCGGGATATTCATTGATAAGGGCATAGCTGGGGCTGGTCACATAAAAAACTTCCGGCACCTTGAGTCCCAGTGCAATCCCCCGGGTGAGACAAGTCTTGCCGCTGCCCAGTTCGCCGTGAAGGCTAACAACCGACCCGTTTGTGAGGTGTCGACCCAGCAACGCTCCAATGCGAAGCGTCTCATCAACAGATGACGCGACAATGCGATGTTCTCTGGTCTTCAACCGTGTCTTTTAGAAAGTGCTCAGGCGTACCGCCGCTAAGCCATTTGCAGTGACCGATCTTCACGGCTCTTTGATCAATGCAATCATTTGCTTCACCGCCTGCTCCAGCCCCACAATAACGGCTCGGGCGATAATACTGTGGCCGATGCTGAACTCGTCGATTTCAGAAAGCCCTTTAAAGGTCTTGATCGTCTCATATCCAAGACCATGACCAGCATTGATCCCGAGCTTCAATTTTTGAGAGAGTTTTAAGCTGTTGACTATCTTCTTGAAGGCCTCGGCGCGTTTGCCGAGCGTGGGTGCATCACAATAAGTGCCAGTATGGATTTCTACCATGCTGGCATCGATCAGATGGGCAAGCTTGATCTGATCCAAGTCGGGATCAACAAAGATACTGACAGGAACGCCCGCTCCTTGCAGGGTCTGGACGGCATCAGAAACCAGATCTTTATGAAGACGAAGGTCGAGGCCGCCTTCGGTGGTCAACTCCTCCCGCTTTTCCGGCACCAATGTCACCATGTCGGGTTTGATTTCCATGGCAATGCCGATCATTTCCGGTGTGGCCGCCATTTCCAGGATCAGTTTAGTCTTGACTGTTTCCCGAAGAATTCGCACATCTCGGTCCTGGATATGTCGTCGATCTTCCCTGAGATGGACCACAATGCCATCAGCCCCGGCCAGTTCGGCAACGGCTGCCGCTGTGACCGGGTCCGGAATATCTATTTTTCGCGCCTGCCTAAGCGTGGCGACATGATCGACGTTTACAGCCAAACCTGCCATGATGCCAACCTCTCCAATATCTTAGAACGCTTCTATCAGAATCCTCTTTCTGACGGGCACAATAACGTGAGCAACTCTTCTTCCTTGATTCTCATGGCTCTTGCTCCTTCTGCTGTCTTGTCATGATCGAATCCGAACAAGTGCAAGATGCCGTGAATCAAGAGCTGATCAAACCTGTATTCTGTTGTTATGCCTACCTGCTGAGCTTCCCGGGCCGCGGTTTCAAGAGAAATGACTACATCGCCCAAGAGTGTCGGGGTGACGTCGCCAAAGGGACCTTCCTGCATGGGAAAAGCCATGACATTGGTCGGGCCTGACCGATTCAGATACGTCCTGTTCAGCTCCGCCATTTCCTGATCGGTTACAATGAGGATGGATAACTCCCCGTCAGGAGATTCTAAGGCGTTTAATATGTCTTTCGCCTTCTTCTCCACCTTGTCGTGGTCGATGCTGAGACGATCCTGTCTGTCTTCTATCAGAATCTCCATTCGTTCTGTTGGTTGCCCTGTCTGTTTTGGCCGCACCTTGACCATTGGGATACTCGATGCGATGATGATAGATGCCATTCAGTATCTTGTTAAAGCTTTCAGTAATCCTAGTAAGATCCTTTAGGGTAAGCTCGCTTTCATCCAGCTGCCCGTCCAAGAATGCGTTGTCGATGATCCTTCGTACCAAACCCTTGATTCTTGCTGGTGTGGGATTCTCCAATGTCCTTGATGCAGCTTCCACCGAATCTGCCAGGAGCACTAATCCGGCCTCTTTCGTCTGGGGCTTGGGCCCTGGATACCTGAAATGCTCCACGTTGACGACGCCCTCACCCTTCAGTTTCTTGGCCTTTTCGTAAAAATAGGTAATCAAACTCGTCCCATGGTGTTGTTGTATGATATCGACAATTGCTTTTCCAAGCTTGTCGCTCTTCGCTATTTCTACCCCATCTCTGACATGAGCGGTGAGGATCAAGCTCGACATGGATGGGGCCAACTTGTCGTGTCTATTCTTACGCGCTTCTTGATTTTCGATAAAATAAAGGGGCTTTTTGATCTTGCCAATGTCATGATAGTAGCCGCTGACCTTGGCGAGGAGGGGACTGGCGCCAATGGTGGCGGCGCCAGCCTCCCCCATGCTGCCTACAATCACAGAATGATGATAAGTTCCGGGGGCTTCGAGCATGAGTTTTCTCAGGATAGGCCGATCCAGGCTAGCCAGTTCAAGGAGTTTGATGCCTGTCGTATAGGCAAAGGTCATCTCCACCACGGGCGTGAACCCCGTGGTCAGAATCCCGGAACTCACCCCTCCAAGGAGGCCGAAGGCCCAGTCCCAAACAAGGTTTGCTTGAAAGGCAGAACCCGTGAACATGTGCAGGGCTGTGACGACAAAGACATTAACCAGCCCCACCTTTAAGCCGGCCTTGATCAAGGTGCCCCTCTCTGCACAGTCGCGTACCGAGTACGCCCCCACCATGCCGCTCAAAACAAAAAACAAGAACATCTCGAACCGATTCTCAAAGAGAAACGCAGTCATAAACGCTGCGGCCAATGCAAACGGCAGAGCCACCTCCATGCCCAATAGCAGGCACACGGTCATCGCGCCTGATGCTACGGGTATAGCGTAAAAGGCTGAAGAGGCTTCTATAGAATAAGGGATATTTCTGGCAATTCCGTTTACCAAAAAGGCCGAGACTTCACTCAAGACGAACAGCATCACCAGCATGATGCACAGAAAGAGAAGATCCTTGTTTTTCAGAGTTGGGCTTGTGTCTGTCTTGAAATGGGTCGTGAAGGAAATGACAAGAAAGGCAACGGCAAGGAGCATGAACCCTGCACTGATAGCAAATAGGTCCTCTCCTCCCATTTCAGATTCAAGGGCATCCAGCCTGGCCACGTGCAGCGGGGAGACCTTTTCCCCTTCCCGGAGGAGCATCTCTCCTTTCTTGATTTGAGTCAACACGGCCTTTACGTCCTCAACGGCTTTGTTTCGCCGTTCCTCGGTTTCGCCTTTGTTGAGGGTCAAGTTAGGTTGGACCAGGCGTTGAGCCAAGTCTATCATCACATTACGAAGAGGATAGTCCAAATCTTTCAAGAGGGTTCTGGCGGTATTTGCTAAAGCAATTCTTGCCTCGTCCAAGCTATAGAACTGTTCGAAGTTACTCGCATGATGCTCTTCCCTAGAAGAAAGCCTGCGAACGATGATACCGTTTTGCTGTTGCTGACGTAAAAGTTCTTTACTTACCACGATGCCATTTTCGCACACACTGCCAAGCAGTCCGGCAATTTGTCGTGAAGCAGATTCGGAGAAATTATCCTTCTCCAGGGTTTTGTAGGCTCCTGTGCTGACTTTGGTGCCAAGCAACTCTTCAAAGGTATCCTTTTCTTTCTGGATCAAATCATGATGTGAAAGGGTGCGGGTCTGGATCTTTATTCCGTCAGCATCGGCGCCGACTTTGCCGCCAACAGGAGCTTGGGACAAAGTCCGCATATGCTCGAAGGCCAGGCTAATGCGCCCGCCCAGCATGGACGCCAAGGCGTCGTCAAAATCGTAAACGGTCAGGACAGATCGCGCTGCCTCTTCGCGCTTGCTTTGAGTCGCCTCCTTGTCTTCCATTAAGAAGTCTTTAGGCGACTTAATGTCTTTTTCGGCAACATCACCGATGTAATAGCCGGGTGTGCTGCTCCAAAGAGCCGGAAACAACAAAACCGCAACGACAAGCGTTGTTGCCAACAACACAAACCAACCTAAATGGGCCTGTTCATTGATGGATTCAAGAAATGCTCTGCTCTGCTTTCTCATGCCTTCTCTCTACGTCATAGGCCCTGATGAAATCAAATAATTGACGGCTTCGTAAAAAGTCCAACTGCCGCGTTACGCTTCATCTTTCGTCATTGCGACGTACGATATGTACGCCTCACTCCTCAAGATTTACGCGCCTTGCATTTGGCGCTTTTTACTGCGCCGTCTGTTTGCGCACTTTTTACGACTCCATCAATACTTAGGGCTGTTGTGGACGACTTAAGCGTTTTTTCTCCTCAAGATCCTCATATGCCTTGATAATGTCCTGCACCAACTGGTGTCTGACAACGTCCCTTTTTGAAAAAAGCACGAAACGTATTGCCGTCACACCTTTCAAAATATCTCTTGCTTCTACGAGACCTGAAACCTTGCCGTCAGGCAAGTCGGTCTGTGTAACATCTCCAGTAATAACCGCTTTTGAACTGAAGCCTAGCCGCGTAAGAAACATCTTCATTTGCTCTGACGTCGTATTCTGGGCTTCGTCGAGGATGACAAAGGAATCGTTGAGTGTGCGGCCCCTCATGAACGCCAACGGTGCCACTTCTATAGCACCTTGCTGGATCAATTGTGACGCCTTTTCATAACGCATCATGTCGTGCAGGGCGTCATAGAGTGGTCTTAAGTATGGATTGACCTTTTCATAAAGGTCTCCTGGCAGAAAGCCCAGGCTTTCTCCGGCCTCCACAGCCGGGCGCGTCAAGATGATGCGATTGACATCCCCTTTTGTCAGGAAGGAGACAGCCATGGCCATGGCAAGATACGTCTTGCCAGTGCCCGCCGGCCCGATACTAAAGACGATGTCATGTTTTCGGATAGCGTCAATGTATTCTTTTTGAGCCAGGCCCTTGGGCGTGATCGGCCTCTTTTGGGACGTAATGTAAACCGTATCCAAAAATATGTCTTTGAGCCCGACCCGATCATCACGACTCAGAATGCGAATGGCGTAGTCAACATCGCTCGGATAAATGGGATACCCTTCTTCAAGAAGACCGTACAACTCCTTCAGAAGCTTCTGGGCAAGCGCCGTACCAATAGCATCTCCACAGATGTTTACCGTGTTACCCCTGGCATGGATTTCTATCTCCAAACTATGGGCGATTTGCTGGAGATGCTGATTGTGCTCACCAAAAAGGTTCGTTGCCAAGAGATTATCTTCAAATATCATCTTGGCGCTCGGGCGATCAAGGGGTTTGACGCCATTGTGAGTCGAGTGCATTTTCACAGCCTAAAAAACATATCATAGGTTCATGCGCCATTGCAAACAACAACAAACAATCAACAGCGACGGCGCTTCTGGCGGTCCAGAAATGGCTTGACTTGAATATGGCCATTTGTTAGAGGCTCAATACTCGGAAAGTTCAGTAAATAGGCCAACATCCGTGAATGCCCTCGATATCATTACCGCCCTGATCGTAGGATTCTGTCTGATTCGTGGAATCTTCAGGGGGATCATAAAGGAACTCACCTCTATTCTTGGTGTCTTCATAGGCTTTTATGCCGCTTACGTCTACTACCCCATACTGGCGAGGTGGCTTTCTGATCTGATTGCTAATAGATCCTACTCGCATATCATCAGCTTTTTCCTCATCTTCATTACAGTGCTGTTGGCGATAGGATTTGTGGGAGTGATCTTAAGACACCTGTTAAAAGCCGCTGCTTTGGGCTGGGCAGACCGCATTCTGGGTGGGGCCTTTGCCTTATTCAAGGCGGTTCTCATCATATCGGTCTTGTTGATTGCCCTGACCACGTTTCTTCCCAAGAACTCTTCTGTCATCAAGGACTCCCTCCTGGCGCCCCGCGTGAGCGCGATTTCGGAAAAGCTGGTTGCCGTGGTACCCGGCGAAATGAAAGAAAAGTTTCGCGACAATATCAAGGCCTTGAGAGCATCGTGGGAAAAGTTATAGCCTTGTCCGGTAGCCCCTTTGACCGGCTTGTCGCCCTGGTACAGAGGCTTCGCGGCCCCAGCGGATGTCCGTGGGATCGGGCTCAAACACCTGAAACAATTAAGATTTATCTAATAGAAGAGGCCTATGAGGTTTTGCAGGCCATTGAGTCCGGCACGCACGAGGAGGTTTGTGCGGAGCTGGGGGACCTGCTTTTTCACATTGTTTTTCTGGCCGGAATTTTTGAAGACATGGGGGCTTTCAACCTGACGCATGTGGTTGAGGCAGTGACCGAAAAGATGATTCGGCGTCATCCCCATGTGTTCGGCGAGGCCACGGTATCTTGTGCCAGTGAAGTCAGGGAGCAATGGCATGAGATCAAGATGGGGGAAGCCAGGGACATAGAAGTAACGAGAGACTCTTACCTTGATTCAGTCCCCGGGAAGCTCCCGGCTTTGATACGGGCCTACCGATTGGCAGAACGGGCTTCAAGGGTGGGCCTCGACTGGGGCGATGCCGCCAGTGTCCTGATGAAGATGGAAGAGACCTTGGCTGAGCTCAAGGCTGCCCTGACAGGGGACGATCAGCAGAACGCGCCGGAACAATTGGGGAATCTACTTTTCAACGTGGCCCATCTTAGCCAACTCGCAGGGACCCATCCCGAGACCGCCCTGATGCGGACCATCTCAAGGTTCGTGACACACTTCAAGCTTGTTGAGGAACGGCTGAGGAAACAGGGTCGCACCCTGGAGTCTGTTTCCCCTGGGGAAATGCGCAGCATGTGGGAAGCATATCAAACCGACGAGGACGCGCGACCAGGGAGTCGACAGTCGACAGTATTTAGCGAAAATGACGAAAGTTAGATAGATTGAATAAATTATCGTAAGTAAAAGTTGATGTTTTTTCAACAGCTGACCTCTTTGACAATTGATTGGTTCAGCTCGACCCGGAGCCCGCACCGTAGATCATGTGTATCGTACCACAATGCAAGGGGAGCTATTGTCTGAAGAAGCGATCATCGAAAAGTTGGCTCTTTCCTGTGGCATAGAGCCGCAATACACAGACAACTGGGGTCGCATCCACCCGACTCCGCTTGAAACCAAGAAGAAGATCCTCAAGGCCATGGGGGTCATCGTTGACACCCCGAAGCAGGCCAGGGAGGCATGGCACGCGAAATCCAACCGCAGGGGTTCGTCTCTTACTGAACCCACGCTTGTTGTCAAGCTGTCTGACCCGCCGAAAGAGTTTTCCTTTCAAATACCCGCCGGCACGCCAGGAGCAGGGCCCGTGGACCTGGAGGTCTGTCTGGCCATCACCGATGAGCAGGGTATGACTCAGCGCCTTTCTTACACTCAGAAGGACTTGTCTTGCTCTACGACTGGGCAGGATGAGGGCGTACCTTGTCATCGGTGGGGCATACCCTTTCCCCACCTTCAGGCCCTCGGCTATTACCGGTTCCGTCTTTCACTGACCATGGGGGAGCACCGTGTGTCGCAGACGACCATTGTTATGGCGTGTCCTGATAAGGCCTATATCCCGCCGGTGTTACAGGGGGACGGGCGCACGGCCGGTGTGGCCTTCAGTCTCTATGGGGTCCGTTCAGCGAAGAACTGGGGTGTTGGTGACTTTGGAGATCTGAAAGAGATCATTGACTGGGTGGCAGAGGACCTCCACGGGGGTATCATTGGTCTAAATCCCCTCCATGCCACCTTTAACCGTCGTCCTTTTAATACCAGCCCTTATCTGCCGATTAGCCGGTATTATCGTAATTTCATCTACCTGGATATTCCTGTCATGGAGGATTATGGGGATTGTCAAGAGGTCCGGGCCATGGTCGAGGCAGAAGCCACCCAGAAGCTACTCGGCGCGCTAGGGGCATCGAAAAAGGTTCAATACGAGCGCGTGGCGGCACTAAAAGAGAGGGTCTTGAGGCAGATCTTCCGCACATTTCTCAAGAATCATTGGAATAGGCCAGGGGAAAAGACCAGCCGGAAGAGGGAACTGGAGGCCTACATCCAAAGAGAGGGCGAGCTGCTTGAAAACTTTGCCACCTTTTGCGCTTTGGATGCCACCATACGCTCCCGAAATCCCGAGGCCTGGACCTGGCCGCAATGGCCCACAGAATACCACCGCCCTGACACCGGGGCCGTTCGACGATTCAGACAGGACCACCAGGAAGAGGTCCTGTTTTATCAATACGTTCAATGGCAATTGGAAAAACAACTTTCCCGGGTCCAGGACTATGCAAGGAGCCGAGGGATGTGTATAGGCCTGTACCATGACCTGGCCTTGGCAGTCGATCGCTTCGGCGCTGATTTCTGGGCCTATCAGGATTGTTTCATGCCCGCGGCCCGGGTGGGAGCCCCCCCGGACGCCTTCTCACAACATGGGCAGGACTGGGGTTTTCCTCCGCCAAGGATGGAAAAGTTTCGAGAGAACGGCTATGATTTGTTTGTCAAAGAAATTCGGAAAAACTGCGCCTTTGGGGGCGCCTTACGAATCGATCACGTCATGAGATTTTTTCACCTTTACTGCATACCTGAAGGTGAGCCACCAAGCCAAGGCGCCTATGTGTCTCAACCTTTTGAAGACTTGCTCAGCATCCTCGCGCTGGAGAGTGTTCGAAACCGGGTGGTTATCATCGGGGAAGACCTCGGTACGGTACCGCCCTACGTGCGGCAAAAACTGAGTGAGGCCAATATTTTTTCATATAGACTCCTCTATTTTGAAAAAGATGATCACCAGAATTTCATCAGGCCTCAGGATTATCCTGAATTGGCCTTGGTGACGGTTGCAACTCACGATCTACCCACGCTGGCCGGGTTCTGGACTCACGAGGACATGGAAGCTCGCAAGAAGGCAGGTATGTTTCACAACCCACAAGCTGTAACCGAGGCTGCTGCTGAAAGAGAGACGGACAAGGCAAAGCTGTTAGGACTGTTACACGAGTTGGGCTTTCTTGCCCAAGACGGTACCAGAGATCCAAAGATCCATGCCGAGGTGACAGGGGAGATTCAAGATGCCGTGGTGGGCTTTCTTGCCACGACGCCTTGTAAGCTCTTTGTGTTGAGCCAGGAGGACCTGTTTAAGGACGCTAACCAGCAAAATCTTCCTGGGACCACCGGTGAATATCCGAACTGGTCTCTGAAAATGAAATACAGGGCGGAACAACTGCGTAAGGACCCACGGACAAGGGGCTATTCAGAAATGTTTCGGGCCTGGCTGGACAGGTCAGGACGGAAAACTCGAACACGACAGATTCAGCAACAGCACAAGGAAGCGTGGACCGATTAAAATCTGACAAAGTAGAGGTGTGTTATGTCAAAGAAGAAAGACAAGACGGAGTCTTTGTTAAGACCGGAGATTTCCAGAGAGCTTGACAAAATCAAACTCGGGAAAGAGAAGACGGAAAAGGTCAAAAAGGAGAGATGGGTCCAGGAAGAGAAACAGTTGGAACAGACACAACGGGCCAGGATGAAAGACGTTCACCGCAAGATTCTGAGGGACGAAGATTACGACAAGCAAAAGAAGGCCAGCAAGAAGACCGGCGGGGTTCGAGGCAAGTTTCACCCCTCCCTCGAGAGGACACGCAAACGGACCTGAGTATTAGACCGGTGGTGTGGCCAGGTCATTTTTCCCCTGCATCTGCATTTGCCGGGCAAGTGGCGATAGAATTCCATAAGGACCGCCTGGATGAGAGTAGCTGTTCAGCTCTACGAAATACAAGATCCCCGGGAGGCCGAGGCCGTTATTGAACTCGGTGTAGACCGCATCGGAAGCGTCATCCTTTCGGAGGAAAACTGGAAAGTGCCCGCCATCAAGGAGGCTATCCGTGTGTCAAATGGCGCTGGAATCAAGCATAGCCTAATTCCCCTGTTCAATACCGAAGGTGTCCTGCTTAGGACCATCGAGTATTATCAGCCGGACATTCTACATCTTTGCGAGTCTCTGACTCATGACAACGGTCACATGATGCCGTGCCAGGCCCTTGTTGATCTCCAGTACCGCGTAAAAGAGCGATTCCCGAGCATGGAACTGATGCGCTCTGTGCCGATTCCAGCCCAGGACAACAGCCACAGGATTCCGACATTGGACATTGCCGAACGTTTTGGGGCCGTGAGCGACTACTTCTTAATCGACACGTGGCTTGGCAAGGAGCCCGTGGAAGGATACCTTGGCATTACAGGGTGCGTGTGTGACTGGCGCGCAGCCAGAAGGCTGGTAGAATCAAGCACAACCCCTGTAGTGTTGGCTGGCGGCCTGTCACCGGAAAATGTTTATGAGGGAGTGATGGCTGTCAGACCTTTTGGTGCAGACAGCTGTACAAAAACGAACGCCGACGCCGGTAACGGCGGATATATTCGGTTCAAGAAGGACCGCGAAAAAGTAAAGGCCTTTGTGGCGGAGGTACGTCGGGCTGAGAAGGATCTTGCCAACCTCCGAAGTCCATGAGAAGGGGAGGGCACATGACGGAAAAAGAAGCCATCCTTGCTTTTATGGTGGGAGAAAGAGTGAAAGCAAGCCTCATCACAGGTACACAGTTGGCTATGGTGATTGAGGGGCTTTCCGAGAATGAACAGCCTGGTGCGAGTAAAGTCTTTTCCGCGTTTTTGAGGTCTTTGTACAGGGACATCGGGCTGGGACACAAGATCTCACCCCAAGAAGAATGGGCTCACATTCGCGAAGAACTTGACAGTGGTTTAGTCATGGTGGATTCAAGAGTCCCACACGGCGCCATGGACAATCTCTCACGCGCCATCAGCCATGCGACCACCATCAGCCATAGGGCCATGACTTTTCTCAAGGAGAAGGGACTCCTGTGATACGGGGCGATGAAGACGGTGATACACAGTTGTTTGACAGGCGCTGAAACGGCCCTTGGGATCGTGGTGACGATAGACGTCTTCAGGGCGAGTAATACCATCCTGATGCTGTTTTCCAGAGGGGCCGCCTCCATCATACCGGTGGCAACCGTTCAGGAGGCCTTCACCCTGAAAGAGAAACGTCCTGAATGCCTGCTTGCAGGAGAACGCGGGGGTATCAAGGTAGCCGGCTTTGACATGGGGAATTCCCCACACGAGGCCTCCGGCATGGACCTTAAAGGCAAAGAGGTGGTTTTTACCACGTCTGCCGGCACTCAGGGGATCATCCGAGCAGAGCATGCTGAAAGGATTCTGGTGGGAAGCTTTGGAAACGCAAGGGCGCTGGCAGGCATGCTTAATAAAGTCAACCCACCACTTGTGACCTGCCTTGCCATGGGCACTGACGGCATCCAAAAGGCCCCGGAAGATGAGCTCTGTGCGAAGTATCTGAAGGGAATGCTGGAAGGAATGCCCCAGGATTTTCATGCCATGAAGAACGAAATCATGCAAGGCAAGGGGGCTCAGCGCCTCAGGCGCCTCGGACAGGAGCTTGACTTCTCCTATTGCCTCACTACCGACCTTTTTGACTTGGTCCCTGAAGTTATCAGAAAAAAAGGCTCCATGCGTATCCAAGCCGACAGATGACCATCAAAGCCATGCATGCCTGTGCTCGTTCCAACAATAGCAACCCCAATTTCATCCCACCCTCTTCATGCTGTGATTGGCGGATGAGATATGTAACATAGTGAAAATATAGGTTTTAGCAAGGTATTGATGATCTAACCTCCCCAAGTTGACCTCAAGATGTTGTGTGGTTGCCTCTCGTCACTTGCTTACGGCACAGAGCTGCCCTCATACCCTCCTTCTTTCTGGCGGAACGCGTTCCTGATCTTGTAGCTGTGACCGGTGCTTGGGGCTGTATGGAATCCATTTTCTGCATACCGTACATTTACCCATAAAATACATGCTTCTTTCTCACAAAATACAGTCTTCACCTTATTGTCAGGACGGATCGCTCAAAGCTAATCTAAACTTGGTTTTACTGGAGTCACGGCTCTTGGAGTGCCATGAGCATGCAATCCGATTCTGACCAAAAGACATGCCACAACGTCGGAAATAACATCCCAAACAGAAACGCCGGAGGTGGACTATGAAGAGCACGCGACGGATTTGACTTCGCCAGTAGGACAAATAGCATGTAATGCCAGGGATTGTTACACATTAACCCGAACAGAAAGGAGGACAAGAAATGAGACAGCAATCGATGAAGGTCAGGTGGGTGGTTATAAGGAGCGCTTTGTGCGTTCGTGGCCACAATAGGGGCGGTCTACGCCCAGGAGATGGTACAGAGCAGCTATATGCCCGTGGACATCAAAGAACCCTTTGCCAAGACCATGGCTCGTATGAAGGCTGCCAAGCCAGAAGTCATGAAACGCCAGATGGATCTGCTCAAAGAACGATACGACTTGAGCAACAGACCCGCCAAGGGCGTGACCATGTCTGGAGGGAAGGCAGTCCAGGAAGGGGTCCGGGCCAAACTGCCTAAGGGCATGACCTGGGAAAAACTGGCGAACATGACTCCCGAAGAGATTCGAAAAGAGGACCTATGGCCCATAGGGTTCCTACCTCTGCCCCATCCGAACCACAGGGAAGGGGGCATGGTCTTTCCCAAGTTCCATATTGACGAGATCAAGAAACAAGAAGGGCGTGACCTCACACGATTTGATCTGGATTACGACTTGCCGGATCATTTTCTGCCCGAGTTTCCTCCGCCCATCTACCTGACTACCCGTCCCGACCTCGGAGACGTATCTCAGGGCAAAGTCGTCACCATGATGAACTATTATGAATTGTTCAATGGCATCCTCAATCCCAAGCAGATAGAGGGTTTGAGGCTGCTCCTGACCCCTTTCCCGCAACAGCAGTTCAATCAGACCGAAGACCGCCGTTCTGAACTCCCCAGCAGAGGCGTCACATGCTTCGACTGCCACTTAAACGGGCACACGAATGCTGCGACCCATCTGGTTGGCGACATCCGCCCTCAAGAATTCAGGCACGGTCTGGATACGCCGTCCCTAAGAGGCGTGAACATTCAGCGCTTGTTTGGTTCCCAACGGGCCTTGAAGACTGTGGAAGACTTCACAGAATTTGAGCAACGGGCAGCCTACTTTGATGGTGATCCGGTAATCGCCACAAAGAAAGGGGTGAACGTGTTGGAACGAGCGAGCCAGGTCCATTTCATGGCTGAGTTTCAAGAACTGCTGGATTTCCCTCCAGCACCGAAGCTGAACATATACGGAAAGCTCGACAAAAAGAAGGCTAGCGAGTCTGAGATGAGAGGCGAGGAGCTATTTTTTGGCAAAA
>CAZCXI010000023.1:0-11535 GCA_964502635.1 uncultured Desulfobacterales bacterium
AAAGATGCCTTCAAGCGTTTTACGTTGGATCAGGACAAGGTCCTAACACCGGAAGAGACCGTGCGAAGGTTTAAGGAAAAACTGAAAGAGGTGGATCTGGACATCCTGGAAAGAACCATGAGAATTGACAGCGGCAGGTTGGGCATCCCCGTCTATTTTAGCCTGTGCGGCCGGGATGCTCGCCACATCATAGGTACAAAGAAACAGATGGGAAAAGGGGGCACCCCCAAGCAGTCAGAGGCGAGCGCCGTCATGGAGCTGGCTGAAAGATTCAGCTTTTTCAGTTTTATGAAGAATCCTGAGAACTTCTTTGTCGAAACATACCCAAACGTGAAGGATCACACGCTGCCTTTTGAGGCGATTGCCCTATCCGTGCACGACGATTCTGATGACCTGGACAAGGCCCGGGAGATTTTCAACAGGCTCCCCCTGAAATGGACCAGGGCTTACAATATGACCCGACAGGAAGAGGTCCTTCTTCCCTTTGACTGGTTTTTTGCCATCAATGCATTCAATGGCCCATCAGCAGGCAACTGCGTGGAGGAAGCGCTCAGCCAAGGCATATGCGAGGTTGTGGAAAGGCATGTGTCATCGATCATCAGCCGCAACAAAGTCAAGGTCCCTTCCATCAATACAGCATCGGTTACCGATCCACTGGTCCTGGAGATGATCGGTAAGTATGAAAAAATTGGCGTCAAATTGTTTGTTTCTGACTTTTCCCTGGACACCGGCATTCCCAGTGTGGGCGTGCTGGCGTATGATCCGTCCACTTTTCCGGAACAAAGCGAAATCGTGTGGACTGCCGGGACCACACCCGACCCCCAGAAGGCCTTAAGCCGAGCCTTGACGGAAGTGGCCCAGCTGGCCGGAGATTTTAATACATCCTCCAATTACGTGGCCAGCGGCCTGCCCAAATTCAGGACGATTGACGAGGCGGACTTCGTGACCCATGCCGGCAGACGGGTGGACATCACGACACTGCCGGATCTTTCCCATGATAACATCAAGGTGGAGGTGGAAAACTGTGTGTCTTCCTTGTCCCAAATCGGTATGGAAGTCATTGTTGTTGATGTAACCCATACCGCGCTTCAAATCCCGGCCTTTTACACGGTCATACCGGGCGCCCATTTTCGAGAGCGGGCCACAGGAACCAGCGTGGCCATGTTCTCGGCGAAGTTGATGGCAGAAAGCACCGACCCAGCGTGGGCCATCTCTGAACTGAAAAAGGTGGATGCCCTGATGCCGGCAAAATACTACGTGAAATTTTTCTTGGGATCATGCTATCTTTCAATAAATGAGCTGTCCAGGGCCTTAATCTGTCTTGAGGAGGCCTTGTCGCTGGGTCCAAACGAGGAAGACATCCCCAGCATTTACTCCTATATGGGCGTCTGTTTGAAAGATCTGGGTCGATACCGGCAGGCCGTCCGAGTCCTTGAAAAGGCAGAAGACCACGATAATGAGAGGACCGATATTTACAACCTGATGGGTTTTTGTCACTTCAAGTTGAAAGAGCATCAAAGGGCCATCGAATGCTTCCAGAAGCTGCTCCGTTTAGACCCCGGCTCTGCCATTGATTATGCCAATATCGCTTCCAACTACCGGGATATGGGCGATAAAGAGCAGGCCATTCGTTATTACCGGTTTGCCTTGGAACTCGATCCGACCATAGCGTTTGCCAGGGACAATCTACATAGATTAGGGGTGACATCTTCCAGTGATGGGTGACAGACGATGAGCAACGCCCCGGAGATCCTCTCCGATATCCCCCTTTTTGAAGGCCTTCCCAGGGCTCAACTGGAAGACCTGACACGCATCGTGGTGAACAAGCATTTCAGGAAAGGACAAACCGTCTTTTCAGAAGGCGATAAGGGCACGGGTTTCTACGTGGTTATCGATGGCCTGGTCAGGATCTTTAAACTCTCTGTCGAAGGAAAAGAGCAGATTCTGCACATTTTTGGCCCAGGCGAGCCCTTTGGCGAGGTGCCGGTCTTTGCCGGCCGAAATTTTCCAGCCCATGCCGAGGCGATTGCCGAAAGTCGCCTTTTCTTCTTTCCCAGGGATGCCTTCACGGCCTTGATCGGTGAAAACCCGTCCCTGGCCTTGAATATGCTCGCCTTACTTTCCATGAGGCTGCGTCAATTTACCGTTCAGGTGGAACAACTTTCTTTAAAGGAGGTGCCGGGGCGGTTGGCTGCTTACCTGCAATATCTTTCAGATGAAAAAGGTGGGGGGACCTCTTTTGATCTGGATATTTCAAAGGGCCACCTTGCCAGTCTTCTGGGTACGATTCCCGAGACCCTTTCCCGGATCTTTGCCAGGATGACGCAGCAGGGATTGATCCGGGTGGATGGCCCTCGGATCAGCATCACGGACCAAGCGGGTTTGGAAGCGCTGGCTACGGGCGAAAAGGCACTGGCTTGATAGGACGCAACTCATTGGTAACGTTAAAGAATTTAGGCACCCCCCTCTGGCAGGCAGTTAAAGGGATAGGGAGAATCGCTGAACGTAGGCATACAGCCATTGCCATCTACACGAATGGCATAGCTTCTTAAAGGCATTGGATGCCGAAGAGAAGCGATTCTCCCTATCCCGAAGTTGTTTATTCAGAAATACACGATGCCACAACTGTTGAACGTTACCAACCCATTAGGACAGGCTTACTAATGTCAATTTTGATGGGTTCGCAAGAAGTCGGTTGACTCACTCCGTGAACATTTTGGGGGCATTAGCGCCATGAAGCACAAGAATATTCCACTCAAGGAACGTATCATCTTCGCCCTGGACGTAGGCTCCAAGGAAGAAGCAGAAAAATGGATTGATCTTTTAGGCGATCACATAAGTTTCTACAAGGTTGGCCTGCAACTGTTCCTGGCAGGGTGGTTCCCTGTTATTGATATGATTACGCAGCGCGGCCACAAGGTCATGGTGGACCTCAAGCTCTTTGACGTCCCAGAAACCGTCAAATTGGCGCTTCGGCAGTTGAAAGATAGGAACATCACGTTTACCACCGTGCATGGCAATGACCCGATCCTCCGGGCAGCGGTTAGAGAAAGAAATGGCATCAAGATACTCGCTGTCACCGTACTGACCAGCTTTGCCGAGGAAGACATGCGGGAAATGGGCCTTTCCGGAACCATCGAAGATTTGGTTCTTGTTCGAGCCAAACGTGCCTTGAGTCTTGGGTGCGACGGCATTGTTTCTTCCGGCCTTGAAGCACCCCGCCTGAGAGACGCCTTGGGTGACAACTTTCTCATCGTGACTCCCGGCATCAGGCCGGGCCAGAACATCGAAATCCCCGAAGACGATCAAAAACGGATTGTGACGGCTCAAGATGCCATCATAAACGGCGCCGATTACGTGGTTGTCGGTCGCCCTATCAGCAAAGCAAAGGATCCTGTTGCTGTCGTGGAATCCATGCAACGTGAGATCCGAAAAGGATTGGCATCATAATCGGCAGTCATGCAGACCTCATCATTAAAGACTGGCCCAAGGGGAGTCCGGCGGGAACTCCGTCAATAAGGCGATGAAAGAGAAGCTTTAGAGGGGGAGTTTTTTGTTTACAAGTTTTGCCCCGGCCCTTATAGTGCCCCGAGAAGTCTCTTCGTTTTCTCCCTGGGACCCATCCACCTATTGACAGCATCAGGCAAGATTCAATGCGTGTACCAATTCAAACAGGATTCAACTTTCGCACCAGCCAACTTGAAAGGTCATACTCAGAAGAGATTCCTATCGACAAGACCTTTCCTGAAGACGCAGCAAACGAGCTAGCAACCCTTGAATCATATAACAAGCACCTGTATCGGCCCAATACCTATTTGCACAAATGGTGGGCTCGTCGTTCTGGTACTACGTTTCGTCATATTCTTAAGCAGCTTGTAGATGATTCGGGCAAGCGGAATTTTTATGAAGCAGGTGGCTTGGAAGGCAGAATCATTCTGGACCCGATGATAGGTGGTGGCACGACCCTTCATGAAGCAGTCCGGATGGGAGCAAACGTTATAGGCATCGACATTGATCCAATTCCTGTTCTTCAAACAAAAGCCGGTTTCACTCTATCGCCCTTGCGCCACAAGAAGCTTATCTTCGACAAGTTTCTCAATGCATTGAGAAGCAAACTTGCCCCCTTCTATACAACCACCTGCCCGACTTGTGAGAAAAACGCTGAAACTCAATTCGTGTTGTATGGATTGCGTAGAAAATGTTCCTGTAGGGAAGTACTCTTCGTTGACGATTCTCTTTTGCGGCGGGGTAATGACCATGACGTATACATCTGTCACAGATGCCGAGATGTATTCAGTGCCACGAAACATAAGTGCCAAAGCCGGGTGAACAGGCCTTTAATGGTAAAAGGCACAAAGCGTTGCGAAAAGTGTCACGCACCATTTACCGACATTCTGAATGATCTATTTTCAGAGCGTTACGTTCCCCTGGTCATTGTTGGAATGTGTCGCAAACATGGGGGCTTTTTCAAATCAATAGCTCAAAATGATCTGGAGCTTCTGGCTCAGGCCAGCGCTTTGGCTCAACAACTCAACTTCGGCGACTTTCAGGATTTTCGTGTTCCCCAAGGACCCAAATCTGATGATCTCCTTCGACGAGGCATCACCACCTTCCAAGAGTTGTTCACAGCGCGCCAGCTGCTCTATCTAGGCATTTCATTGGATTTCTTATCACAGCTATCCGATGAGGACCGTTTGTGGATGTCACTGTTAATCTCCACGTCCTTGGAGTTTAATTCGCTTCTCTGCGGCTACAAGGGCCGTGACATTCGTCGTCCCGGCGCTATCCGTCATGTGTTTTCTCACCACGCCTATTCATTTCCTTACACGGCGTTGGAAAACAATATGGTGTTTTCTGGCAATACATCGGGGACACTGAACCGGCTCTTCAACGACCGTATCATAAGAGCGGGGGAGTGGGCCGTTCAGCCGATTGAGGCCCGCATCGTAGGTGACCGGCGTGTAAAAGTTCCCATTATTGGCGAGATTGACGGGGGAGAACCAGTATCCAACTGGAAGGCTCTGACTGCTGGAGAACGCAAGGTCTTAATACTCCAAGGCGATGCGTCCGCCCTTAATATTCCCGAAAACACCGTTGATTATGTGGTTACCGATCCCCCTTACTATGATAGTGTCCAATACAGCGATTTATCCAAGTTCTTTCGAGTCTGGCTCCGTCTATTTTTGCCTCGAGAAGCGGATTGGTATTACGATCCGCTTGCCTCAGCGGTATCGGAGGGGACCGTTTCCGGCGGTCGCAAATATGGTGAGGTGCTGGCAGATATTTGGAAGATGTGCTGCCGGGCTCTTAAGAAAGAGGGTGGCCGGCTCATCTTTACGTTCCATCACTGGCGTCCCGAGGCATGGGCCGAACTAGCTCTCTCTTTGAAAAGGGCGGAATTTTTGTTGGTGAACCGCTACATAGTGTTTTCTGAAAATCCAGTTTCTGTGCATATCCTTGGTCTTAAGTCTCTCAAACACGATGCTATTCTGGTTCTGAGACCAAAGACAGTTAGGGAAAAATCTCGTAAATGGTCCAAACCTCGTAAAATTGACACCACAGATAGCTATTTATTTTGCCGTGACTGTGGAACAGCGTTAGGCTGGTTTCTGGCCTCAAACATAAATGAAAAAAGTATGCGCAAAGAGTGGCAACACTTGCTTGGAGGAAACAGTGGTGGCAAAACATCCCGCTGAAGTATTTGGGTATCCGCTGGCGGCAAGATCAGCAGAAGCTAAAGCAGCCCGCAGGAGGTATTGGTGCCCTTTTGTAAATGAGAAATGCAATAAACAAAGCCGTCTCGTTCGATATCCTATGGGAGTGTGCTCTGTACAGTATGGCAATCAAGTTATAGCGTTATCTCCCCGAAGGTTTCTGCAAGACAACACTGTCTTTAAGGACATTGCAGACCACCATTTCAAGACAAGGGATAATCTATTGCTTTTTAGTGAGGTTGGCCTTGCCGGTACCGGAAATTTTGATTTCGTGATGGTGAAACACAAGCCGCTTAGCAGCAACATTGAGGATTTCGTCATCATAGAATTTCAGACAGGACAGACGACCAGCACAGGCAAGTTGGTTCAAGCACTCAAAGATTATCTTGGGGGGAAAGATATCAAAGGGAAGTCCTACGCATTCGGGCTGAACATGGCTGATATCTGGAAGCGCTCATTCACCCAAATTCTGAACAAGGGCATTGTCCTAGAAAAATGGGGTCACAAGATATATTGGGTAGTGCAAGAACCAGTCTATCAGAACCTTCTGGATCGTTATAACCTCAATGGAATGGGGTATAGAAAAAAGCATACAACTGTCTTTGCCATATATGACCTGAGAAGTGAGAAGGGTAAATATACTCTATTTCAGACAAGAATCGAATCGTCCACTATAGACAATCTGTTTAAAGCTTTTCGGAATAATCCGAACATTCCAGCTAAGGACGCTTTCGTTGATAAACTGAAGACTAAACTCAGAGCGAAGATGCAGTTGAAGTTGAATCTGGAGTAGAACGACTCGGCGAAAAGCCGCTCAAGATCAACCCTTAAGAACAAATCCAATATTCTGTCCAGAATGTAAACCTGATCCTCCGTCATAGACCCCGAATCAAACCCTTGGCCTTCCCCCTGTCATATCCTCAAAGAACATAGCCGAATATGAACTCACTGTTGGTTGGCCCTTCGGATCTACCTCAAGAGCAAACATTCCATGCTCATCTCCGTATTTTGCTTTGAGCCGACGCGCATGCTCATCCCGCTGAAGTTCATCTACAAAAGATCCTTCAAGATCTGGGCAAACGTCACCCCACACAATGAGCAAATAGTAATGGGCATTCCTTTCAGCCATGACATTCCCCCTGTCAAACAGTCTGTCTTCCCGGTTCAAACGTTTTAACCGCGAAATGTATTAAGGTTGCGTTTATGGATGAACATTTCTGAACAGCTGAACTTCAATGCTTTGGCCAACCGGAAGATAGTCTGATGTGGGCCAAAAATCTACAGACTATAGTATGCATTCCAGTTGGCTGCTGATTGGTTACACGGCGGATCGTTGTTCGAGAGGACTTAACGCAGGCAGGGCACACAGACGAGATCCTGACTCTACGGCGTGGGTAGGACTGCCCTTTTTCGCAGAAACAAGGATAACCTCGAATATCCCAGACTTAGGGGGGGTTGTTATATGAAAGATGAAGGTTGGATCCTACTGGGTAGGCAGTATGCAGTGAGTACGTGAATGCCTATGTCTCTACGAGGGGCGGGCTTTTCAACTTACTTCGTCCCCCTTTTACCTTCAAAACTTTCAAACTGAAGGACGTCCCGCTTCCTATACGTCAACGTTTCACCAGCGTCCCCTCCGCCATCACCAGCGTCCCCTCCGCCGTCCCCATGGGAATGACCCGATCCTCCGGGCAGCGGTTAGAGAAAGAAATGGTATCAAGATACTCGCTGTCACTGTACTGACCAGCTTTGGCGAAGAAGACATGAAGGAAATGGGCCTTTCCGGAACCATCGAAGATTTGGTTCTTGTTCGAGCCAAACGTGCCTTGAGTCTTGGGTGCGACGGCATTGTTTCTTCCGGCCTTGAAGCACCCCGCCTGAGAGACGCCTTGGGTGACAACTTTCTCATCGTGACTCCCGGCATCAGGCCGGGCCAGAACATCGAAATCCCCGAAGACGATCAAAAACGGATTGTGACGGCTCAAGATGCCATCATAAACGGGGCTGATTATGTGGTTGTCGGTCGCCCTATCAGCAAAGCAAAGGATCCTGTTGCTGCCGTGGAATCCATGCAACGTGAGATCCGAAAAGGACTGGCATCATAATCGGCAGTCATCCAGACCTCATAAATACGGCAGACGATTGAAGGCACTATCTTCCCCCTGGCCCTCCCTCTCTTCACGACGCCAAATATCGACCAAAATAACACACATCGTAAAATGGTCATGACCAACCACCTGTTCCAGGCGGCCCCAGTTCCTCAAAGCTTTCTTGCGCCAAGCAATTTCTGCACGAACGTGCCCTATCTCTAGCCGATTCTCTTCACTCGAACAACGTCCGGTATTTCTCGTAGCCCTCCCGCTGCAAGGCCGCCTTGGGGACGAATCGCAGGGCGGCTGAATTGATGCAGTAGCGTAGGCCCGTGGGCTTGGGTCCGTCGTTGAAAACATGGCCCAGATGCGAGTCGCCGTGCTTGCTGCGCACTTCGGTGCGCGTCATGAAAAAGCCGCGGTCCGATTTTTCTACGATATTATCAGGCTCCAAAGGCTGAGTAAAACTCGGCCAGCCCGTTCCGGAGTCGAACTTGTCTCTGGAGCTGAAGAGCGGCTCGCCTGTGACAATGTCCACGTAGATGCCCGCCTCATGGTTATTCCAGTATTCGTTTTTGAAGGCCGGCTCGGTACCGTCCTGCTGGGTAACCTTGTACTGCATGGCGGTCAACCGCCGGCGCAGTTCCTTGTCGTCAGGACGGGTGTACTTGCTGTTGGTTTTCATTTCCGACCCCATGTCGTTTGCCTCTTTCTCCTCCATCGTGTCCATGGGACTTTTTGGGGGCATTAGTTGCGCGTTCTTGTTTTTCTTCATGTCGGTTTTCATATTTGCCCATACTTTTTTCAGGAACTTGTCCCGGCCGGAGCCGTGACGATACCAGCGGTAGCGGATTGGATTTTTTTTGTAGTAATCCTGGTGGTAGTCCTCGGCTGGGTAGAAAGTGCCCAGCGGAAGGATATCGGTTGCGATCGGCTTGTCGAAAGGACCCGATGCCGCCAATGTTTTCTTGGAGGCCTCTGCCAAACGGCGCTCCTGATCGTTGGCATAGAAAATGACACTCCGGTATTGGGTCCCCCGGTCCACGAACTGACCACCTCCATCCGTGGGATCCACGTGGTGCCAGAATACCTCGAGCAGCTTCTCGTAGGTGACCTTGGCCGCGTCGTAAACGACCTTTACAGCCTCCACATGGCCGGTAACGCCTTTTGAAACCTGTTTGTAGCTGGGGTTGGTAACGTGACCGCCGGTGTATCCCGATATGGCCTCGATAACACCGTCGACTTTCTCGAAATCCGATTCCGTGCACCAGAAACAACCACCGGCAAAAACCGCCGTCTGGGTCTTTGTGGGATTATCTTTCATCTGTTCCTCCATTTTTTCATCCATGCCTCTGATCTGGTAGCTGACCAGAAGAAGCAACACCATAGCGGCGATAGCGATACTTAGGGTTTTCATGAGACACCTCCAACGTTCTGCACTTGGGTTGATACCATACACATCCGGCCCAAAGAAACCAGCGTCCGTTTCTTTCTTATAAGAATAATAAGACAGCAGGTTAAAGAAGCTATAAAAGATATGTAAAGATTGGGTAAAGATTTTGTGGCGGAAGTGTTATTGATCGATTGGAAGGTCGAACCGGATTCGGGTTTGGCCGCCGCCGAGTTCGGCGCCGACAGAGCCGCCGTGGGCCTCGACCAGTTCCTTGACGATGGCCAGGCCGATGCCGGCGCCGCCGTGCTCGCGCGAGCGGGATTTTTCGCCCCGGTAAAAACGCTCGAAAATAAAGGGAAGATCTTGTTCGGCCAGCTCCCCGCCGGTGTTGGTAAAAATGACCCTGATCGCCCCCGGCATAGATTCAGTGGAGATCACGACCGTTCCACCTGAGTTTGTATACTGGCAGGCGTTCTGCAACAGGTTCCGCATGATCTGTGACAATTGTTGCGGATCAGCCCGGACCTTCATATCGCGGTCAGCGAAATCGGTCTCAACCGTAATCTCTTTGGCTTCAAGTTGGGAACGAAATGAGTCAAGCGTCCGTGCGATGAGGTCGACAATTTGAATCTCCACTTTTTGAATGTTTACCTTGGCCGCATCGGCTTTGGCCAACCGAAGGATGTCTTCCACTAACTGAACCAGTCGGAATGTTTCCTCTTGGAGCAACTCAAAGGTCTCCTTCGATGGCTTGACGACACCATCAGTTAAAGCTTCGAGGTATCCTGTTATGTTGGTTAGCGGCGTCCGGAGTTCGTGGGCTACATCGATCATCATGGTCTTGCGAAGTTGCTCGATGTGACGAAGGCTTTCTGACATCCTGTTGAATGCCAGGGCCAATTGGCCAACCTCATCTTGAGATTTCACCGGGATGCCGGCAGAATAGTCGCCGGATGCGATTTTGCCCGTGATCGCAGTCATCTGGGTGAGTGGATTCAAAATCCTTTTCATGAGCAAGAAGCTGAAACCAGCAGCCAGAACCAAAGCCCCAAGACTGGCCCAGATGAGATAGCGATGAACAGCGCTCACGAACATTTCATGACTCGATGTTGGTGAGATGTGGTATTTCTCCATCAAGGTCGTGAAGTAGCCGGCGGCAAGGTAGTCAACGGATAGCCAGACGATCACGATGACCACGCCGATAATCAGAATATGGATACCGAGCAACTTCCAAATGAGACGACTTCTCACACCTTAGTCCTTTTCATGAACCGCTGCTTTCTTCAAATTGGTAGCCTATCCCCCTGACAGTCAGGATAAATCGAGGATTGGATGGGTCCTGTTCGATCTTCTGCCGGAGTTTGCCGATATGCACATCAACGACGCGGTCGATCACCTCTTCGCCACTGGGATAGAGACGGTCCAAGAGCTCAGCACGGGTAAACACCTTCCCAGGCGAAACCATGAGGGCATGAAGGAGCTTATACTCGTGAGGTGTAAGCTGAACCGGGCGATCGTTCAGGTACACCTTGCGCTTTTCCGGATCCAGAACGAGATCCCTGTGTGACAAAATCCGTTTTTCTTTGCTGGATTTCAGACGTCCTCTCCTGAGAACAGCCTTGACGCGTGCGACGAGTTCACGAGGACTGAATGGCTTTACCACATAATCATCTGCCCCTAATGTCAGTCCCGAGACACGATCCACTTCTTCTCCGCGAGCGGTGAGCATGATAATGGGAACATCGAATGACTTTCTGATCTCCCTGCACACATCCCATCCATCCACGACTGGAAGCATCAAATCGAGGATTATGAAAATCGGCCTGTGACGCTGAACCAGCTCCAGGGCTTGCCGGCCATCATAGGCGAGAATGGTCTCAAAGCCTTCTCTCTCCAAGTAGAGTTTTACCAAGGAGGCAGTCCTCTTATCGTCTTCCACCACGAGAATAGGACCGCCAATCGCAGAGGCGTTCATCGCGTCTTCTCCTTTTTCATTACCAGCCTTTTTGGTTCTTCTCCAATTTAGTTGGAGAAGAGGGTCCAAGGGTTCCAGGGATCAAGGATTCAAGGGTTTGTTTTCCAAAGACTTTATCAGCGCTTTTAGCATTCTTTCGACTTCTGCTATGTATCTCTAAGCAGAGTTCGTATGACTTTTTCCAGACTTTCAAATCTTTGTAATTCTTTAGCATTGGACTCGAACCCTTGAATCCTTGACCCCTTGTACCCCCTGGGATTACGGCTGCTCAGTTGGTAGATAACCCGTTTATTTCGCCTTAATTAACTACAACTAATCGGGAGATGATCCGCTTTTCTTAATGGTAGACTTTCACACAGAGGG
>CAZCXI010000023.1:11635-39440 GCA_964502635.1 uncultured Desulfobacterales bacterium
ACAACTAATCGGGAGATGATCCGCTTTTCTTAATGGTAGACTTTCACACAGAGGGCTTGAATGGTCAAGTGAAGCCTCTCGCGCCGTGAAGGGCGGGGCTTCCCGGTAAGGAAGAAAAACAGTTTTTGTATAGCTTCCCTCGACCCCGTCCTAAAGGACGGGGCTTGCGGGGAGCAAGCCGGTCAGGGCAACAACCCTAGGTCCACCGTCTGCCGAGTTTGCCGGATATTCGCGGCGGTGGGTGCGAAGTCGTACTATATTACTTCGAGTACCTACCAACAAAGAAGATCCGGTGAAATCGGCAGACCCAGCAGGGCCAAAATATCGAAGAAAAAACAGTACAAACGACGCACAGTCTGGGTGAAAATTTTTGTCGAGTCCATTTCAACTACCTTAATGAAATTGAATAAATATTATTGGTTCTTCGATTTTTTGGCGGTGGATTTAGGACAAGGCTTGTGGAGACCACTGACGGCAACCTTTGTCAGGGTCGAGGGTCGGGTCGGACCAAGCCAAGTTATTGATTCTTCGAATATATCAATCAAATCGCCCCCACTCGGTTCCTTTGACGCAACCAGTCTGATTCGTGTTCGGGGAAGGTGCGCAATGCAATTTCTGCACGAACGTCCGTGTCTCGCCTTGCGCCTAGCTCCTCATCCCCTCCACCTAAAACGTAAAACCTAAAACACGTGACCATCAGGCGACGGCCACCTTTCCAAACCCTTCAACCTCAGGAGGCTTTTGCTGGGCAAGCCAGAGATCCAATTTTGCCTGCATGTATAACCAGCTTTCAGGCGACGTTCTTGTTGCCTTACTTATCCTGACCGCCATCTCTGGGCTCATAGATGCTTTACAATTGATTAACGCTGACAAGGTCTTTCGTGTCACTCCCAAGCGTTTTGCAGCTTCCGTTACAGTCAAACCCAGAGGCTTGATAACGTCCTCCCGTAAGACTTCTCCGGGATGGGTAGGTCTTCTGCGGCTATTCATTTGAAACCCTCCAAGTCTAATGATAATCTCGATAATCGACGACGACTGCATCTAAATATCCCTACGCCTCTCTTCTCATTCCTTTCGCCCAAAGAAAAGCATAAAATCATAGGATGTCCCGAATGGCCCCCTTTGACGCGACCAGTCTGATTCGTGTTCGGCCACGGTAGCCAAGCAATTTCTGCACGAACGTTATCTTATCCCGCCAGTTCCCGGGCAGTTCCCGCCCAAGGGGCTCCCCGCAAACCTCTTTCCTGCATAGCGGGATTAAAAGAAAAGGCCTTTGTGTGTCTAACCGCAATATCCCCTTGATCTTCAAAGGATCTTACCTTAGACTTAATTTATATAAAAATCGGGGGTTTTAACGATGAATATCAACAAAAGATACATTGTAGATGAAGAGGGCAACCCCAAAGAGGTTATTATCCCATTGGATGATTACAGAAAGATAGAAGAACTCCTCGGGTGGGATCTTGATGACGAAACTATCAAGCAGCTTCGTCAGGCCAAGAAGGACCGAGACAGCGGCAATAAAGAGGCTTATGTGGATCTGGCTTCTATCTGATGAGTGAAGTTAAAGTCCATCGACATGCTGCCAAATATCTGCAACGTCTTGCGAAAGAAGGAACGGATTAAGGACGTCCTGAAAAGGTTGGAGGTGACTCCGTGGAGTTGGAAGACCAGGTAGATGAGATTGCCTACGAACTGCTGGAACGCCACGGAGCGGTTGTAACCATTTTTGTGGATGAAATGGCGGCCTTCCACACCATACAGGCCACTCTGATTCATTCGGGAGGTATTCCCAATGGAGACATATGATAAGTGGCAGAAGAGATCACCGGGAGCCGACGCTCTTCTCAAGCGCGTTCGACAAGAAGTCCTCTCCATCGTTCCAGAGGCTGACATTGTCCTATACGGCTCTCATGGGCGGGGGGAGGCGGACGAATTTTCAGATTGGGATTTTCTCATACTTGTGGATAGGCCGCTGGATCGAGAAATGATCACAACAATAAGGGATCGCCTATACGATCTGGAGCTCGAAACTGATACTGTCTTGAGCAGCATCATAAGAACGCGGGCAGAATGGCATTCTCCGCAATACGCGGTTTTTCCGTTCAAACGGATAGTGGAAGAAGAAGGGGTCATGTTGTGACCGAGGGTGCCCAGGCAGATCTGATCCAGTACCGACTGAAACGGGCTCGTGAAGCATTTGAAGAGGCCCTGCTGATGAAACAAGAAGCGCATTGGAACACGTGTGCCAATCGCCTCTATTATGCCTGCTTCTACGCAGTCACTGCTTTGCTGGCGAAAGAGGACCTTGGGTCAGGCAAACACAGCGGCGTAAAGGCCCTTTTCAACCAACGCTGGGTCAAACCCGGCAAGGTGAGCAAAGAACTCGGGAAGCTCTACAATCAGCTGTTTGAGGCCAGGCAAGAGGGTGACTACGTGGACTTTGTCTCTTTTGATCACGATGCTGTTGCACCATGGATACCCCAGGTGTCTGATTTCGTTGATACCCTTTCGCGCCTAGCTGAAGAGTGACATTACACTGCTCGCCCCTCATACCTTGAGCCCTATCCCTTCCATCGTACCCCCTTGCTCCCTATCCCCTACGCCTTTCCTCTAATCCCGCCGTCCAAAGAAAAGCATAAAATCATGGACATCCCCTCAAACCTACAGAAAACTATCGGTACCATCTCGTGTCCAATTGATGTGCTGTTACAAATCTATGGTTACCAGCCAACCCCTATACGGCTCACGACATGGGCAACTCCACTCAGTCAATAGTTTAGGTTTGACCCCAGTTGTTCCACTCAAGGAAGAGATAGAATTCTCTGGCACATCCGTAGTGCCAAAGTATTCAGCGCTTGCAACCAACCTTAATGTCTCATGTCAAGATTCTCCTATTGAATGCGAAGCCTATTTAACTAGGACCTGGCACGAAACAACCAAGAAGCTTAATTATGTCAGGAAGATAGCTCTGGCTTCCTTTCCCCCCCATCCTCAAAAAACATTGCTAAATATGAGCTTACCGTTGGTCGGCCCTCCGAATCCACCTCAAGGGCAAATATTCCGTGCTCATCCCCATACTCCGCCTTTAGCTGGCGTGCCCGTGCATCCCTTTGCCGTTCGTCTGGAAAAGGTCCTAGAAGATCGGGAGAAATATCGTTCCATACAACGAGCACATAGTATTCGGCATTCTTCTCCGGCATAAAGTTCCCTTAGGTTTTCTATTCTCCCCAAATGGAAGCCGTAAATCTACAGACTATAGTATGCATTTCGGGTGGCAGGTGATTTGAGTATACGGAAGACTGTGGTTCGACAGGACTTAACGCTGGTAGGATAAAAGGACGGGCTTTAGTCGGAATGAACACGCAAGACCATTCCCAGACGAACACATCGTCTCTGAGACCGAAACTGCAAAACTAAAGGGCGTCCCTCAAATTCTCCCAAAAAGGCTTGACACTAGATGGCCTGTTGAGTATACTTTTTTTAGTTGATTCATCCTGCCCCGGCAAGCTGTTGGTGGCCTTTAGAATGGATGGTCTTAACTGAAAAGGAAACATGAGATGAACAAAACCGCCCAGTGGTCTTCTCCCATACGCATACCTATTTCCCAAACACCGGCATCTTTTCCCTGACTCCAAGAACAACGTGGATTAGAATTGCCGTTTTACCATGAGTTGATTCATCCTGCCCCGGCAAGCTGCTGGTGGCCTTAGAATGGATGGTCCTAACTGCACATTATGGAGGTATTAAGTCATGAAGAAACAAAAATCTGTACCTACACGGACACCTGTAAAAAGCACCCGAATACGAACTCCAAAGAATCCTGAAGTTTATCTTTTTCCCTTTTACAACGTTCGACATATCAGTTGCCCTGAAGATTTGGAGAATGGGCGTAAGGTTTACATCGGACATGCTCCAATATCTGCGATAATCAGCCTTTCAACAGATGAAAATGTTAGGGATTACCTCGTTGAGGCCGAGGGCAAAAAGAGACGTGTCCCGACACAAGTTCATCGGGCAATCAAGGACACTCTTGAAAACCATTCCGACAACTTCTCCGTTTTGAATAGCGGAGTGACTATCGTGGCCCGGTCCTGTGAGATCAATGAGCCCCAGAAACGCTTGGAGCTAACACGGCCCAGCATCATAAACGGCTCCCAAACGAAGGGTGTTATCAAGGACTTCTTCGAGAAGCATAAAGAGGAGTTTGCCGAAGGTGCTTTTGAACCACATGTCAAATTCGAAATCATAGTCACGGATAATGATGAATTGATTGCTGAGGTCTCCATTGCAAGGAATTTCCAAAACGATGTTATGACGATCTCCATAGCCGGACGGCTCGGCCAACTCGATGAGTTGGAGAAAAGCTTCCAAGGCGAACATCCGGGTACCAAGCTGAAGAAATCTGAGACGAAGCTTTCGGAGGACTATATCAAAACCGAACGCCTTCTGCAGGTGATCACAGCCTTGATCCCTGAGGAATTGTCGCCTAAAGCCGGGGAGATGAAGAAGGTCTATTCTTATAGCCAAAAAACAAAGTGCCTGAGAGACTTCCAGGAAGTCTACAGGAAAGCAAAAGATTTGTCTGACCCGGAACATAAGAAGTATCGTAGACTTTATCAATTCTATTTGGACATTGCTGCCCAAGCATATGACTTGTATGAAACATGGAAGTCACACCAAGGTTTCGCTGGGACAAGGCTTCGTTCTATTGAGAGGGACGGACGAGAGATCAAGAGCGTGCCTGACGGTATCGTCTTCCCAGTACTGGCCTCCTTGTCGGCCTTTGCAAAAGAGACTGACGATGGGTGGAAAATTGACCCTCCACCAGCGTTCACAGAGGAGGAGTTAGTGAAATCAGCTAAGTCCGTTTATATGGACATAGCTAATTCTAATCCGAATACCATGGGCAAGAGCAAAGCCTGTTATTCGTCGTTGTATCAAATCACTTCGATTTACAAGAAACTAGCCCAGCAACAATAGCCCAGATGTTTCCAGGAGACAAAAGGCCCAAGAATCGCGCAGGGCCTTTTGTCTCCTCCTCTTAACCTCAGCCCCTGCCTCAACAGGCAGAAAAGAAGGGACGCGGGTAAAAACTTGACACACTCTATGCGCAATATACGCCTTTCAACTTCTCATCAACGTTCCCTAAATCAGATCGTTGTTCATACAGTTCATTGAAACAGTACTTGCAAGACTTCCTGAGCAAGCCCCAGTAACTTGAGATTTGTGTGCTCTGTAGGAATGTTTGATTCCGTAGGCTCGTGGATGGATATGTTTGCCAGGTAGTTGATCTGTTTAACCTTATGATGGATTCTTTTTGGATAGAGTCCTTTGTCGAGAGCTGTGTCGTTCAATTTAGACACTCCGCCGATGTCGTCCCCTAGTCGATCCCTCAAAACCGCTTCCAAAATGCTTCTGATCAATGCGACTGAGGCGGAGTGATATCCGTAAAGGTATGATTGGTAGGCTTCCTGACAGAGTCTTCTCACGTTTTCAGAGGGTTGCTTCTCAGCAAACAGATCTCTGACTTTTTTCGCTCGGCGTACTATATCATTGAGCCTATCCACGAACTGGCAAGCATAAAAATCCTCAAAGCCTAATGTAACGCCCCACTCAGGAAGTTCTTCGAGATACTTCCCAGCCAACCTTAGTGGCTCTGGGATAACCAAAGATTCCTTGGACTTGAGGTATATCTTGAGCATGAGTGAACGCATGCACGATTCTGCCTGTGCCAGTTCTTCCTCTGGTAGAGATTTTCCCTGCATATAGGCAGCGAGAACTGTCCCCTCCGGCTCTTTTCCATCGTACCTAAATACTTTTGCCTCGTTTATCACCTTGCGAAGAATATCGGCGAGATTCAAAGAGATTTCTTTTGTTTGCATCCGGTGATCTCCATTATTCTCAATGCATTGCTTATGGATAAGCGTATCGGAGACCGACTAAGGTCTCTCGTTTTCTCCCCCAAACGGACAACAATAACTGTCAGCGCAACGATGACTAGAGCTTGTCAAAGATTTAGGGGACGTTCGTGCAGAGCGTGCATAACTTTTCTCTGCCCCCATGCGATGTCAGGCCCCCTTCCTCTTGGAGCCCTTTCCATATTTAGTCCGCCCCTCTTTCACCTCAAAGCCAATCTTCTTTTTTTGCCACAGACCCACGCAGACATGCGCAGACTGACATCTGGCCGATCTGGCCAGATATCACCCATCGTGCCCTTCGGGCAGATTTAAATCAACGCGCCAGCGCAACTGCTTGCATCGCCATTACAACTTGGGGGCAAGCAGGCATTCCGGATGGCACCGCAGACAAAGATGCCTTGCCTTAGGGTGATGGGTTACACCCGATCCTTCCAACTCTGTGGATCTCTGCGCGCATGCAAGACTGCGAGTACGACAATTCTGTCCTGTTCAGCCACATAAAAGACGCCGTACGGAAAACGGCGAATCAGGCTGCGGCGGACATTCTTGTGTATGACAGGATACAACTCAGGGGTGCGTTGAATGGAGGACAAAGCGGCATCTATGCTCAAAAGGAACTGGGAACCCAAGCCGGGAACTTGTGTTTCATACCAACCATACGCCTCAGCCAAATCGAACTCGGCCTCTGGGCGGATGATGAGAGGCCTTTTCATGCCCTCTTTTGTATTCTTTCCCTCACGAATTCCCAAGGCGACCCAGCATCGGGATTTTGGTGATATGAATCAAGGCGCCGATCCAGCTCTTCCTTCTGTGGCTCTGTGAGAGGAACGGCATCTGGTACGGCAGCGATGCTGTCCCAGACGTCCTCCACAAGCTGAATCCTCTCAGAAACGCTCAATTCAAGCAGCTCGGCTGCCCTTGCTTTGTTCATGGCATAAGTACTCTATCAGAATCGGGACAAAGATTCAATGCCAACAATTCCACGCTGGTTTCCTGAAAGGCCATCATTGGCGGTGCGATCTGTCGTCGCAAACAAAGATTTGGGGGACGTTCGGATTTGGGGGACATTCGTGCAGAGCTTGCATAACTTTCTTCTGCCCCCTGAACTTACGACGTCAAGCGTGCTTCCTCTTCGAGCCCTTACCGTATTTAGCCCGCCCCTCTTTCACCTCAAAGCCAATCTTCCTGGGAGGTTTTTCAGGCGGTGTCATGAGTTCAGCGATGGCCTCAAACACGATCTTGAACTGGTCGTCATATTTCTTTTCAAGTGCAGCCAGCTTCCGTCCCAGGTCCTTGTGGGCCGATAACATCTGCCGCAGACGGACAAAGGCTCTCATAATCTCGATGTTCACCTGTACGGCGCGTTTGCTTCGCAAGACGCTGGAGAGCATGGCAACACCTTGTTCGGTGAACACCATAGGTTTGTAACGAGGCCCACCCCATTGGGATGAACTTGAGGTCACAATTTGTGACCTCAAGTTTGAAAACTCTTCTCGCGTGAGCACAAACATGAAGTCAGGGGGAAATCGATCGATGTTCCTGTTCACGGCCTGCTTGAGCACCTTTGTCTCCACCCCATAAAGCTCAGCCAGGTCACGGTCCAGCATGACTTTCTGACCGCGAATGAGCAGGATGGCTGTTTCGAGCCGCTCAGCAGGAACCAATGATCTTCTGTCTTTTGGAGTCCCTTTCTTCATGACTACCTGGGATGGAAACTTTGGGGACATAGGATCCTATTGAGTATTTGTAAACCCGCTCGCCTTTTTACTATCTTTTCCACAAACATACACAGACCATCATGGCGACGACCTGTCGCCCTGATTCATGTCTTGCCCTTCGGGCACGTCCTGATCCCCAAAAAGTCAAAAGCCCATCCTTCTAAAAAAGATGGGCTTTCGAGTGTTCAGTTCATGCCTTACCCCCAGCAAGAATACTTAAGGTATCAAAAACCCATCTCATGCAGATGGGAACTACGCTTCAGGACATTACAGCAGGTGGATGAAAATCAACGGTCTAACTGGTCCTGATGTTGCCTAGCAGGTAGTCTCGATTTTGTCAAGGATTACAATTGCCTAGGGAGCAGGTGTAACGAAAGGCTACAGTTTTTGGGAAAAAGGACCTAAAAAGGTGTGTAAAAACTATACAGTGCACGGGTGAAAGGTTGAAGGCGGAAGGTAAAGGGCGGGAGGAGGAGACAGGGGAAACGGAGAAATGGGAAGCATGGCGTCTCTCACAGAGCCCGCAGAGGCACTGAGGTCTTGATCTGAATCGCTGAAATACAGGCGCGAGTTCAAACCTTTGATCTTTACAATTGAACAGGCAACGGTCGGATGTCGCTAAAACCATAGATTGCCTGCCCAAGCAGCTCTTGCCATACTCCCTCCAGTCTTTCTTAATGTCCCAACATACTTTTGACTTTTGTTGAAACCTTTCCCCCACTGGCTCCGTTGACTCGAGCCCATAAGGAGGAAGGAGGGGAACACTGATGAAAACTTGAAACACACCATGCGCAACATACGCCTTTCAACTTCTCATCAACGTTCCCTGAATCCGATCGTTGTTCATACAGTTCATTGAAACAGTACTTGCAAGACTTCCTGAGCAAGCCCCAGTAACTTGAGATTTGTGTGCTCTGTAGGAATGTTTGATTCCGTAGGCTCGTGGATGGATATGTTTGCCAGGTAGTTGATCTGTTTAACCTTATGATGGATTCTTTTTGGATAGAGTCCTTTGTCGAGAGCTGTGTCGTTCAATTTAGACACTCCGCCGATGTCGTCCCCTAGTCGATCCCTCAAAACCGCTTCCAAAATGCTTCTGATCAATGCGACTGAGGCGGAGTGATATCCGTAAAGGTATGATTGGTAGGCTTCCTGACAGAGTCTTCTCACGTTTTCAGAGGGTTGCTTCTCAGCAAACAGATCTCTGACTTTTTTCGCTCGGCGTACTATATCATTGAGCCTATCCACGAACTGGCAAGCATAAAAATCCTCAAAGCCTAATGTAACGCCCCACTCAGGAAGTTCTTCGAGATACTTCCCAGCCAACCTTAGTGGCTCTGGGATAACCAAAGATTCCTTGGACTTGAGGTATATCTTGAGCATGAGTGAACGCATGCACGATTCTGCCTGTGCCAGTTCTTCCTCTGGTAGAGATTTTCCCTGCATATAGGCAGCGAGAACTGTCCCCTCCGGCTCTTTTCCATCGTACCTAAATACTTTTGCCTCGTTTATCACCTTGCGAAGAATATCGGCGAGATTCAAAGAGATTTCTTTTGTTTGCATCCGGTGATCTCCATTATTCTCAATGCATTGCTTATGGATAAGCGTATCGGAGACCGACTAAGGTCTCTCGTTTTCTCCCCCAAACGGACAACAATAACTGTCAGCGCAACGATGACTAGAGCTTGGGGCAGGGTAAACGATGGGAATTTCATGTGTTGCTTCCTTTCAAAGCAAGTTAATTATAATGGAACCAGCACTTTTTCAAGTAACAGAAAGGAAAAGAGGGGATGCTGGTGAAAACTTGAAACACGCCATGCCCAACATGTGCCTTTTAACTTCTCACTAACGTTGTGGTATTATCGTCTGAGTCAAATGGGCAGGGCACGGACCCAACGGACCATGGACAACAGGCCACGGACATCTCCGCTAGTGAAAGACATCAGCATTTCTCCTGCGTGGGAAGGAGCGGCAGAGAGGATCTCCGGGCAAGCCGGGATTGTCCTGGTGATCGGAGTACCCGGTTCGGGCAAAAGCACCCTTTCAAGGTATCTGGTTCATTGTCTCACCCATGGTCATCGGACGGTGGCCCTCATCGACTGTGATGTGGGACAAACCCATTTGGGCCCACCCACAACCATCGGTATGAGCCTTTATAGAAAGCCTCCTGATGGGCTTGATACCTTGCAACCGGATTATATGCGGTTTATCGGGGCGACTTCTCCTGTCGGTCACATTTCAGAGGTTGTCCATGGGACAAAATTGCTATCAGACAAGGCACGGCATGGGGGTGCTGAGGGCGTCATCATTAACACCAGCGGCCTTATCCTGGGAACTGCAGGTGCCGAATTGAAGCTTAGCAAGGTGGATGTAGTGGCTCCCCAATATATACTGGCCCTGCAGGAATCTTCGGAAATTGAATCCCTGCTCACGGACCTCAAAAGGCGCCACTCGGTGCCCATCACACGCCTGCCGGTATCCGATGATGCGCAGAAGAGGAGCCTTGAGGCGAGAAGGGGCTTAAGGGAAGAGAAATACAGGGCGTATTTCAAAGACGCCAAGACCATGAAGCTGCCGGTGTCACTGATGGATCTATCACGGTACGGACACGACCGGGAAAGAAACATAGCGTCAAAGAAGGAGCAGAATGTGCTATTGGGCCTCTGCGATGCAATGGGGTATGTTATAGCACTGGGCATCCTTCAAACATGGGATGTAAAGGCCGAGTCGATACATATGCTCACACCCTTGTCTGCCGGGGATCGTGAGAAGGTGGCAAGCGTGAGGTTCGGAGACATAAAGGTGCATCCGGATGGAGTGGAAGAAAATGGACAAGCGACCAAGAATTAGCAAGGGCAGACTTGAGGCCCTTTATCGTCAATATAATCAGCGCGGGTTTGTTCAACCGGACCCGATCCAATTCCTGTACCAATACGAGGACCCGGGTGACCGTGAAGTGGCCGCTCTGGTTGCCTCATCCCTGGCCTATGGCCGGGTGGCTCAGATTCTAAAGAGCGTTTCTTTTGTGCTTGAACGCATGCCGCCGTCGCCGTCCTTCTTCTTGAAGCACACTTCTCCTGAAAGGATTCTCAAGACCTTTGCGGGCTTTAAGCACCGCTTCACGACGGCCGAAAAGCTTTGCGCCATGCTGGTTGGCATCAAGCAGATACTTGGGTGTCACGGCTCTCTCGGTGAGTGTTTTTCAGCCGGCGTCAAAAATGATGACGAGACCGTCCTCCCAGCCCTTTGTGCCTTTGCAAGGGAACTGAGCGGCAAAGCGAATGGCCGCTTGGATCACCTGGTGCCTTCGCCCGTGAGAGGCAGCGCGTGCAAACGACTCAATCTTTTCCTGCGGTGGATGGTGCGCCGAGACGATGTGGATCCCGGGGGATGGGAGAACGTGCCTGCATCAAAGCTGATCGTGCCGGTGGACACCCACATGCACAGAATTTGTCTGTACCTGGGCCTGACAACACGGAAGCAGGCAAACATGGCCACCGCACTGGAGATTACGGAGGGCTTCAGGGCATTGGCCCCGGAGGATCCGGTGAAGTACGATTTTTCTCTGACGCGTTTGGGTATCCGCCAGGATACAGACCTTGCTGCGTTCCTGAAATGGGGAAGGATAGAGTAACGGCGACCCTATTACTCTGTCGGCTCAATGATGACTTTATGGTCCACCAGCGCCAGGCGACTGATTCTGCCTTTAATGAACTTCTGCTCGCCGAATATGGTCGTAAGGCGAAGGTTCCCGTTTTCAGGCTCCACGGTATCCAGGGCCTCCAAGAAAAGCTCTTCCTTGCCGTCCTTTAGAAGATAGGCATCGGCCTCACACATCGTATCACCCCCTGAGCACCAGCCCGTACCAAGAAAAAAGCCATGAATGCTCGCTAGGTCTCACTGCAGAAGCCTTCATGGCTATCGTTTTTACACCAGGTTTGCGAAACCTTGTCGATGACCCTGACGGGTCCACTTCTCAGGCGTTTTCTATTTTTCTTGGGTTTGTTGTTCCTCGCCATGTCCGTGGGAGCCCACTCCCTCCGGGCTCTCCAGGTTTGTGTGATGATGTTCATGGCCCGGTTCATGGCTGTGGGTCACGCCTTCATGGCTGTGGGTATGGTCATGGAGAAACTCAAACTGTTTGTACTTGCTGGCATGCTTCCCACCTGAACAACATTTACACATATGAACCTCCTGGTGATCCCCGCATATTTTCTTTCCTTAGAATATAGGGACCTGATACCCAGGTGTCAAATGAAAAAAGCGTGCCAAGCAAAACACTTACGTGCTTTTTGGCTGATTTGTAAATAGTTGTCCGTGGTTATCCGAACCGGGTACAGAATCATGGAGCCGAGAGATTGAGCAAATAAGGTGAGCCAGTGACAGAAAAATGCCACTTTGTAGCAAAAGAATAGCCTGGAATTTCCGGTGAGGCTGAGGTTTCGGATTATGAGAGGAATCATGGCCATCGATGGCTCTTTCTATCCGCCCTGGTGCCAGGATTCATGAGCATTAAATTTCTTGCATGTTGCTAAGTTGATGATTATGCTCAATGTCTTGACGCGGTACGAAAAGGGTGCGATGAAGGATTCCTCATGACTGAAAAAATAGTCACAAGAAGCGGCGGCGTGCTCCTCGTGGAAAAACGGATCAAAGCCGATGGGGTGGAGATTTCCCTTCGGATGAAAAAGGGTGAAAACTGCCTGTTGCACTGGGGGCTCAAGCATCGTCGCGCCCCAGCCTGGCAGATGCCTCCGAGATCCATCTGGCCTGCAGGGACCCGACCCTTTGACCATGGGGCGGTTCAAACCCCTTTTTTGGGACAAGATGGTCATACCCAAATCATCATCAAGCTGCATCGGTCCGTGGACGTTCCGTTCATCGATTTTGCACTGGTTTTCCCCGACGAGGATCGCTGGGACAACAACGATGGCCGGAATTACCAAGTCAAGATTCCGAGACCGGAAAACCCGGGGGGTTCTGTCACCGAGGAGATCAAGAAGGAGATGCAATCGGAAAAGATCTGCCACGAACACGTGTATCGTCTTGACAAGGACAGGCAGCTTGCGGTTTCCGTGAGCCAAGTGGACGATCGTTATCACGTCAGGCTCATCACCAATGTCTCCGGACCCCTGATCTTGCACTGGGGGCTAGTCAAACAGGCCCGTCATGAATGGGCCCTGCCCCCCGCATCCATGCAGCCTCCGGGAACGACTGTGTTGCAAGACAAGGCCGCCGAGACACCCTTTGTCGACCAGGGGGCGCACCGGAAACTTCACCTGATAATGGGCGAACAAGAAGCGCCCATGGGCGTGGCCTTTGTGCTCAAGCAGGTCCCCACCGGGCATTGGTTCAAGGACCGCGGCCGAAATTTCTTTGTCCCCGTCATCGTCCGTCCGGAGCATGTCGCCTCTTTGGGCGACCCTCGTCTTGTCCCCCTTGCCGAGGAAATCATCGAAAGGGAGACGGGCAGACATTCCTGGACGCTGATGCACCGTTTCAATCTGTGTCATGACCTGCTGGACAGGGTCGGAAACAACCGGGACGGCCTGGCCCTTATATTTGTATGGCTCCGTTTTTCCGCCATCAGACAGCTGGACTGGCAGCGAAACTACAATACCCAGCCCAGGGAGTTGAGCCATGCACTGGACCGCCTGACCCTCAAGCTGGCCGACCTTTATGCCAGTGAACCAAGGGGGAGCGAGTTCATTCGGCTGATCCTGACCACCATGGGGCGAGGCGGCGAGGGACAGCGCGTGCGGGATGAAGTCTTAAACATCATGCATCGCCAACACATCAAGGAAGTCTCCGGCCATTTTATGGAGGAATGGCATCAGAAACTTCACAACAACACGACACCCGACGATATCATCATCTGCGAGGCCTATCTGATTTTTTTGAGAAGCAACGGTGACCTTCGTCTCTTTTATGAGACCCTTGAAGCGGCAGGGGTGACCAAAGAACGGCTGCAAGGCTACGAACGGCCCATCTTATCTCAACCTGACTTTATCCCCCATCTGAAGGATGCATTGATTGGCGAATTTGAGCACTTCCTCAGGATCCTAAAGGGGGTCCATGCGGCGACCGATCTGGAAACGGCCACAGAGGCCGCCAGGCATCTCTTCGATTCAGAATTGGCCGGTCTGATGGACTTCCTGTGGGCCCATCGAGATGATGGGGGAACACCGCTCACGACCCTCGTCCAAAGGGTGACCGAGGCGCGCCGTGTGCTGACAACCCGGATGAAGGAAGGCCGAGAGGGTGTGCGCGAACGCCTCTTTCTGGATCTGGCGCTGGAGGACTTCCTGCGCGTGCTAGTGGAACGTCACCTCCACCTGGACCTGACAGGCGATGACTTGGCGCTATTGATCCCCATGGTAATGGAGAATCTCCTCATGACCAAGGAAGATGAGGAGCTTTCCCTTTGTTTGCAGCACTGGGATGGCCTCCAGGGAAGGCCCCGGTTTGGGAAGGACTGGTCCCTGGAAGCCAAAGCTGTCCTCGACCGTCTAGGCCGTGCCCTGGGAGCCATGATCGATGGCTATTACCAGGTGCTTCAGCCCAAAGCCGAGTTTCTTGGCCAGGGCTTCCGCGCCGACGCATGGGCGGTCACCCTCTTCAGTGAAGAGGTGGTGCGCGGCAGGCCCGTGTTCGCCCTGTCGGCCCTGTTGCGGCAAATGGATCCCATATTGCGCGAGCGTGCCCATCTTGGCGATTGGCAGATCGCCAGCCCGGGCCATGCAACGGGGCGGGTACACGTGGTGGCCGCGTTGAAGTCTATCCAGGGTAAACCCTTTTCCCAGCCCACGGTCGTTGTGGCCGAGGAGATTGGGGGACAGGAAGAAATCCCGGAAGGGGTCAATGCTATCATCACACCGGAGACGACCGATATCGTATCCCACGTAGCGATCCGTGCAAGAAATGCCGGTGTGCTTCTTGCCACCTGCTATGACCCAAAGATCATTGCGCAGTTGCAGTCTCTGAACGGCAGGTGGCTCAGCCTTACGACGAATGCGGCCGGTGAGGTGGTGTTTGAGGAAAGCCTTGAGGAGACAGACAGGGTTTCCCCACCCATTGTAAAGGCGCCGGCAACCCTGTCGCGTCCTGACTTCACCGCCTACGCTGTCTCGCCGCACGGATTTACCAAGAAAAATGTTGGGGGCAAATCCAACAACCTGCGACACTTGGAAGGCAAATTGCCTCCATGGATTCATCTTCCCGCGTCCGTGGCGCTCCCCTTTGGGGTCTTTGAAAAGGTCCTGGCCCAAGAATTCAACCAACAGACGGCTCAACGTTACCAGGCGCTCTGCCGTCAGCTGGATCGAGCCGGGCAAGAGGAGCTCGCCGAGGCTTTGAGCAGTCTCCGGGAGACGGTCTTGACCCTTAAGGCGCCCGATGACCTGCGCTCCTCCCTTGCTCAGGTAATGGAGGAAGTTGGCCTTGCCTGGCCCGCGGACTGGAACAGGGCGTGGCGATGTATCAAAGGGGTATGGGGCTCCAAATGGAACGAAAGGGCCTTTCTGAGCCGCAGGACAAGAGGCCTTCGGCATGAAGATCTCTTCATGGCGGTGCTCATTCAAGAGGTGGTGAAAGCCGAGTATGGTTTCGTGATCCATACGGTTAACCCCTTTACAGGCAATAGAGATGAGATCTACGCTGAAGTCGTGCCGGGTCTTGGCGAAACATTGGTGGGCAACTATCCCGGAAAGGCCCTCAGCTTCACGTGTGATAAGGGCGGGAACGCTCCGCAACTTCTGGCCTTTCCGAGCAAGAGTATTGCTCTTTCTGGAAAGGGCCTGATCTTTCGTTCCGATTCCAGCGGAGAAGATCTTGCCGGTTATGCGGGCGCCGGGCTTTACGACAGCATCATGTTGGAGCCGCCTCAGAAGATCCCCCTCGATTATTCCCGCGATGTGCTGGTGCAAGATGTGCAGTTTCGAAAGGCGTTTCTGGCCACGGTCGCCATGATTGCCACAACCGTTGAGCAGGTCTTCGGATCTGCCCAGGACATCGAGGGCGCCTATGCCAAAGGTGAATACTACGTGGTGCAGACACGCCCGCAGGTAGGAATCGAAGGTGAATAAGACGCCCCGCATCAGAATCGGCAACCAGAGCGCCTTCTCAAGCGCCACGGTGATGGAGCCTTTTGAATTTGCCGTGGCTCATGGTTTCGATGCCTTTGAGTGGTTTCCTGACAAGAAGGAATCGGGTCAGGGATGGGAAGAAAAGGATATCGACGTCGAGACACGTCGTTACATCCGGGACACCGCCCTTGAGCACGACATACGCCTGTCCGTGCACGCACCCTGGCACCTTAACCCCCTGCTGCCCAATGCCCAGAAACGGATCCTCGAATCCCTGGCCTTTGCCGAGGATGTGGGTGCGTCGCTGCTGAATATCCATCTTTATATGGAACAGGGCATTGATGCCTATGTCCAAGGGATCACGCCACTCATAACCCCTTTGGCACAAGCCGGCATCAGGCTCTCCATCGAAAATACGCCGCTGACGGACCCCGGCGATTTGAACGGCTTGTTTAGCAGGCTTCAAGAGATCGGACCTTTTTCCGCAGCAAACGTGGGGATGTGCCTGGACCTGGGACACGCGAACCTGTGTAAGGCAGCCCGCAATGACTACCTGAGATTCATCGATCTGCTCGACCCCGGGGTTCCAATCATCCATGTCCACATCCACGAAAACTATGGGGACGGCGACAGCCACCTTCCCCTTTTTACAGGCCCTTCAGGACGGGACCCTTCAGGCATCAGGGGATTTGTAAGCCGGATGAAGAAGCGCTGTTTTTCAGGCTGCATGATCTTAGAGGTGTGGCCGGACCCTCCAGGTTTGCTGACCGAGGCCCGGGACAGGCTCCGCAAAATGATCGGCAATTCGCAAGGTCCGCCGGTGGCACGGAACAGGACCCCGAATGGTTTTGTGGACACGCTTGTCGAGGCCGATAGACGATGCCGGAGCTGGAGGGAAAAGCTCGGCTGGATTCATGCCCTTCTTACCCGTGACGGGCCTGACCTGAGTGTAGATCAACTCGCCTACATCGCCATCTATCTCCGTTTCATCGGAACGGGACAAGTCCCCTGCACCGAGGACGGACGGCACCACCGTCCGTCTCGCCATGCAAAGCTTGCCCGTGACATATACATTCGTCTAACGAGAATGACGACGCTCGAAAACGTTTTGGTTGTCCGGAAAATCTATCCATGGCTTCCTTCCTTTGGAAACGATTTCATCAGAGCAGAACCACTCACACGGATCAGGGACATTGCTCACAGGAACGATATTCCCAAAGAACTCAAGGAAGAGATCAAGCACACCCTCCAGAACAAACTGCACCGTTGTGCCGGTCCCGAGGATCTTGCCACCTCGTCGGCCCTGCTCGAGAAAATAACGGCTCCCCATGCCCATTATTCGCGTCCCTTTGTAGAGGCTTTTGAGACCTTCCATGAGCAACTCAAGGCATTCTTCAATGCCCGGTCTCTGGACGAACGGCTCATGGCCAGGGCCGACAAGGCGAATTCACAGGCCGTGAACGCGGACAGGCCAGGGCCTGCACCTTCAACACACAGGACGACCTGCCCGGTCAAATTAATAGACGAATTTCTGCGCGCAAAGAAGAGGGCGACCACGCCGGAACAACTGGCGACCACACTCGAACTTTTGACCACGCTTCGCGCCCGGTTCCACGAGGAACTTCCAGGAGACACGAGCGCTGAGGGGCAGGAACGTCAACTGGCCGATATCGCGCTGGAAGATTTTTCCTTTGTCCTCCTGAGTCGCCTGATGAATCAGCTCGACGGGGCAAAGGAAGAGACATCCTGGTTGCTGGCCCTCCGCGGCCTGGGCCTGGCCATGAAAAACCTGCGTCTCAGCCACCTTGATACCGTCGAAAGTCAGGCCATAGAATCCGAGCTGGCCCTTTGGCGTCTGAAGTTTGAATCCAACAGCCGTGATCATCTTATTCGTCTCAAGGCCACCCTGGACAGGGCACGGCGCCTGACGGAGTTTTACTGTCATAAGATTCTGTCATTGTTTCCCAAGAAGGCCGAAAGCCTGGGGCAGGCCCTGGGCGTCGCCGAAGGCGCCAGGAAGGTTTTTGCCGAGGCTGAGATTAGAAGCCACCCGGTCTTCCAGATCTCTAAGGCTCTTGATCTTCTGCTAAATTGGATTCGCAAGCGTGCGGCGCTTCCCCTGTGGGATATTGTCGTAGCCGGGAAAGTCACGGGCCGTCTGTTGGAAGCTCCGGGGCTTGATGATCTGACGGGGCCTTTTGATGAACCGATCGTGGCGCTTGTTGACAAAGCGGAAGCCGATGAGGATATCCCCACGGCCGTGGCCGGCATCATCCTGGCACATGAAATACCGCACCTTTCACACCTGGCGATTCGGGCCAGACAACGAAACATCGTACTTGTGGCACGCGAAGACGGGCATCGTTACGGGGAATTGAAAAACGCCCTGGGAAGGCACATCATTTTGGATGTGTCTGAGCAACAGGTCGGCCTGAGATTCGCCTCTGACCAAGCAAAAGAACAGACGCGTGAAAGGACGGGGGAAATCTTGGGCAAACCGGTTCAGGTTCCCGGGGTCCTGCTGTCATCCGGGGCAAAGATGCCATCCCTGCTATCCCTGGGTCAGGTTGAACCGGCAACGGGCGGCAACAAGGCTTTTGCGGCAAGACGGCTCGAAGAGATGTCCAAAATGAACACCACCGGGTTTTCCGTACCCCAAGGCCTTGTTATCCCCTTCGGGGTGATGCAACAGTCACTTCAAGCCGCGCCGGCCCTGGAACAAGCCTACCAGGCAGTGGTGAACCGCTTGGATGAATTGCCCCCAAGCGATTTTCTCGAGTCGCTAAGCATATTGCGAAATGTCATCAAACGGCTCGATGTACCCCAGGAGGTCGTCTCCGGCGTGATGGCAAGATTTTCACCGAAGGAACGGCTGATGACACGCTCCAGCGCCAACCTGGAGGACTTGAAAGGGTGGTCAGGTGCGGGGCTTTATGAATCGATGGCCAATATTCAGCCATCTGATGTGGCCCGGGGCGTGCGCGCGGTCTGGTCATCGCTATGGACCCGAAGGGCCGCCGCAAACAGAAGAAGGTTCGGTATCCCCCATGATCGTGTCCACATGGCCGTGCTCATCCAGGAGATGCTTGTCCCGGAGTTTTCCTTCGTCATGCATACGATCAATCCCGTCAATCATGATCCTGATGAAGTCTACATCGAGTTGGCAGTGGGCCTGGGCGAGACATTGGCATCCGGCAAGATCCCGGGTGGGCCTTATCGCATTGTTTGCCATAAACACAAGGGTGGGGTTCGGGTCATGGCCTTTGCGAGTTTCAGCCACGCTGCATGGCCTGATCCCGCCGGCGGTCTCACCCGAAGGACAGTCGATTATTCTACAGTTGCGCTGTCGACCGATGAAGGCTTTAGAGACCGCCTGGGCCGGCGCCTGGCAACCATCGGTCGATTTGTGGAAGAGGCGATGGGAGGGCCTCAAGATATCGAGGGGGTGGTCGTCGGAGAAAAAATCTATTTGGTGCAGGCGCGTCCCCAGCACGCAGGTCAAAATCATGGGAGATGAAAAGGATATCAGTCGGGCCGCTCGCCCTCGACTCCTGGCGCTTTTTCAGAAAAGAATCGACGGGGACGATGCCCTTCTTCGTCTGGCAAGCCTTCGTTTCAAAGAGGCCGGCCTCGGGACCGAATTCTACGCGGAAACGCCGGAGGAGATGGACTGGCTGCTACAATTTAAACCCACACCTAAAACGCCCGCAGTGATTCATTTGTCTCGAGGCATCAATCTGTTTGAAAAACCAAGCCGTGATCTGGTCATGGAGTTTGCCCAACGGTACAAAGACCACGTCTTTGGGTTGACCATCCACGACCAAATCGAAATCACGACCCGTTTCGATGACTATGTGGCTAAACTAACGGAAGTGGCTGTGAAAGCCGGAAAGGTTCAAGCAAGCCCCTGTGTTTTTATTGAATACGCTGTGGGTCTTGAGCCCGGTCTCTTCATCGAGATCTTCAAGTCGATACGTGATTTGAAGCGCGTGAGCGCTTGTATTGATGTGGGCCATGTCGGCTTGTGGCAGACAAGCGCGGCCTATACGCGGAACCATCCGGGAAAGGATGTATTTGCCCTCACGCCTCACGATCCCGGGCTGCCCGAGGTCATCGAGGATATTGAAAGTGCGGTCCACTCAGCATTGGACAGCGTGCTTCACGTGATTAACGCGCTGGGCGAGCTGAACAAGCCGGTGCACTTCCATTTACATGATGGACACCCCCTTTCGATGTCCAGTCCTTTTGGGATTTCCGATCACTTGAGTTTCCTGGACAGGATCCCCATACCCTTTGAGTACAAGGGCAAGAGATATCTCGATCCCATGTTTGGCCCTGTGGGGCTTTCAAGGATTGTGAACGCTGCACTGGAACGGCTTGGTCCGGATCGCGTGTCTTTCTCGCTTGAGATTCACCCCACGGAGGGAAGGCGTTTTTTGGACAACGCCTCTTGCCTTTTTGATCACTGGCAAGACAAGACCAATGCGGAACGGATGAACTACTGGCTGTCCGTGCTTCTTCAAAATCATGAACTCGTCTTGCGATTGTGTATGGAAAGGCTGATGCAGTCATAGAAATTGCTGGAAAGGAAAAGGGCCATGGGACAACCAGAAAAGATGATCATCTACAACTTGTTCCCCCTGCTGGCTGGAAAGTTTTCAGACTGGGAAAGGCATTTCGCAAGGGCTTCTGAAATGGGTTTTAACTGGGTATTTGTGAATCCGATCCAACAGCCAGGTCGGTCGGGCAGCCTTTACTCAATCGCGGATTATTTCGCTTTCAACCCTGTTTTGATTGACCACAAGAGCCAGAGGACACCCCAACAACAAGCAAAAGAGGCAATTAAGATGGCAAAAAGCCTTGGCCTCAGGTGCATGGTGGACCTGGTCATCAACCATTGTTCATTCGATGCGGGTCTGATCAAGGCACACCCTGAATGGTTTGTGTGGGCCTCCAGAGGCCATATCGCCCACCCCTTCTGTGATGAAAACGGAAAAAAAGTGGTCTGGAAGGACTTGGCCCGGTTTGATCATAAACATACAAAAGATAAAGAGGGACTCTTCCGTTTTTTTCTGGATGTCGTGCAGTTCTTGATAGAATTGGGTTTCAAGGGGTTTCGATGTGATGCGGCCTATCAGATCCCCAAGGGCCTATGGAAAAGACTGATTCATGAGACGAGAAAGAGGTATCCCGATGTGATCTTTTTTGCGGAGACCCTCGGGTGCCAACCCGATCAGACCCGGGAGACGGCGCGTGCCGGTTTTGATTATATATTCAACAGCTCGAAGTGGTGGAATTTCAAGAGCCACTGGTTGATGAAGCAGTATGCCCTCACCAGAGAGATTGCTCCTTCCATAAGCTTTCCAGAAAGTCATGACACGGTGAGACTCTCCGAGGAGCTCCATGGCAACATAGAAGGACTCAAGCAACGTTATCTTTTTTCGGCACTCTTTTCCGCAGGCGTTATGATGCCCATAGGATTTGAGTTCGGTTTTCGCAAGAAACTCCACGTGGTCAAAACGAGGCCGTCAGACTGGGAAACGACGGATGTGGACCTGACCTCTTTCATCAAGAAAGTGAACAGGATCAAGGCGGAGCATGCCGTTTTTCAGGAGGATGCGCCTACGGAGATGATCAACCACGGCAATCCAAACGTTCTGCTTATGTGGAAAGCATCCACCAAAACGCAAGAAGAGGCTCTTCTCATTCTCAACAAGGACACAGATCACGAACAGCATTTTTATGCAGAAGACCTGCACGAATTCGTCCAGGCAGGGGCGCCTCTCGTTGATCTCTCGCCGGAACATCCTGTGGCCTTCATCCCTGCGCCATTTGCATACGACCTGCGGCCGGGCCAGGGTATCGTAATGATTACCACGAGAGACGCTGTTGAGGCAGATTGATCTGCTCGAAGGTTGCGTTTTTCCTGGATTTCTTGTAGGTTAATTTGGTGTCGTACGTGAGTGGTTCGATCCCCGCGTAGGCGGGTTGCTTGTGACTGATTCTTTTCGGCTGCTCCGTGCGGCGTATGTGCTGGGAGCGAGAATGCTAAGTTTGGGTGAGGAAGATGACCGAGGGCGGCCCAGAGAATGGGATGAGCAGGCCCTCATCAAATTGGAAACGTATGGAAAAGTTCTCTCCCTTCCCCAAAGGGCCAAAATGGATAAGACTGGAAACACGAAATTAACGGGAGACAGAGCCCCCGAAAAGCCGAAGGTCAAGAAGCCAAGCGTTTTGAAGCCGGGACCAGGAGCACAGGAAAAGGTGGAAGAATTGGAGCTGGCAAGACTTGGAGTTGCCAACGAACTCAACCGAGGACCCGTTGATCTACATGACTCATACGGCGAAACCAGAGTCGTTCTGCTTCCTGTCGAACCTTACATGGTCCATGTCTACTGGGAGGTCTCTTCAGAGACACTGGAGAAGGCCAAGGATGGACTTGGCGGCGATAGACGATCACGGACCGCCTTGAGGTTTTACGACGTCACCAACATCTTGTTCGATGGTACGAATGCCCGCAGCTTTTTCGACGTGTATGTCGAACTTGAATCCAGAAGCTGGTACGTACACCTCTGGAGCCCCGACAAGTCATACTTTGTTGAGTTGGGGCTTAAAACGGAAGACGGCCGGTTCTGTCCCCTCGTCCGATCAAACGTCGCCAACACCCCTTCTGCCTGGCCAGCCCCACAAGTGGACGAACAGGGTGCGGCTGTTCAAGGGAATCCAGAGGAGGGTTTGTCGAAGGGTGCCGTTCACGAAAATCACTGTGTTGATGCCACAATGAAAGCGGCAAACACACAAAGGCAGGTAAGATCTCAAGAGGTGCGAGAGCCCAGGCATGAGGAAAATATCGCCCAAGAAACGGATTCGGCTCAGACGTTTCCTGAAGGACCTCTTGGGCAGTCGGGATTCCAGATGGAGGAAAGGCCCTCTTTTCGGCCAAGTGCCCCGTTGAAAGAAGGCGTTCAAGCGCGATCCGAACAAGGGGCCGACGTCGATTTGACGGAAATGAACGAGAAGGGGTTCACCTTTGGCTTGTCGTCAGAACAGGGCGCATCTTCACAAAGAAAGAATGATTCAGCCGACGGCTAGGCATTGACCGGCCTGCTCCCCGCAAGCCCCGTCCGGAAGGGCGGGGTCAAGGGGAGCTATACAAAAATGGCAATCTTCCTTACCGGGAAGCCCCGCCCGGGAGGGCGGGGAGGCTTCACTCGGCCGGCCGGAGAGAAATTTGAAAATGGAAAAAGGCTATCTGGCGATTGTCCTTCATGCACACCTTCCTTTCGTAAGGCACCCTGAATATGTGGACGCCCTTGAAGAATACTGGCTATATGAAGCCATCACCGACACATACATCCCTCTCCTTACCGTTCTAGACGGCCTTGTAGAAGATGGGATTGACTTCCACTTGACCTTATCTGTCACCCCTACCCTTGCCTCGATGCTTGCCGACCCCTTTTTGCAGTCCCGCTACCTCCGTAGACTTGAACGACTCATAGATCTGGGTAAAAAAGAGGTTAAACGGACCAGATCCGAGCCTGAATTCAATGCCCCGGCTCTTATGTATCACAGGCACCTGCTGCAGGTGAGAAAAACATTTGTCCAACGTTATGATCGAAACCTGGTCCTGGCCTTTAGGCGCCTGCAGGAACGCGGATCGCTTGAGATCATAGCCAGCGCCGCCACGCACGGTTACCTGCCGCTGCTTTCCGTCAACCCATCGGCTGTTCGATCACAGATCCGTATTGGCATTGAAAATTATCAGCGGGTATTCGGTCAACCCCCCAAAGGCTTCTGGTTGCCGGAATGTGGTTACTGCTCCGGGATTGATGAATTGCTCAGCGAATACGGGATCCGCTACACGATTTTGGAAACTCACGGCATCACTCGAGCTGAGACGAGACCGAAATATGGTGTCTACGCCCCGATCTGTTGCCCATCAGGGGTGGCCGCTTTTGGGCGTGACCCTGAATCGTCCAGGCAGGTCTGGAGCTCCATAGACGGCTATCCAGGGGATTATGACTACAGGGAATTCTATCGTGACATCGCCTACGATCTTGATTTTGATTATATCAAGCCTTACATTCATCGGGACGGCATCCGAGTGGACACGGGTTTCAAGTATTTCCGCATCACCGGCAAGAACGATCACAAGGAGGTATATGTTCCTGAACGGGCGGAGAGGAAAGCCGAGGGTCACGCGGAAGATTTTATGTTGAACAGGGAAAAACAGATTGAATATCTGGCTTCTGTCATGAATCGCAAGCCGATCGTTGTGGCACCTTACGATGCCGAACTCTTCGGCCACTGGTGGTTTGAAGGGCCGCGCTGGCTTGACTCTCTAATTCGCAAGATCCATTCGGAGCAGAAAGCGATCAGGCTCATCACCCCTTCCGAATACCTCGACCGGTACCCGATCAATCAGGTCTCGACGCCGTCTTCCTCGAGTTGGGGATACAACGGCTTCCACGAGACATGGCTCAACGGGAAAAACGATTGGATCTATCCCCACCTACACCAAGGAGCCCTGTTTATGGAGAGGCTGGCAATGAATCATCCCCGGGCCGAGGGTCTGACACTCAGGGCGCTGAGGCAAGCAGCGAGGGAACTGTTAGTGGCACAGGCAAGCGACTGGGCCTTCATGATTAACACGGGCGCTATGGCAGAATACGGCGTGCGACGAACAAAGACCCATCTTGCGCGTCTGGGCAGGCTGAAGGATGAAATCGAAGGGCAGGTGATTGATGAACAATGGCTTTCCTTCATCGAGAGCCAGAACAACATCTTCCCCCAGCTCGACTACCGCTCATGTTTGGAACCTTGCGCCTCCTCGATCGAAAGGAAAAACGAACGGTCCCCGACCTTCAACAGGTCATCGTGATCTGCTGAAACGTTCATGTCCACAAACGGAGAGTTAGCCATATGTACATCGTGATGATTACCCCTGAATGTGCGCCGGTCGCCAAAGTCGGTGGCCTCGGAGATGTCGTTCAGGGACTTTCCCGTGAGCTTACTACACGGGGCAACGCCGTAGAGATTATTCTGCCTAAATACGATTGCATGCGGTATGATCGAATTTGGGGTCTTCAAAAAACCTACGGTGATCTGTGGGTCCCCTACCATGACCAACATGTTCATTGCGATGTATACTTTGGTTTTGTCGATGGCCTGAAATGTTTCTTCATCGAATCGCATTCATTTAAGAACTTCTTCAACCGTGGCACCTTTTACGGCCATCAGGACGACACTGAGCGCTTCGCTTTTTTTTGTAGGGCGGCGCTGGAGTTCTTGTGGAAGGCGAATAAGCACCCTGAAGTGATCCACTGCCACGATTGGCAGACCGGACTGGTGCCGGTCCTCCTGTTTGAGATATATAAACCGATGGGCATGACTCATCCTCGGGTTTGCTACACCTTGCATAACCTCAAACATCAGGGTGTCACTGGGGAACATACGCTTCGGCAGGTCGGCCTGAATCCCGCCGATTATATGACTCCTGAACGGCTTCAGGATAACTTCAACCACGGCGCCATCAACCTCATGAAGGCGGGGATTGTCTATTCTAATTTTGTTACAACCGTCTCCCCCCGATATGCCGATGAGATCAAATACTCGGATCTCGGCTGTGGACTCCAGCATACCCTTTATGTGCACAGTATGAAGTTTGGAGGGGTCTTAAACGGTGTTGATTACAACGTATGGAACCCTGAAATCGATCCATGGGTGGCCTGTCAGTATACCATCGACACCCTCGATGATAAATATAAGAACAAGGAGGCCCTCCGCCACAGATTATGGCTAAGACACGACTTCAAACCGATTGTTGCCGTGATTAGCCGGCTGGATCATCAGAAAGGCGTTGAATTGATACGACACGGGATGTTTTATGCTCTGGCAAACGGATGCCAGTTCATCCTGCTGGGCTCAAGCCCCGATCCGTCTACGAATGATGACTTCTGGAGGCTAAAACACGATCTGAATGATAACCCGGACTGCCACCTTGAAATCTCGTATAATGAAGAATTGGCTCATCTCATTTATGCGGGGGCCGACATGATTGTCCTTCCAAGCGCATTTGAACCATGCGGTCTCACGCAGATGATTGCGATGAGATATGGAACGATTCCCGTTGTTCGGGGTGTTGGTGGATTGGCAGACACTGTTTTTGATGCGGATTACGCCTCAAAACCGTATCATGAACGTAACGGCTATGTTTTTAATGGTTTTGATCACGCAGGCGTGGAATCTGCCCTGGGCCGGGCCATTGGTCTATGGTACAGCTATCCTCGATATTTTCGCGAACTGATGGTCAACGCGATGAGATACGACTATTCCTGGAATCATCCTGGTGGGCACTATTTGAATATCTACAACTACATCAAGGAATAGCACTTCACAATCCCTTCCAAACGAGAGTCCTTTCTCCCGCTCCTGCCCGTCACATCTGTTCCATACGGAGGCACTATTGGTTCATACTTACATCGGAGCCAGATGCGGTTCGCTCAAAGGGAAGCAAACGATCATTCTACAGGCAAACCACGGAGTTCTCACTGTCTCCATAGGGGCCTTTTACGTATTTGTCGGCGTTCCAGTCGTTTTCCCAATTAGATCCATCAATGAGATAACGAAACTGATATTCCCTTCCTGGCTCAAGCTCAAGCGTGACCGTGTAGCTTCCATTTTTCAGCTTTTTCATGGGATTGGCGTATAGATTCCAATTATTAAAGTCCCCAACGATACACACACTCTTGGCATCAGCAGCAGCAATTTTCGGCAGCCTGAATGTGACCTTGCATGCCTTTCTACTCTTAAGATATTCTTTTCTTATGCCCACACTCATGACCGTGGTTCCCTTTGATGCGGGTTTTTTCACAGCCTTCTTTTTTGCAGCCGTTTTCGCTTTTTTGGCCGCAGGCTTTTGCTTCTGTGCTTTTCCCATGCTTACTCTCCTTTCCATGGAAGAATATGAAGGGATAAAACTCCCTTGGTTCTTGTGGGGGTATAAAGAACTCAGGGTTATGTGTCAAGGAAGAAAACAAGGCATTCCTGTTTGGTAAACGCACGGTTGCCGCTCGACCCAAAGCCTGTTCTTGACAGAGTCCCTTCTTCTCTGAGAGACTTGCTGCATGGGCGAAAAACTTCATATAGAACACATGCCTGAACTCAATAGCCCGATCCTTATCCTTGGATTCAAGGGTTGGGCCAACGGCGGCAACGTGGCGGTGGGCATGATCGACTATCTTATACAAAAGCTTCAGGCCACTCGCTTCGCAACGGTTAGTGCCGATCATTTCTATCGATTCGATGATACCCGTCCTACAGTCACGGTAAAAAGCGGCCAGCTCAAGGAGATCTCACCCCCGGAAGCCGCGTTTTACGCCGCGCGCCAGGAACAAACAGGCGTTGACGTGATCTTGCTTAAAGGCAACGAACCTCACCTTCGTTGGTTCTCCTTTACTGAACTGATATTGTCCCTTTGCAAGCAATGGGAGACTGGCCTCATTATTAGCTTGGGGGGTCTGCAGGACCGGGTTGTGCACACCGATGTGATTATTTCAGGTCTTGCTTCAAACGCAGGACTGGTGGAGCGCATGAGACAGTTACAGGTTATTCCGACGGATTATGAGGGGCCCGGTGCGATTTACTCTTTGATCCTGCAGCAGGCCAAGGGCATGGGCATTGAAGGGATCAGCCTCTGGGGGCATTGCCCGTTTTATCTTCAGGGCACCCATCTGCGGCTCCTTTCTCAACTGGCCGCTGTATTGGCAGACCTCACAGGTTTGCAGATAGAGACCGACGAATTGGAGAAAGGATGGATGCGCCTGGCGAGGCAAATCCAGGGGTTAATTGATCGCAACCCCGAACTCCAGGCGGCGATCCAAGAGATCATAAAGTCCAAGACCGGGGGCCCATCTCCCGCGCCTGTGAGGGAAGACGGGAACGTGATCTACCTGGACGATTTTTTTAGGCCCAGGGGCTGAGGTAGATCGGCTTATGAGCATTAAGGGTTTGCGCAAAATGTGAAGTTGTGAGACCTTTGCATAACCTCGAAAAGCGACAATTATGAGGTTTTTGGGGTACC
>CAZCXI010000024.1:0-33186 GCA_964502635.1 uncultured Desulfobacterales bacterium
GCCCGGCCCGACTCGAACGGGCGACCTACGGATTCGAAGTCCGGCGCTCTATCCAGCTGAGCTACGGGCGCAATAAAGAATCAGTGGGGTGAGTGAAGGGACTTGAACCCTCGACAACCGGGGCCACAACCCGGTGCTCTACCAACTGAGCTACACCCACCATGTTGACTATCTTTTCAATACCACACGAGATGAGAGTTTTCAAGGGCTTTGAAAGTCCCGTCCAAACTTATGATTGACGAACATACCGATTTTCTATAGAAAGATATCAATCGCAGACACATGCCATCGGGGGCTTTCTTTGGCCGGATTTTACATATTCGTGTTTCGCGCTGTCTTGGGGACAGGCTTTGCCGTGTTGCTGATGCGCTTTTTTTATCCTAAGGCATCCTTTGCAGCGGTCATTGCCATAGCTGTTCTCTTGGTAGGCATGGCCTACGTGATGGAAAATTTCCGCAGGCGAAAAAGGGGGCCGCAAGGAAGGGCTGATCGTTGAAACAGATTATTCTAGGCACTGCAGGCCATATTGACCATGGAAAAACGAGCCTGATCAAAGCGCTGACAGGCATCGATACGGACCGGCTGAAAGAGGAAAAGCTCCGGGGAATTACCATCGAATTGGGGTTTGCGTGGTTGGATCTTCCCGGAGGGCAGCACTTGGGGATTGTGGACGTTCCGGGCCACGAAAAGTTTGTGAAGAACATGGTGGCAGGGGCGAGCGGGATCGACCTGGTGGCCTTGATCATAGCAGCTGATGAAGGCGTGATGCCGCAGACAAAGGAACATCTCGATATATGCAAACTCCTGGGCATAGAACATGGCCTGGTGGCGTTGACGAAGATTGACATGGTGGACGAAGAGTGGCTGGGCCTAGTCACCGATGACGTTAGATCCTTTCTCAAGGACAGCTTTCTGGACGGGGCCCCGATCATACCCGTTTCGTCGCTTACCGGCGAGGGGTTACCCGAGTTTGTCAAGGCCCTGGGCGCCTTGTGTGAACGCGTTCCTGAACGTTCGGCCAGCGGCCTGTTTCGGCTCCCCGTGGACCGGGTTTTCACCATGAAGGGATTTGGTACAGTCATTACCGGGAGCCTGGTTTCAGGAACCGTTCGCGTTGGGGATACAATCATGATCTATCCCTCCGGTATCCAGACAAAGGTGCGTGGGATTCAGGTCCACAACCAGGCCGTGGACCAGGCCACGGCCGGCATGAGAACCGCTATAAACTTTCAGGGCCTGGAGCGCACGGCCACCAAACGCGGCGACGTGTTGGGAGGGGTCAATACGTTGAAACCAAGCTACATGGTGGATGTTGTCCTCACATACCTTCCATCCAAGAAGAAGGCCCTTGAGAATCGCACCCGTGTTCGATTTCATACGGGCACGAGTGAAATATTGGGTAACGTGATCCTCCTGGATCGTGAGGAGCTAAAGGGCGGCGACACGGTTGTCGCACAGTTTCGTCTGGAGTCTCCCTTGTCGGTTGTCAAGGATGATCGGTTTGTGATCCGGAGTTATTCCCCGATCAGGACCATAGGTGGTGGGCACATCATCAACCCAGTGCCCAAAAAACACAAACGATTTAAAGAGCCCGTTCTATCACTGTTGAAGCGACTGGCAGACAGTCCTCCCGAGGAGATTATTACCTCCCAGGTGAGAGACTCCGGGCTTCTGGGCGTTGCGTTTTCTGATTTGAGGGTCATGACGAATCTGCCGGAACGCGAGCTTGAAAAGCGCCTCCAACAGCTCCTTTCCGAGAAGGTGGTCATTCAGGTGGACCGCGAAAATCGTATTTTTCTGCACGGCTCGGTTTTTGATCAGCTTCGCGAAGAGGCCATGCAAATTCTCGATACGTACCACAAGGCACACCCCCTCAAGGCGGGCATGAGCAAGGAGGCTTTCAAGTCCAGCCTGCCCGAGTCACTGGGGCTCCGTCCGTTCAATATCCTGTTGGATGACTTGACTAAGTCTGGCAGGGTGGTTTTGGAAAAGGACATAATCCACCTTTCCGGACACAGGATCGCCCTGGAAGCTGATCAGAAGAATATTCGACAGAAGATTGAAAGCGCGTATCTTGAAAGTGGTCTTCAGCCCCCTTATTTCAAGGAACTCGTTGCCTCTATGGGAGAGAATTCCCCCCGTATCAAGGAGGTGTTGGGCCACATGCTCGATGAAGGCTCCCTTGTCAAGGTCAAAGAAGGCCTTTTTTTTCACAAGGACGTGATAGAGACGTTGAAAAACAGGCTCGTGTCGTTTCTGGCGGCCAATACCGAAATTACGACACCCCAGCTCAAAGAGGTGACAGGGGTCACGCGCAAATACATGATCCCCCTCATTGAATATTTTGACGCCACAAAGGTGACGATTCGGGTTGGGGATGTCCGAAGATTGCGAGAGGGCTAACGTGACTTACAAACAGTTTTTTACCGTGCGGATCGTTGTGGCGATGCTCGTTTTTGTCATCGTGATGTGGGGCTTGTGGATATTGCTGGGCACGTTCAAGAAACCCGAGCCATTGTCGGGGGCCCGTCTTGACGAGGGTGAGCTGGCCCTCGGCATCGGGGCGCCTGATGCCGGCGGCGATCATCATCGTGTCCAGGTGCCGGCCTCGCTCGAGGGCGCCGCGCCGGCCGAAGAGGGTACATTAGCGGAAGTGGAGGCGCCGGCCGGACTGGGTCATGTGCCGAACCAGGATACTTCCGTTGACCATGGTGCGCCGGCTGACCATGGCGCCTTTCCCGAACCTCTTGCTGCGGTTGAAGGCGGTGTTTTGCATGAGCCGAAGGCGAGAGGGGTTCACCTTGTGCAGGCTACCATTTCGGTGCTGGACTATGAACTGAACGAACGGTTTTGGGGATGGCGACCTAATGACGTGATCCGGCTTACCGACAATGTGGAGAACATTCAACTCGGCGTTCTTGAGATCGCGCGGCGCACGACTGTTGGTCTCATGGAGAGGATGTCCCGACTCGGAGTATCAGCGACCATTGACAAGAACCTGGAAAATGCCATGAACTGGTTGATGATCAAGCCGGCGAAATACTGGTTACCGTCGGCAGAGGAAAAATATGAAGACAGCTTGAAAGAGTTGCGCGCCTATGCGGATAAGCTTGAACGGGGAGAGGCCCACTTCTATGCCCGCACAGACACTCTGATCCCGCTTCTCCTTGCCTTTGCCGACCTGGCAGGAAGCAGTGAGGAGAATCTGGTTAAGGTCGTGGAGGACGACGGCTCCCCTGTCAGCTGGTTCAAGTGTGATGACTACTTCTACTATGCCAAGGGCATTGCAAAGGCCATGGAGAAGATACTGCATGCGGTGGGGGAAGACTTCTCGAGTGTCCTGGAAACACGTAATGGCGTGGACCTTCTCAATCGTGCCATCCATGCCTGCCACGTGGCCTCCGAGCTGGATCCATGGTTGGTGACAGACGCGCCGTTGGATGGTATTCTGGCCAACCACAGGGCGAACATGGCGTCTGAGATTGGCCATGCGCGATACTTCTTGGACGCATTGACCAAGGCACTGTCTACATGATCCGAAGTCATGTTTTTAGACTTCCTATGACCTGGCTGATATCGGGAATGTTTTTTTCCATAAGATAGGCATCGAGGCCTTCAGCGATCTCTACAGTTGCTCGCGGGTTAACAAAGTTGGCCGTGCCGACCTGTATGGCACGGGCCCCCACGATGAGGAACTCCAAGGCATCTGTGACATCCATAATCCCGCCGATACCAATGACCGGGATGCCAATCGCCTGAACGGTCTCCCAGACCATGCGCAGCGCGATCGGCTTGATAGCGGGCCCGGAGAGCCCCCCTACCGTGTTGGCAAGCCTGGGCCGCCGCGTTTCCACGTCCACCGCCATTGAAGTGATCGTGTTGATCAAAGACACGACATCAGCTCCGGCTTCCTCCACACTGCGGGCAATGGTGCAAATATCCGTCACATTTGGGGAGAGCTTGACGATCAGTGGAAGGCCTGTCTTTTGCCTTACCGCATGTGTCACCTGAAAAGCCATCTTGGGATCCGTCCCAAAGGCGATTCCCCCGGCCTTGACATTGGGGCAGGAGATATTCAGTTCCATGCCGGCGACTCCCTCCAGGTCATGGATTCGCTCGGCCAGTCTGGCATATTCATCAAGATCCCGGCCATAAATGTTCAGGACAATGGGGATGTCGAGGGATTGAAGAAAAGGGAGCTTTTCTTTCACAAAGGCGGCAAATCCAACATTCTCAAGGCCGATGGCGTTCAGCATGCCGCCGCACGTCTCTACGGTGCGGGGAGGGGGATTGCCGGGGGCGGGCTTGAGAGAAAGCCCCTTGACAATGACGGCGCCCAGGCGGTTCAGATCAAAGAGAGAGGCGAATGCCTGTCCGTAGCCGAAGGTACCGGAGGCGGTCATCACCGGATTCTTCATGGGGATGCCGCCCACGTTCACGGCGAGGTTGGGCTTCACCATGTCAAACCTTGCCTCTTTCCCCTTTTCCAAATGGATTTATCTCATTGGTACGGAGTGAATGGCTAACGCACGATGGTTGCCAGCATTGCAATGCCAAGGATTATCGTGGCAACGCCCCAGACCTTGTGGGTCTTATCAGTCGTGTCGAACCACCAGTCCACCATCTTTCTTGTCTTTTGCCGGGGGGCGAACAAAAACAATACCCCCTTTGCCAGGGAGACAAGACCGAGAATCACAATGAACGTCACCTTGGAGCTTGAAGAAGCCGAAAGCAACAGGAGCGCCCCCACAGCGATAGCCAGGGGACTCCATCTCCTTGGGTCCTGTGTCTTCAATTTGTGATAGAATCTTTGTCTGATGAGCTGAGTTGCAAAGACCATTAAGGTGCCGAACATGACCCATGAGATACCGACAGCAAATAGAAACCAAATCATTGCATGCGCCTCCTCGGATGCGTCCTGCTCACGCATTTTTTCAGGCCTTTGGGCAGAATATGGCAACTCGCCGATGATGTCAAACGCAAAGCCGGCCGCTTCGTTCTATGGGCCCTGTTACGTTGAGGGATATTATGATAATTGATCCCGAGGTGCAAAGATGCCGGAGATAGACCTGAGTCAAGGGGGGCTGTACTACGAGATCCACGGAGAGGGGGAACCGCTCATCGGACTCCACTATGGGGCAGGTTCGACCAGGGCCTGGAAAGACCAGGTCCAGGCCTTTTCCGGGGACTTTACCTTTATCATTTACGATCGTCTCGGGCACGGTCGGTCTGGACATCACCTCGCCTACGAGGAGGGATACCTTGAAAACCGAGCCAATGAACTGGGCGAACTGATGAGCGGTCTGGGGCTGGGCCCGGCCCATTTGTGCGGCCTGTGCGAAGGGGGTGCGGTCGCCGTTGTCTTTGCATCTCTATTCCCGGAGAGGGTCAAGACCCTTGTACTCCAGGGTGTTGGGTACCACACAACCGATCAAACGATTGCGCAATGCGAACGGTTTTTTCAACCGTGGGGTGAAATCGAGGGGAATGTTAAGCGCGGCCTTATCCACCATCATGGACAGGATTATGCCCGCCTGAGATGGGAGGCCATCAGGGACGCAAGGCCTTACGCTTGGGATCGAACTTACGACGTAAGATCTCATTTTTCCAAGATTCAGGCACCCACCCTGGTGATGGGAGGTGACCGGGACCCGTTTTTTGGCCTGGAACACCCTCTAATGGCGTACAAGGGGATCAGGAATGCCGAGTTGTGTATCGTTCCCGGGGCCGGGCATTTTCTCAATGAAGAGACTCCTGCCTTATTTAATCGGATTGTCATAGACTTTCTTAGAAGAAGGGCCATGCACGATCGTTCGAATTAGGAATCCAGGCGGCAGCCTCTTGAGACACGAGGGCCTTGAGGCGACCGGAAAGAGTGTTGCTGTTTCCTGGTGCATAAGGGGAGCTAAGCGGCGTGCTCCCGCAAAAGAAAATTGCCCTTGCTTTTTGTTGCTCATAGAGATAATCTAAAAAAAACATGGGGATGTAGCTCAGCTGGGAGAGCGGTACGTTCGCAACGTACAGGTCAGGGGTTCAAATCCCCTCATCTCCACCAAGCTAGCACTAGCATTGCACAGACTGGAGGCGTCATCTGTCCACACGCAATGCCACGTCCCATGCACCATCGCCTCAACGTGATCAGCCATCAAAGGAAACCAGATGAGTCCCAGCAAGTCAAACAAGCGCTCCGCAAGTGTCAGACGCAGGACGCAAGAAACAGATGTCACGGTGAATCTGACTATTGAAGGGAAGGGCAAGGGGAGGATTTCTACGGGCGTCCCTTTTCTGGACCACATGCTCACCTTGATGACGGCCCACGGTCTTTTTGACTTGGCTTTGAAGGCAGAGGGCGACATTGAGATTGACGGGCATCACACGGTTGAAGACATAGGGATGGTCCTTGGCGAAGCCTTTAACAAGGCATTGGGGGACAGAAAAGGGATAGGCCGCTACGGCAGGGGGTTGGTCCCCATGGACGAGGCCCTGGCCTCCGTGGTCATTGATTTTTCAAACCGGCCCTTCTTGGTCTTCCATGTCGATTATGAGCGGACAAGTACGGGAGGCTTTGACGTGGAACTCGTTAAGGAATTTTTCAAGGCCTTCGCCGATAAAAGCGGTGCCTGTCTCCATGTCAACCTCATGTACGGCCAGAATACCCACCACATTATCGAGGCGTTATATAAGGCCTTCGGACAAGCACTTGATGAGGCCACCCTGCTCGATGACAGAATTACAGGGGTCCGTTCTACCAAGGGTGTCTTATAACGTGGCATGCGTCGTGATGCCGACTGGACTTGGAGGTGTCTCAATGGCCGCTGTCCGGCTCTTTCCGGCTATCATGGTTCTTTGCATCCTGGGGTGTGCTCCGGGCCTGCCGGCCTCAAGGCCTGAACGAACACAGCCCTTGCATATAGAAAGTGTCCTGGTCCTGCCGTTCAAGGAGGCACGTCAGCTGCACGGGATGGACAGAAGCGTTCGCTGCCCTGTATGCGGTGCCGTTTTTGAGACCGGCCCCATAGAGGCGGGAGCTGATGCATACATGGCGAAACAACTGCTGGCCTTTCTGCAAGGCAATACCCCCTATGCGCTGATCCCGTCCAGCGCGGCAGGGGGCATTCGTTCTGAGATCATTGCCCAAGATCCTGGCATGTCGGAGCCTGAGCTACTTGTGGAGATGGGAAAGAAGTTGCAGGCGGATGCGGTCATGAGTGGAATGATCTACCGGTTTCGGCAGCGCATTGGCACGGGTTTCTCGGTGGATACACCAGCCTCTGTGGCCTTTGGCATCCATTTCATACGGGTGGCTGACGGCCGCTTGATATGGACTGGAATCTTTGATGAAACACAACATAGCCTTAGCGAAAACCTCTTCCAATTGGGCAACTTCATAAGGAGGGGAGGGGGGTGGCTCACTGCAGAAGAGTTGGCCGCCTTCGGGCTGCAAGAGACTATGGCCACCCTGCCTTTGCCTTAGCAGCACCGGTGTTGGCCATGCCTTTGGAGTACGTCCGTGTCTGTCCAATGATGGTGAGACCTTTGAATAACCTCGCCTCGCTCTTTGATATGAGGTTTTTGACCCACCTGAGGGCTCACTCACTAAATCGCAAGAACTCGGCCTAAGGGCCTCAAACAGCTTGCGATTTGCCCGCTAGGGCGGGCCATTCGCTTCGCCCAGGTAGGTACCCCAAAAACCTCATAATTGTCGCTTTTCGAGGTTCTGCAAAGGTCTCGGTATTTCCCCGCGCCATTGCCCCCCAGGATTATGTCATTACAGTTATGGAAACAAACACTTAGGAGGTTGGCCTATGCTCATCATCCCTGCCGTGGATATCAAGGAGGGCCGCTGTGTGCGCCTCCTCCAGGGGCGCAGAGATTCTGAGACCGTGTTTTCCGATGATCCTTCAGCGATGGCAGCCAGATGGGAAGCAGAGGGAGCCCGGCTGCTCCATGTTGTGGATCTGGATGGGGCCTTTGAACACGGTCCTCAGAACGTTGAATCCATTGAACGTATCGTCAACAAGATCGACATCCCCATTGAACTGGGAGGCGGCATACGCACGATGGAAGCCATTTCTATGTATCTGGACTTGGGTGTAGCCAGGGTCATCGTTGGGACAGAGGCCATTCGAAACCCAGGACTCATAGAGGAGGCTTGCAGGATTTATCCCGGCAAGATCATGGTAAGCATTGACGCCCGTGACGGGATGGTCGCCGTGGATGGTTGGACGGAGACGAGTGAGCGGGAGGCCATTGCAGTGGCAAAGGAGTTTGAAGGCTGCGGCCTGGCGGCGATTGTCTTTACGGATATTCAAAAAGACGGAATGGAGACCGGCCCGAGTATCGGGCAGACCAAGGCGCTGGCTGAAGGTGTGACCACCCCGGTTATCGCCTCTGGAGGTGTGTCTAATATCGATGATATCAGAGCCCTTCTTCGCCTGCAGGACGTGGGTGTTGAGGGGGTGATCATTGGGAGAGCATTATACTCGGAGTCCCTCAGCTTGAAGGATGCGTTGGAGATTGTTGGAGGGTGAAGCGCCGAAGCGAGCGGATTGTCTGTGCGCGTAAGGCGAATTGCGGGGGTTTCCAATAGATGCATCCCGCAGACGATTTTCGTGTGTGTTTGTGTTTTTTTGTTGACAGTTAATCGTTTGATGCGTATTTTAAAAATTTGGTAATTTTGTGCAACCCGAATTCCGAATTCTTCAAACCGAATTCTTCAAACCCTTTTCCCCGTGGAGCTTGCTATTCTTACGACGTCCTCTTCTCTTCAATCTGAGCTGACGTCTGTTGAGAGGTACCTCTCAACATCTTTATCCCATACCGCTCGTCTTTGGTCCAGATGCACCTTGCTGCCGATTGCCGGGCACACAGACCCTTTGATCCATCAGCGAACCGCGTCTTCAAGAACGCCGATTCTCAGGCCACTTGGCCACGAACCAAAAAACCGCTTACGTGTTGATAGACAAAGAAAACCTTGGGCCAATGACATGAAGGCGTTTGCACGAGCGATCCAAGGGGTCGCGGGGAAACCGGCTGTCGCCGAGTGCCCCGTTGACGTGAACCGCGAAAGCGAGCGTATTCCCCACTGCTTGCCGCGGGGAGGCTTCAATCGGTTATGCGTTATTTTTTTGACAGAGTCGTAAAAAGTGTTTTGCGAACAGTAGTGCCCAAGATGATTTGAGTTCTATTGAGTACGCCGTGGGGACAAGGCCATTCATAATCGTAATGCTTGAATTCATTGGAGTATTGGAGTGCTGGAGTGTTGGTTGTCCTTTCTTTTCCCATCACTCCACGACTCCATTACTCCAGGTTCCACGCCGGTCAATGATGTCTTAATCTGTATTGACGGTAGCTTGAGCAACACCGATGATTTATTTTGGACAGGAATGTTTTTCGAATGACACTGAACGTTTTGGGACAAAGGCGCTTGAGCTGTTCAGCGTTAAAAAATGCTAACTGTTTTAGCGCGTTAGCTCGAGTTGACCGCGCAGCTTCACTGCGTGTTGGTATTTTAGCTGAAGACCTGAGGGGCCCCCAAAATGTTTACGGAGTGAGTAAAATCGACTTTTTTCAAAACCATCATTCTTTAGATGGTCGGCATTTTTTGTTCGCGCTGTCCGCCTGAAGGCAAACGATTCTGCATTAAGCATAAGAAATACCGATCCGGGCTCGAAAGGGGTGTCCGTTTTGGCAGGTTTTATACCAGACGATAAGGTCGCTGATGTTCGGAATGCCGCCAATGTCGTCGACGTCATTTCAGACTATATTGACCTTAAAAGGACCGGGAAGAACTTCTTGGGGCTGTGCCCGTTTCATGGCGAAACAAAGCCCTCTTTTACCGTAAGCGAGGAAAAACAAATATTTCACTGTTTCGGCTGTGGGCAGGGTGGCAATGTCCTGACCTTTGTCATGCTGTATCACAACCTTAGTTTTCCGGAGGCTGTGCGCTTCCTCGCCAATAAGTACGGGATCCAGATCCCTACCAGGCACATGTCCGCCGGCCAAAAGCGTCAGTTGAAAGAAAAGGAAGGGCTCTTTGAAATCAATCAAGCGGCTGCCGCCTATTTCAAAACCATGCTGGTGGAAAGCCCTCTGGGAAATGTCGCCAGGCGGTATCTGAAAAAACGGCAAATGACGCGCCATGTTGCAGATCGCTTTTGCCTTGGGTATGCCCCTGCTGGGTGGCGTAACCTGGTGGAGCACTTTACAGCCAAGGGCGTACCGCTTGAAAGTGTGGAAAAAGCGGGTCTCATCATCCCCAAGAGGACGGGATACTATGATCGATTCCGGGATCGGATCATCTTCCCCATTGTTGATATCCATGAAAGAGTGGTGGGCTTCGGAGGGCGGAGCCTGGATGAGAGCCTTCCCAAGTACCTCAACTCACCGGAGACCCCTGTTTATCACAAGAGTCGCACCTTGTACGGCTTACAGGCAGCCAGACAAATATGCCGGCAGACCGGTTCCGCCTTTGTTGTGGAGGGGTACTTTGATCTATTGGCCCTGAACTGTCACGGTATCAATAACGTGGTGGCCACTCTGGGAACGGCTCTTTCGCGAGAGCATATACGAACCCTGAAGGGCTATGCAGGGCAAGTCACCCTCGTCTTTGACTCAGATGAAGCGGGTATGAAGGCTGCTGAGCGAAGCCTGCCCCTATTTGTTGAGGAGAAGGTGGATGCCCGCATCATGCGCCTTCCCAAGGGAAAGGACCCGGACTCCTACGTCCTTGAAAAGGGTGGCGATAGTTTCCGCCGGTTGGCTGATCAAGCCTTGGGGATGATGGAGTTTCTCATCGCCTCTGCCGTCGACAAGCACGGCCTTTCTCCTCAAGGGAAGGTGCGGATCGTGGAGGCATTGAAAGGGCCTTTCGGTCTGCTGGCCGACAGTGTGAGTCGGGCGGTTTATGTCAAGGAGTTGGCTGAGCGCATCGATGTTGACGAAGCCGCCATTTTGGAGCAGGTCCGAACTTCGGTCCGGAAGAAGAGGCAGCCCGTCCCTGCAGCCGAGCCCCGAAACGGTTCGAAGCTGGAGGAGACGCTCGTAGCCATGTTGCTCCAGTGGCCTGATATCTTGGCTGGTGTGAATGCCCAGGAGATTATTGACGGTCTTCAGGCCAACTCGCTGAAGCAAGTAGGGCAAATGATCCTGGACGGATTGAGGACAAGTCAACCGGCCGTGGGAGCTGATTTAATCGCACAGGCCCAGGACCCGGAGATCAGGAACGTGATATCATCCTTGGCAGTGGAAGAGCGGTTGTGGGATCGTGAGAGCTGCCTTAAGATTGTGGGTCAGTACCAAACCTGCCTCAGAAAAAGGCAGGAGAGGCTATTGCTTAGAAAGATCAAAGAGGCTGAGAAGGCTGATAACCAGGAATTACTCCAAAAACTCCTTGGAGAAAAGCAGAGGCGGCTACACAGGCGCCTGACTGTTACTTGATGGGCAGGAAAGATTTGTTTGGAAGGAGATTTTTATGACCAAGAAGTCCGAGGCCGAACATTTGAAACAACTCATCACAAAGGGCAAGAAGCAGGGCTATCTGACTTATGAGGAGCTTAATAATGCGTTGCCGGATGGTGACGTTTCCGCCGAGCAAATTGACGAAATGATGATGGTTTTTGATGAACTCGATATTGAGATCGTCGACGGAAAGAAAGTCAAGGTTCTTGAGCAAAAAGGCCGGAAAGCAACCCCGCAGGTAAAGCCAAGGCCGTCCTTGGAGCCGGGGAAGGACACGTTCGGTCGTGTTACGGATCCCGTCAAGATGTACCTTCGCGAGATGGGGTTGGTATCTCTGCTGAGCCGGGAAGGAGAGGTGGAAATCGCCAAGCAGATCGAGGTGGGGGAACAAGAAGTATTGAAGGCTTTGGTGGAGTGTACCGTAGGGATCCGGAGAATCATCAGCCTCGGCAAACATCTTCGACGGGGCGAAATCCGCCTCAGGGAGGTTTTGCGCGATGTGGATGAGGGCGATGCTTACATCGAGGAAGCAGAGCACACAGAAAAAATTTGTGACATCATCGATACCGTAGAAAAAATTGAGCGGGAGAATGAAGCATACAGAGATCAGTTGTTCGGCCCCCCTATGGACCGCGAGGGACGCCGACGAGTGAGGCGATGCATCAACCGCAGGAGTCGAAAGATTTTTGACTACATCCAGGATTGGAGATTAGAGTCGAGATGGATCGACTTTGTCGTATATGAGATAAAGGAACATATTGCGCACTTTGAGGCCCTGGAGAAGGAGTTTGCCCACGTTGCTTCTCAGGCAGGCGTCACGTTGACTGAGATGCGTGAGGGTTGCGAGGCGAAAACAAAATTTATCCAGAGATTCTGGAAACAAAGCGGACTCAAGAAGGCCCAATTTAGCGACCTGCTCAGACAGGCTGGTGAGATAAAGCAGACCATCGTGCACCAGGAACTCCAGTTGAGAATGAGCCGTCAGGCCCTGAAACGAGGCTTGGCCCGAATCGAACAGGGGCAACACAACACCCGGATGGCCAAGGCAAAGATGGTGAACGCCAACCTGAGGTTGGTAGTCAGCATCGCGAAGAAATACACAAATCGGGGCCTTCAGTTTCTGGATCTGATTCAGGAAGGAAACGTTGGCCTGATGAAGGCCGTTGACAAGTTTGAATATCGGCGAGGTTACAAATTTAGTACATATGCGACTTGGTGGATCAGGCAAGCCATCACGCGTGCCATTGCTGATCAGGCTCGCACCATCCGAATTCCCGTGCATATGATTGAAACCATTAACAAGCTGATTCGCACGTCGCGATATCTTGTTCAGGAACTGGGGCGAGAGCCTACCCCGGAGGAAATTGCTGACAAGATGGAGTTTCCGTTGGAAAAAGTGCGCAAGGTTTTGAAGATCGCCAAGGAACCTATCTCGTTGGAAACCCCTATCGGAGAGGAAGAAGACAGCCATCTGGGCGATTTCATCGAAGACACGAAGTTCATGTCTCCGTCCGAGGCCGCTATCAGCTTGAACCTGGCCGAGCAAACGCGAAAATCTCTCGCTACTCTGACGCCCCGTGAGGAAAAGGTGCTGCGGATGCGATTTGGCATCGGCGAAAAGGCTGACCATACCCTCGAGGAAGTGGGCAAGGACTTTCACGTGACCCGTGAGCGCATCAGACAAATCGAGGCCAAGGCCTTAAGAAAGCTGCGTCATCCCACAAGGAGCCGTAAACTGAAAGCGTTTTTGGAGGTGTAACGCGGGTGGATTAACGCCCTCAATTTTCTTGACAAGCAGGTCTGTCGGGCGTACTGATCAACTCAGATTGTGTTTTGGGGCCCATAGCTCAGCTGGAAGAGCCACCGGCTCATAACCGGTAGGTCCCTGGTTCGAACCCAGGTGGGCCCACCACGGAAAACCGATACGTAAGGCGCCAGGGGAAGCAGATGGACATGAGGCGAGCGGAGAGATCTCAGAGGAATCGCGCTAAGCAGCCAACCCACAAGCAGGTTGGCTGCATTGGCCTGTGAAAAGGTGTGGTCCTTGGGGCCGCACCTTTTTGCATTTTTGGGGTACATGGTTTTGGAGGTCATCGTGAAGGAGCAAATGGTGTTGTTGGTTAAGCTTCAGGAACAAGACCAAACCTTGGACCGCTTGAGGCGACAAATACGTGAGGGGCCTCAAAGGATTCAAGAAATCGAAGCACAGGTGGAAACTCGGCAGGACAATCTTGAAGCCGGCAAGAACCGAATCCGGGAGGTTCAAAAACTGCAGCGGCAAATTGAAGCTGAGGTGGAAGACGGGGTCGGGCACGTCAGAAAGAGTAAAACCCGGCTCCTGACGATCAAGAGTAACAAAGAATATCAGGCTGTACTTAAGGAGATCGAAGACAGTCAGAGGGCAAACGCAGAAAAAGAGGATAAGATCCTGGGTTGTATGGAGGAAATAGAGGGATTGAGGCAGGGGCTTCAAAACCAGGAAAAAGATCTCTTTGCTATGCGGGAGACATTTGAGAAAGAGAAAAGGACCATTGGGGCGGAGGTTAGGCAAGCCGAAGAGCGGGTTTCAGAGGTGGAAAAACACAGGCGAGACACGGCAAAGGCCATGAATCCCGAACTACTCGCAAGGTATGAGCAACTTAAGGCAAGAACCGGGGGTCGGGCCGTGGCTTACGTGAAAAACACAACCTGTTCGGGATGCCACCTGAACATTCCGCCCCAGATGTATAACGAACTCCAGAGGAGAGATTCGCTCAAGTTTTGCCCGAACTGCGATCGGATTATTTATTGGAAAGATGGCGCCACCGCGCTGGAGGGAGATATGTCAGAGTAGGCCAAACGATCGCTCGTGTTTTCGACATGGTCGTCAATGCGGGAGGAAAGTCCGAGCTCCACAGGGCAGGGTGCTCCGTAACACGGAGTCGCGGTAACGTGCAGGAAAGTGCCACAGAAAACATACCGCCCTCTGAGATCGCCTCAGTGCTATCTTGCAGGGTAAGGGTGAAAAGGTGCGGTAAGAGCGCACCAGTTCCCCGGGTGACCGGGGAAGCTAGGTAAACCCCACCTGGAGCAAGACCAAATAGGGGAGCGTTTGAGGGCGGCCCGCCCGAGCTTCCGGGTTGGTCGCAAGAGGTATGGGGCAACCCATACCCTGAGATGAATGATCGTTGTTCCGTAAAGGGCGACCGATACGGGAAACAGAACTCGGCTTATGGCCTGCTCTGACATAAACTCCAACATTAACCTGGAACGTTTTTCTCAGCCCATTGTGTCTTGCCAAGGAGATATCGTAATGCCCCGAGCAATCGCTGCTCAGAAAAAAGCCGGTTTTCTTGAAAAGCTTCACTTCTTTTCCAGGGAGTTTCTCGACTATTGCGCCTACGTTTGCGAAGGCGAGCCCGCGCGGGAGACCTTCACCCAGAAATTATACGCCCCAATGGTTTCAAGCTCGAAGGTTTTGGAAGACTTCCTGGATTTTCACGGGGCGAAAAACAGCTCAGAGTGGTATTACTACCGGGAACTGGTCTCCAGCGTCAGAAACCTGTCAGAAGCGTGTTACTCTCAGAAACACATCTGGATCCGCCTGCCATTCTATAACCTCACAGATACGGATGAATTTGAGCGGGACGGATACGACACCCACAAGTTCCTTATTGCGTCGCTGCGTGCCATTTGCTTCAATGCATTGGCGGAAGCCAGGCGTCTGAACATAGAGTTGTCGGTGCGCGCCTTTGTCTGGGAAGATTTTCCGGGATTACCTACCAACACCCGCCTTGAGTCTGACATTGACGATGTGGATTTAAGGGAGGAAAAGAAGAATATCGTCAAGATTACCACGGGGTTTCTGAGAGCAGCCAGAGAGTTCGAAACGCATGGCTTTTTTGAGCCATACAGCATAGACATGATCCAGTCTATCGTCCCTGCCAGGCTGAACGAACAGGAAGTCCGGGGATTTGAAATGGTCATCCACAGCCTCCAATCGTCCTTTGACACGTACGTCAATAGAAGTGGACTTCAATTTCGGGATATTGCACTCAAGAGCCTACGAGGCTATATCTCCATTGTGCTTCACCTCCTGGAACTTACGCGCCGGCTCCTCCATTACTATGAGCGTCACCTTTATGAGGTTGGTTACAAGAATACGGCTAAGCAGGTACGCGATGAGTTGAGCAAGGCCGTCAGCCCTGAACAACTCCTGGACCGCATTGTCAATTATGGTCTCTACTATGTATGCCACTTTCTGGTCAGTGGTCAGGACCTCGCTCAGGCGCTCCTGAACATGAACATGGAGCGTGAAACCATCGTGGTTGGAGTACCCCAAAAAATGGGTTTCCACAGTCGACCGAGCTTGCTGGTGGCCAAGATCGTCGAGCATTATGGGGGCCAAGTGGAACTTTGTGTCGGCTATGACCGGTTCGACGCAAGGAGTGTGCTTGATCTCCAGTGGGCGGGGGGGAAAATCCAGAAAGAAGATGTCCAAGAAGTAGTGTTTCAAGGGGACAATCGTGCCTTGAAAGACATCCAGATCTTGGCCGGTGTCAACTACGGCGAAGATTCCATGGGCAAGGGCATTCCACTTCCGAAAGAACTTTCCTATTTGAAGTCATAGACGCAGCCCTTTGAGAAATGTTAGGACTTGTTCAAATGGGCCGGATAGGTTTTTTCAACGGTCACGGACGATCACTATCGTTAACAGGCATTTCATAATATCATCATGGACAGATCAAACACGGTTGCTGCCATCATCGTGGCCGCGGGCGAGGGCGTCCGCATGGGGACAGCTCAGAGAAAACAGTACGCGATGTTAGGAAACCGGCCTGTGCTGGCCCATACCCTGTCTGCCTTTGAAAGATGTGACGCCGTAGACGAGATCTTTCTCGTGATTCCTGAAGGCGATCATGAGTTATGCCGCAAGGAGATCGTCACACCCCTGAAACCCCAAAAAGCCGTCCATCTCGTTTCAGGCGGCCCCACAAGACAGGCCTCGGTCTTCAACGGCTTGAAGACCACGGATGGTCGCTTTGACCTGGTCACGATTCACGACGGCGTTCGCCCCCTGGTTAGGATTGAACAGGTTGCCCAATCTGTAAGCGTTGCGGGAAAATATGGCGGCTGTATCCCGGCCGTTCATGCTACGGACACGGTCAAGAGGGTGGATGAACAGGACCGCGTGGTCAGTACCCTGAACCGCGCTATGATCCGCATGGCGCAGACGCCTCAAACCTTCTATTACCGTCTTATCCTTGCAGCCCACATGGCCGCGCAGGAGAAGGATTATGCAGGCACCGACGATGCCGAACTGGTGGAACTGTGCGGTGAGGTGGTGAAGGTCATCCCGGGCGATTCCCAAAACATCAAGATCACCACACCTGAAGATCTCAAGATAGCCGAAGCCCTCCTGAACCGCAAAAGCGAGCGCATTCCCCGTAGCTTGCTGCGGAGTTAGCGAGCGCATCCAAAAAAGTGAAGCCTCTCCCGCCCTAAAGGGCGGGGCTTCCCGGTAAGGAAGAAAAACAGTTTTTCTTCATAGCTCCCCTCGACCCCGTCCTAAAGGACGTGGCTTGCGGGGAGCAAGCCGGTCAGCCTTCCTCACGGTCGAAGATTCCCTGTAGATTGCTACAGGGAGCTTCAATGCCCCTCGATGCTCTCCGCGACCGGTTACGTTGCAACCATCGTAGTCGAGCCTAGGCCTCGATCAACTGGGTCGCGGTCATCTCGGGCGGGATGTCGATGTTCATGAGCTTGAGGACAGTGGGGGCGATGTCGGCGAGTTTACCGCCTGATTTGAGCCTTTTGCCTTCGGCTCTTCTGCCGATATAGATCAGCTCTACCGGGTTAAGGGAATGGCTCGTCTTGATGCCTTCTGTTTTGGGGTCGATCATCTCTTCAGCGTTTCCATGGTCGGCTGTTAGCAGGACGTCACCGTCCAGCTCCAGGAGTCGCTTGATGCAACCTCCAACACATTCGTCTACGACCTCCACCGCCTTGGTCGCAGCCCCCATGTCGCCGGTGTGCCCCACCATATCGCAGTTGGCGAAATTGATGAGAATAAAGGCATAGTCACACCCACCTCGGACGATTTCGAGAAACTTCTCCCGCACGTCGTAGGCGTTCATTGCCGGGTGGGAAGCGAAGGTGGCAGGGTCATACTGGCTCTTTATCTCAATCTGATCCTCACCCGGATAGGGGTGAGTGGATTTGCCGTTAAAGAAACTGGTCACATGCCGGTATTTTTGCGTCTCCGCAAGGCGCAGTTGCCTGAATCCCCGCTTGCTGATCACTTCTCCGAGGAGATTTTTCATGCCGCCGCCGGCATCCATGGCTTCAAGGATATAGCGTGGGAACTCGTCGTAGTAACGCGTGAGGCCAACGTACAGGCAATCGGGTTGTCGGGATCGGCTTCCCGGATAGTCCCTTTCCACAAAGGCCATGGAAAGCTGAATGGCGCGATCCTGGCGAAAGTTCGTATGCAGAACGGAATCGCCCTCCCTGACCCCGTCGTAATTTCCCACGACGTAAGGCGGGATATACTCGTCAAACATCTCAACGCCGTCCGGTGTTCTGTCCCTGGCGTAAGACTCCCGGACACCGGCCTCGGCGCTTTTCGCCTTCCGGCCGGTCCCTTGGACGATGCACTCGAAGGCCGTGCTGGTGAGTTCCCAGCCCTTGGAACGATCCATGGCGTAATAACGTCCCATGAGGGTCCCCACGCGGCAGCGACCCACCTGCTTCATGACCTCGTTGAGTCGATCGATGAATTGCAATGCGGACCGCGGTGGCGTGTCTCGGCCGTCTGTGAAGACATGGACGATCACCTCTTGTACACCACGCTCCCGGGCCGCACCCATGATCTTAAACAGTTGGTCACAGTGGGCATGCACACCTTCATCCTGTAAAAGGCCCATGAGGTGGAGCCTGGAGTTGTTCTCCTTGCAATGGTGTATCAGGGCTTTAAAGTTCTCTGCTTCAAAGAACGAACCGTCCACCATTTCATCGTTGATCCGCTTGAGTTCTTGTACGACAATCCGGCCCGCACCCATATTCAGATGGCCGACTTCGCTTGACCCCTGGAAGCCTTCCGGCAGCCCAACGGGCTCTCCGGAAGCCTGGATCAGGACCCAGGGATAATCCGCCAGATACGAATCCACGTTGGGTGTCCTTGCGGCCTTGACCGCATTTCCCTCGGTCTCTTCGCGATAGCCCCAGCCATCGCGGACAATCAATGCTACAGGTTTCACGAAAACTCCTTTTTTCCCTTTTGTCCGTCCCCTTGGTTCTTGGGCCGTGAAGAATCACGCCGAGATGAACTGCCCGGACGGTTAGCACGGATTGGGCAAAATGACAATATCATTTGCTTTGACAGCGAGTTAGTTGTTTTGATATGAACCATGTTGCTCTGATCCCTAATGACAAGGAATCCGGGGTGGCTTTATATTGCGAAAAGAGGCCTTCAGCGATGCGAGTGGGTTTTGGATACGATCTGCACAGACTCACGCAGGGCCGAAAACTCATCCTCGGCGGCGTGACCATACCCTTTGAAAAGGGTCTGCTGGGTCACTCGGATGCCGATGTGTTGCTGCACGCCGTGTGCGACGCGTTGCTCGGGGGGGCCGGGTTGGGAGATATGGGCCGGCACTTCCCTGACACGGATGTCAGATTCAAAGATGTTTCCAGCACAGCACTCCTGGCGCAAACCTTTCGGATGATCAGGGAAAAAGGCCTTTGCGTGAACAACCTGGACGCCACCGTCCTGGCTGAAGCGCCCAGGCTGGCGCCTTATTGTCAGGCCATGGAAACCCATGTTGCCAAGCTGTTGGAGGTCGAACCCTCCCGTGTCAACATCAAGGCAACCACCATGGAGGGTGTGAGCGCCATTGGCAAAGGGGAGGCCATCGCGGCCATGTGCGTGGTGGGCCTTGTTTCACCATCTGAAACCTTTGAACCGCAAAAGCGAGCGCATTCCCCGTAGCTTGCTTGCTACGGGGTTAGCGAGCGCATCTAAAAGAGTCAGCGTTCCTTACGGTCGAAGATTCCCTGTAGCTTGCTTCAGGGAGCTTCAATAACTGATGAATAACTGATTTGAAAGAAATTCTCGCCCTGGGACTGACGATGATCAGAAATCCTTAAGGGCCTCATACTTCGTCCTGCTCTCGGGATCAATCTGCGTGGCCATGTCCATATACAAAGCCCTGTGATCCGCGTCCCCCTGCCTGTCATAGAAAACTGCAAGATTGAGTAGGACCTCAACATGGTCCGGCCTTTGGGCCACGGCTTTCATGAGGTGGCCCTTGGCCTCTTCATAACGTCCCTGAACAAGGAGCACCCTGCCCGCGGTCGCATGGGCGTTGAAGCCGGACGGATCTGATTCCAGCAGGACTTTGACGTAACGATTCGCTTCATGGAAATCCTTGATCTTTTCGGCATACAGGACGGCCAGACGGGTTGCGGCCTCCCTTTCAAAGGCCGGTATCCCGCATGACAGCACAACGCGATAGTCTTCAATAGCCTTTATATACTTGTTCAATCCCACATTCAGCTTGCCTCGGGACAACCAGACACGGGGCCCGGGGAACTCCTCAGCCAGCAGGTCAATGACGGGGCGGGCCTCCTCATATCGATCCTCCATGAGCAGGATGTCTGCCTTCAGCTGGAGAAGGGGATGAAAACGGGGATATCGACTTAGTGCCCTGTCAATGACCTGAAGTGCTTGGTCCCGCTTTTTCAGGTAGTGAAGGCACCATGCACGCTTAACAAGAAGGTCTTTTTGAACCGGTTCGGGCAAAGCCCCGTCTTGATGCAGCTGCTCACAGATTTTCATACAGCTATTGAATTCTCCCCGTTCAAAGAGGACACACGCAGCGCGATAAAGGCTTTCGAAAGGGGCCGGCTGTTGACTGACTCTTGGTCGCGTTACCGGCTTTGCCGTTTGCCTTCCCAGGAAGAAACCGGCTGCCGAAAAAAGCACCATGAGGACAACAAGGGCAAGAACGGCCGGACCGGGACGCATGATCAGTACTTCGCTGCGTTCTCCGACGCTGTTTCTTATGGTCCTTTGCTTGACGAACATGGCAACGGTTGTATGCAACAAACGTGCAAAATCAACCGAGTTCGAAGATTTGGGAACCGAACAGGGGGATATCCTGACCTGTGTCCATCCATCAATGGCATCTTTGGGCCCGATGCGGCGTTCTCCGCGGGTTGCGCCTGCGGCTTGTGAAAAGGCCGTCCTCAACGTATCCCGACCAACTGAGTCGGGACTGCGGCGAAAACCCTTGTGCGGCCTTGCCTCGGACCAAAATCTACCATTTCTGAATAAACACCTTGTCGTGCTTGACCGAGTCATGTTTGCTCGGGTAGCCCGCGCTCATGGATGGGCAGTAACTGTGTGGTCGGGTCGGCCGGATGTCGGTCTGTGGAAGTCTGCCAACCGTAGACTTGACTTCAAGCTTTTTTCCAGGGAAAGTAACTGCAAAACAACGGAAAGGGGAGGGGTGCTAAGTGGGTGTTTCAGGCGGGGGCAGATATAGGAAAAAGAGGCCGTGGTGGAAAAGGAACTGGAAGGACGTCATCTTGTTTTGTACTGTAGCTGTAATCGCTGCCGTCTTGACGCTGCTCCTCCTCCTGTACTTCTTCCCATTGCCAGGGACCAAATAGAAAGGAGGGATAGACCCTAAAGAGGGCCCCAAGGAGGTCCAAGGAGGTGGACCAGTTCATCTTTATTCTTCTCCGCAACCTCAGAGAGATATCCTTCCTGGCCTTCAGCTTTTCAAGGGAGGACAGAGGGGACGTTGAAGGCGCTGTGAGTGACCGACTGGCTCAGAAGGTCTTGGAGATTCCGTAGGTCTCACGCACGCCTGGTGCCTTTCCACCAAAGGAAGAGGCCGCAGAAACCGAAGATGATACTCACGCCCATGGCGGCCTTTCCAAATCTGGGAATCCCCGCCTCTTGAGGACCACGATGGTTCCGGCCTTCCTGAAAAACCAATTGTTCATCCACCGGCACCTTTACCTCCAAGCGATGCCCCATTTCATCGTTCACCACCACTTCCCATTCACCTGGCCCATCGGGGAAAAAGCAAAACCGACCGTTTTTGTCTGTCCTGCCGGACTGAAAAGGAAGCTTTGCACCCGGGGCCGAGATAGTCACCTTCGCATAGTCCATGGGTTCGCCCGTATCGTATTGAGCGCTTACCACAAGCCCGCCTCGCTCAACCGTGCCCTGTGTCCCATGGGAAAAAGCCGAGACGGGCAGGATGCAGACAGATACCGTCAGCAAAAAACAAAATATACATCGCTTCATATCTTGGCTCTATTTTCCCAACGATCCAAAAATGGCCTCAACTATTCTACAGATTTGCCCATGATCGCAATCCAATGAACCGGTGCGTAGCTCATCACATGAACGGCCCATCATTTCATCAGCCCCAACCATTCGTACGGGTTCGTCCGCTCTGCTGTCAGTCTCTCCATGATTGGAAGTGTGACATCGAATTCCTTTATCACAGGGACAAACTTTTCAGGGCTATCCACATGACGAAGCATATTCAACAGTTTGACCAATTTATCCTTCTCCGGGGCCTTGGTCCAATCAAACCCGAGAACGATCCCCTTGCCCCTTTTCGCTTTCCTGTTCCATACCACCAAGATGCCTGCCGCCTTCTTCTGCGTGAGCCTCTCTTGCTCACCTTTTGTCAATTTTTGGGCAAACAGAGTCTTTTTCCCGGGAGTGAGATCCAAAAGGACTTGGACGGCGTCCTCCTTGCAATTCACGGGGCCCGCGATCCACCTGTATTGGTCTTGCTTTTTTATGGGATAGTGTTCCATGATGAATCTTGCGATCATGTACCCTGCCGTCACCCCTGGACAAAGGTGGCCATGAAACTCGGCGCATTTCAGCAGATCTTCCGGGGCTCCAGCAGACCAGGCATGACATACGGTCGCGACGGCAAAGCCGTCGGGGGCCAGAGGGCTTCCTATCTTTTCCCATGCGTCCTTTTTTGAAAGCGTCTCCATGCTGATATCATATTTCTCGCTTTCCCATTTGCCGGCCTCAGAACAAATGGCTACGCACGCTTTGGTATCATTGGAGAACAGAACAATCTTTAAAGGATATGTAGCCGGTCTGTGCAAAAAAAGAAGGTTTCCCTTTCCCACGCTGCAGCCTGTTTCTTCCTGGATCAGATCCACGTATCGTCCGCACCCCTCCCCCTGCAGCCTGACGTAGACGGCGTCGGTGACGACACACAGGCCGGGATCGCCTTTCTTGACCTGGAGGGCTTTCATCCCGGCCCTGATGCTCTCTCTGATATCAGCTCCGTAAAGACCTTTCACGGAGATCAGGAGGATCACAGCGACGACCATCAGTGCCTGCAAGGCCGGAGATATTTTGAGCCTTTTCGACATTAGACTCCCACATCCCGCTGGCAACGCTCTTTTGGGGACTAATGCTTTCTGTTTGCAAAAAAATAGAATAGCCATCTTTTCTACCCCATGTGGTGATTGAGGTTGCATCTAATAGAAATTCCTATTTCGCAGTCATGCGAAAGGCGAAACAATCCACGGCGTTTGCATGGTCTTTTTTGCTGCCCAGCTTACGGCCATCGGTGGTTTTTGAAACAAAACCAGATTTCATGACGGCAATAATCTGATAGACGCCTTCACCAAGTGGCATAAATTTGTAAAAAGAAGGGAAAATCTGCTCGACCGGAAATTCTTTTCCATAGTTGTCCACGGCAAAAACCCGCTCCACTCTGCCTTCCTTGATGATTTCATCGCGGGGATACTGATGGCCGAAACCGATTTCCAGAAAAACCGGCTCTCCCGCTTCGGGGGTGTAATCACTGACGTTCAGCCAAAACATATGCGCCTGCACGGCATACGGGATGGCGATGAGGATGAAACAGAGAGCAACCACAAAAGCCCGTTTGTTGATATTCTTTTCTCCTTATTCAATGAAGTGTCATTTCCTTACAAGACACCCGGCGACTTGACTTGTCAATAATAATCAGTTTTTCTCCTTGTAACGCTTTGCCAAAAAGTCCCCCACGTAAATCAGATGTTCGTGGGGCAGCTTCCTCCCCTTGGTCTTCTCCAAAATGGTATCAAGCGTGCCATCAATGATTTTTTGCTTGTCTTTGTAGCCTGCAAAGAGCACAATTGCTATGGGTGTGTCCGGCGGATAATGGCTTTTCAGCTTTTTTACCACTTTTTCCATGTCCAAGAACATGGTAAAGAAGACCATCGTCGCCTGGGACTCGGCGAGTTTTTCAATCCTGTCCGGTCCGGTATATTCCTCACGCCCAAAGGAAGCCGTAAGAATGACTGAATGGGCCTTTACTCCCGAAGTAACTCCTTTACGTAAAGCGGCATTTGCGGCATTGAAGCAACTGATACCCGGCACGATTTCAGGATTGAGATCTTCAAAGGCCTCCACATACCAGACATTGGGGCCGTAAATGGTAGGATCTCCGCTGTCAAGCACGGAAACGGTCTTTCCGGCTTTGACCGCGCTGCGGATAATGGCGTCGATCTCGCCAAATTCCTTCATTTTTTCTTCATAGTTGAACCGTTTGTTTTTCTTTCCTTCCTCTGGGGTTTTCCCGTAAACGGAAAAGATGCCGAAACCTGGATCATGGATTTCCTTTCCCTGCAAAAGTATGGGGAATTTGTCTCGCATCCGTTTGTGACAAAAGATGATATCCGAATCCTTTATAGTGTTTATTGCTCGCAAGGTAATATTGTCCGGGTTGCCGTTGCCGACGCTGACCAGATAAAGCCTGGTGTCGGTTTGCTGCCCGGCAAAGGCATGTTGGGCAGCACCCAATGCGGCAATGGCCATAATGGCAACGGTGATCAACATCAATTTTGTTTTCGAATACAAAGTAATCATTTGAGCCTTCGTGTTGCAAGAATGAGGGGCTATGGTAATTTCTACGGCATGGCCAGGGCCGTCATTTAACTTCATAGGTAAAGGTCGTGTTGTACATATACTCATCGCACGTTTCTTTGTCCGGATACGGGGGCCTGTGGGAAAGCAAAATCATCCAGTAGCCCGCTCGCTCTAATGGGAATGTAGCTTGCCCTTGATCGTCGGTAACGGTTTCTACCGGATAATGTCTGCCGGCCCCCTTATGCCCCTTTCGGGAAACCTCGTGTGGGGCAATGTCTTCGGTTTCAAAGCCTGCGTAGGTGGCTTTCACAACCGCATTGCGCAGCGGTTTTCCTTCGAACAGGACCTTTGCGGTGAGCCTATTTCCGCGCTTCAAATTGTGTAGATTCGTAACCGGAATCAGCTCCAGCGGACGGTTGGCAGCCGTGCTAAGGTTTTTAGCATTACCGCCAGCCATAATCACTGTCTTGGCCTCGATGTGGAAGTTAGTACACTTGATGGGATTTGTGACCGCCTTCTTATCACCCCATTTTCTCCCTTCCGGTGTCGTCGTGAAGAACCCCGGCTTGATCTTTGCGGTTACTAGATAGGCGCCCGCCTTTTCAACCTTCAGCCTATAAAGCGAGACAGACGCTTCGACGAGATTCACCGTGAGGCCATCGGGGTCCACGGCCCGGATATCTTCTATCCTTCCTGCTTTGATTTCCTGGTCAATACGATTCGCGGGGAACTTGTGTCCCCAACCTATACCGATATCTACGGTCGATCCCACCTGCGGGTAGTAATCCCCCGGATTAAGCCAGAGATTGTGGGCAAAGGCCTGAGGGCAAATCATCAGCAGCGTTACAACACCCAAGAACATGACAAGACTCGGTCTGATTTTCATTTTCCACCTCCACGGCACTGCATGGTTATTGGTTTGAACGGTTTAAACGGTCTGCACTGTCGGAAAGAAAGTCCCCAATGTAGAGCAGATACTCAAAGGGAAGCTTGTTTTCTCCCAACTGATCGAGAATGGAGCCCAATCTCCCGTGCATCACCTTTTCCTTGTCAGCATAGCCGGCGCTGAAGACGATGGCCACAGGGGTCTCAAGTGGATAATGCTTAGACAGGTGGTCGATGAACTTCTTGAATTCCGTACGCATGGTGAAAAGCACCATGGTACTTTGGTGCACAGCCATCTCTTCCACTGACCACCCGGAGGCCAGGAGCACAGAATGGGCGTTTTTGCCCTCGGTGACCCCGGTGCGCAAGGCCGCATTGGCGGCATTGAAACAGCTTAAGCCGGGCACTACTTCGGTATCCAGGTCGCACAGCTCCGTCAGCGTCCAGGCACAGGGCCCGTAAACGAGGGGATCGCCGCCGTCGAGCATGGCCACGGTTTTGCCTTGGGCCACAGCCGCCCTGGTCATGGCGGCGAACTCAGCCTGCTTTTGATGATACTGCTCACAGCTCATTCGTTCTCTGGCCTTCTCAGCCCGGGAAGAGCGGGAACAATCCTTACCATAGAAGGGAAAGAGCCGATGATAGCCGGCGATCACCTTTTTCCCCTTTAGATAGGCCTCGAATCTCTCACTGATTCTCTTTCCGGCAAAGATCAGGTCCGCCTTTTCGATAACCTTCAACGCCCGCAAGGTGGCCAGATCAGGATCGCCGGGCCCCATGCCCACCAGATAAAATTTGCCTTTGCTTCGCGGCGCCCCTGCTTCCCCTGCTTTGTATTGGGCTTGCGCCAGAGCCTTGCCCACATACACCATAGACATCCGCCTATCCACACCGTCCAGATTGGCGACAAAGCCACCGACCGTGCCGGTTACCACCTTCTGGCGGCCGGCATGGCCGGCATAGCTCACAATGGCGGCCGGGGTGTCAGCGGCATAGACCCGCGAGAGCCTTGCAAAGAGATCCTCCATATCCCGTGGCATGAAAATAATCATGGTGGCCCGTTCATGGGCGGAGAGGCTTTCGATGGTGTCTTTTCTGTCTTCTCGCTTGAAAGGCGCGGTGATGATCACTTCCCCCAAGCTGGCCTGCAAGGCGGCGTTGGCAGCATTAAAGGCGCTGAGCCCGGGCACCACCACCGGGTCGAGATCATGCAGTTCCTTCAAACTCCACATGTCCGGCCCGTAAATAGTCGGATCGCCGCTGCTCAGCAGGACTACCTGTTTGCTGGCCGCCACAGCCCGGCGCACCAGGCTTGCGAACTCGGCCTGCTTTTGATGGTACTCCTTGCAGGTCATGGAATGTTTGGATTGTTCGTCCTTGGATAGCTCGGCGCAATCCTTGCCATAGAATCGAAACAGAACCTCATAGCCGCCCAGCACTTCTTTGCCCTCAAAATCGACATAGGGAGAGAGCTTTTTCTTCCTCTCCGGTCTGCAAAAGACCAGGTCTGCCCGGCGAATCACATTGAGCGCCCTTGAGGTCAGCAGATCGGCGTCGCCCGGGCCCATACCCACAACATGAAAGCTGCCTTTATTGCTTCCATCGTCCTTGTTATTTCCCTGTAGCGGGACATGGGCCGCACATCCTGCTAGAAAGACAAAGAGGAGGCAGAACAATAGGCTTAAGGCCCCGACTTTTTCCTCCGTCCCTTCGCGTTGCATACCATGATCCTCCTTCCTTCTTTTCCTCAAATTTATCCCATCACATGCCCACGGGCTTTGCTATCCATGGACGTCCGATCGGTATGGCCGCTTCAACCTTTTTAAGATTGAAGCGGCCTTCTGCACATCAATTGCTAAAACCCAAAACTTAAGCCAACTCCGTAAGTTCGATCAGTTGCCGGGTAACCCCGGCTGGTCTGATATTCCTCGTCAAAAAGGTTGTTGACATAAACTTTAAGAACACCATTGCTGATGGCCCCCCATTTTTCAAAAAGCGTCTGCTGGACAGCAAAGGCAAATACGCCATAACTGTCAATCTGAACTTCTCGAGACTCCCATAAACCCGCGTCTTCGTCTATGACATCTACGACTTCCTGAACTTGTTTGTCTTGATATTCATAGTCGAGAAGAAGCCGGGTGTTTTCAAACAGGTTGTAGCCAATGCCTGCGTTGGCCCGATACTTGGCACGGTCACTCATTCTTTCATCTGCAATCTCCTCAGGGCCGCCGTTGTAAGGCCCCTTGTATTTCCATTTGTTATAGGCGCCGCTCAGGTAGAAATCGAGGTTGTCAAGAATATGTCCATTGAGTTCAAGTTCTATCCCGTCTTTGTGAACCTCTTCAAGGGAGACCTTTCTGCGCCCCCAACCGGGCCCCCACGGAGATTCTTTGTAATAGTCGCTGCTGCTATCAGCAGAAACCGGATAGTCCTTTATTTCATAATGGGAAAAATCCACGTTCAGGTTGATGTCTTTCCAGATTCTTCTTGCAATCACCAAGTCATATCCGACGCCGTGAAGGGGATCGACCTCGATCCCTGATCCCCAACTTCAGACCTCACAAAAAGACCTCGGGGTCCATATTTTGCTGACTCCCAAGGATAAGGAAGTATCCCTCAATGCATGGGATAGATCGTCGAGTTCATAAGTGAGAAACGATTTTGGAACAAATTCATCGTAATCTCGCTTAACATAGTCGTGTGGTCGGGATGGATTGACATAATAATAGGTTCCTTGGGAACTCCCTGTGTTGCTCCACCAGATATTGATGTTCTCATATCGCAGACCGGCGGTCAGGGTAAGCCGCGGCATGATGGTCCATTCGTCCTGAATAAACCCGGCATAGGTTTCAACTATTTTTGTGGTGTGTTGACTGCTGAGTTGCGCGGTATCAAAACCGACAGTTAAGAGATGAGCGGCAGAGATTTCGATATCATCCTGGAGCTTCCCCCCCCAGCTGGTATAAGAGGTCTCAGCCTGGGGTTCATCTACGTCCTTGAAATCAAATGTCTGATTTTCATACGTATAGTATGTGCCCAGAGTCCATGAACCGATGGCGGTCGGTTGTTTTATATCGAATCGGAAGGAGTACGGTTCCTTGAGGCGCTCAGGTTGTCTTGCCGGGTCTCTCCACCGGCTTGAAGCATCCTCCTCTTTGAGAACGGGATAATCAGGATCATAATCGGCCCTGTCCGGATCGTTAGCCACAGGCTGTCCGGTTTCTTTATCCGAGTAAGACGCCATGAAGCTGATGTATCCATCAGAAGGCAAAATATAGCCGAATCGGCCCGCTATGGTATCAATATTGGCATCGTTGTTTCTAAGATAGCCGTTTGTATGATATTTCTGGTACGACAAACCATAATCAAACGAACTAACGCCGCCTTCGATATTGATGCTGTGATTTTGAGTATTGTACGAGCCGTAACTGGTTGCCATTTTTAAGTCCGTCTCCGGTGTTTCATGCCTTTTCGGAGTCTTTGTCTTCACGTTAAGCACCCCTCCGAGAGCTTTGTTCGGATAGAGGGCGGAATGTGGCCCCGGAATTATTTCAATACTCTCTATTTGTTCAAGCGGAATGAGGGAGAAATCTACAAAATGGTCTCCCCAGTACCCTCCGGTTTTTTGAACGGCCAGACCATCCACGGCGGATACGAACTGTCGCACATCAAAACCTCTCATATATATATCGTTTTCTTCCGGCACCAGATTGCCCTGTCCTCGAAAGTCTATAATTGCCCTGTCCTTCAAAATATCGACGATATTTTGTGGGATAATCGGTGTCTCATACTTCTCTACATTAATCGTCGTGCCGGAAGGGGTAACGACGATATCTTCTGCCTGCCTGGGAGCGGTGACTTGTATCTTCTCAAGCTTCTTGACTTCTTCTTCTGCCCAAGTCGGCCGGAAGCTCAGCAGAATCGCCAATCCTATCAGAACCACAATTTTTCCATAACCTCTCATGGCAAGTTTCCTCCTTTCCTCATCTTTAATGGGCTCAGTGACAAGATCCTTGTCTTTCTATTCCAAGAAATCCCCCACGTACACTAGGTGTTCAAATGGGAGTTTCTCACCCCGCACCTGACCCAGTATCGTGTCCAGGGTTCCTCGGACCACCCGTTCCTTTTCTTTGTATCCGGCATAGAAAACGATAGCGATGGGGGTCTCCGAGGGGTAGAGGGTTTGCAACTTGGCGACAAGATCCTCGAACTTGGTAAACATAGTAAAGATCACCATGGTGGGGTGGCCTTGAGAAAGCTTTTCGATCTCCCGGATGGTCGTGAGGACCACGGCCCTCGTTTCTTTTCCTGAGGCTACGTCCGTTCCCAAGGCCGCATTGGCGGCATTGAAACAACTGACCCCGGGTATGATGCGGGGCTGGAGATCTGCAAACTCTTTCAGATACCAGCGGTAGGGGCCCCCATAAATCAGAAGATCTCCGCTGCCAAGTACAGCCACTGTTTTACCGGCATCGATAGCGGATCGGATCTCGGCGATCAGTTCTCCACGGGTCTTTCTGTCCTGCTCGCATTTGGCCCGAGACTTTTCATCTTCCATTTTTAAGCAATCTTTCCTATAGGTCCGCCAGCCAGCCTTCGAGATATCCAAAAATTCTTTGCCCTTGAGGTATTTGGCAAACTGCTTCCGCGTCTCTTTACGGCATATGATCACATCGGATTTTGCAATGGTATCGAGAGCCCGCAACGTGATCAGGTCCGGGTCGCCCACGCCCATGCTTACGAGGCAGAATTTCCCCTTGCCTGTTGCTACAACCGAGCCCTGCGAAACAAAGACGATTGGGAATAGGACAAGGGCAATGAACACGGCTAGAAAAACAATCTTCCACTCCACGTGCTTTTTCTCTTTCATAGTCTCAAACACAGTCACCTCCTTGAAACCAGGGTTGCCGTCCCAATCAGCGAACAGGCTTGTAAGCCCGTGACTTTTTGATTTGTTGTCCACGTGCAGTCCGTATTCAACCAGCGAAACCGGTTATCCACGGCGCTTCTCGTGGTGTTGGTAACTTGCCTCAGGGGGGCCATCGAAGCGGAAATATTGCAGATAGGACGCTTTGGTGGTATTAAGAGGACCGAAGCGCCCCCTCTGAGGGGCCTTTACAGGGAGGGCGGCTGGGAGACCTTGGCCGGTGCCCGCCGCACTCCCTGACTCACTTGGCATGTCTCATATCTGTCTTTGTCTGACTTTTTTTGCCAATCACCTCCTATGTACGTCGATTCAAAATCAAATTCACGATAACGCCTTGTCCTTTGTCCCGAAGAGGTTTTTCCTCCCATCAGTCACTGGCAAAAGGCCCTTGACGTCTGCGGCCTTCTTTCTGAAACAGAAATAGACGAGCATCCCGATGCCTATGGTCCCAAGGCCGGCCAGGGAGGCCATGGGTTTGCTCTTGATGGAAAAGTAGATGATCCACAGATTTCCAAGGACAAACACAACGGGCGTTACGGGATATCCGAGCGTTTTATATCCTCTCTTCACCTCCGGTTGTTTGAGTCTGAGCAGAATCATGCCCAGCACCGTCAAGGTGGCGCACAACGAGAGGGTAAAACCAATGTATATGAGAAGCATGTCAAAAGAGGCGGTGACCACCATAACCATGGCGAGCCCGGCTTGAAGAAGAATGGCGTAGGCAGGGGTGTTGTGGGATCTGTTGACCTTGCCGAGGCATTCGAAAAAGACCCCGTCCTTGGCCATGGCGTAGTATACACGGGGTCCCGCCATGATCATGGCGCTCAGGACGGACAAAAGGCCCAAGGCGATCGCCCCTGTAAAGAGCCGGCTGATCTGGCCCCCGAACAGGAAAACGGCAGATTTGGCACCCACCTCGAGCACGCCTTTCATCTCTTGTGCGGGGAGGGCATAGACATAGACGATATTCAACAGGAGATAGAGGCACATCACCAGAAAGGTGCCGGTCAGGAGGGCCCATGGGATGTTCTTGCTCGGTTTTTTGATCTCCCCTCCCAGGTAGGCAGCGGCATTCCAGCCGCTGTAAGCAAAGGATACAAAGATGAGCGACACGGCAAACTCCTTTTGGAAAACAGCACCCATGTCGATAGCACCGAAAAAGTGTTCTTTCGAACCATTGCCGATCCAAAAAGCTGCCACGACAAACACGACGATGAGCCCTATCTTGAACACAGTCAACGCGTTCTGGACCCGCGTTCCAAGAAAGACACTATGGTAATGAATCAAGGAAAAGACAACGATCATCGACAACGCCAACACTGTCACCGGTGATATCGTGACAACATCCAGGTCCAACCATGGGATGGTCAGTCCCCAGCCATCCGCCTGTGGGAATAGGCGGAAGCAATAGGTAGCAAAGGCGAGCGAAGCGGCGGCGATGGGCGCTGAAAACCCTACGATTAAGGAAATCCAGCCGGAAACAAAGCCCACGGGCTTGCCGAAGCTCTCTCGCAGGAACACATATTCCCCGCCAGCCTTTGGAAACATGGCCCCTAGCTCCCCGTAACACAGAGCTCCACAAAGCGCGAAAATGCCGCCAACAAACCAGCATATCAACATGGCCGCTGGACTCCCCAGTTCCGCCATCACAAAACCGGAGGTCGTGAAAACGCCTGTGCCCACCATGTTGGCGACCACTAAAACCGTGGCGGAAAAAAGACCCACCTCTCGACGCAGTTCACTGTTATTCAGCGTGTTTTTCACTCCTATATACCTTCACAAGATCAGAAGCCCCGCCGCTGGTTCCAACCCGTCCGTCCCCATTGAAGCCCCATTGAAAAAAATCCGATTCGTCACTACGCTAGGGCAATTGACAGCATGATCGCGACTTTCAGTATCGCCACAGACAACCAGGCCTTCCCATGAGAAGGCATCTACCTTAGCACCGTTCCGGGTGAAGAAAGAAACCACGAAAGCCGAACAAAAAAAAGCCACGAGGCCGTCTCATCCGTTCTCGGATGACAGCCTTCATGGCTTGGAGTTCGTTTTTTGCTTCGGACTTGTTGGCGGACAGCTTCTACTGCCCTGTTTCAAGATACGATAAATCGTATACGGGTTTTTGTGACAACTGTCAACAATAAATCAACCCAGTTCCTGTCTCGGTTGCGTGTCAAGTTTGGATGATCATTGGAACGCCTTCCAACAAAAGACACCTACGAACGCCGAATCTGCTATCCACAAGTGATCCCCCCATCTGACAAGCTTTGACTTTATCTCTGCCTTTTCCCAAGTGTCAGGACGACGACCGGTGTTTGCGGACCAATGCTCCGTGGCCTCGTCCTGGCTGTGATAGGCAAAGGAGCTTCCTACCTGCTCTATCCTGGCATACACCATGTGGCAATTCCCACATCGCGCGGGGATCCTTATGTCAGGAGAGAAAAACTCCGTGACGACCACGATGCGTTTCGGCTCGGTGGCGAAGGCCTTTGCCAAAGCACGTGCAAAGCCGATCTGAGTGAGATGAAGAGTGTTGCAGGCTAGAATCAAATCATAGCCACGAAATGCTTCACAGCGAACCGTCTCCCATCTTCGTTCGTCAATGTGCATGCCATCGCACTGATCTGCTCTCGCTTCCTGCCTGAGCACATGTCTCATGGCCGAGGAGGGTTCAAGCGCTGTCACCTCGCATCCCATTCGCGCCAGGGGCCTGGAAAGGACGCCGTTTCCTGCTCCGATGTCAAGAACACGCCATGTGGGCCTTGCCATGGAGGTTATGGTTTTTACGATCCCATCGTGGTAATGACTATGGGCCATCCATTGCTGGTACCAACGGACATACCCTTGCCAGAAGCACGGTGTGGTTGCCCTTTTCCATATGGTCTTTTCCATCTTCTACTCACAAAAAAAGGCCACGAAACCCTACCTTCAGGTGGATAGCCTTCGTGGCCTGAATTGTATGTCTACCTAATTTTGCTTTGACGACCCTTCAGCGGTCGGCTTACTATTGTCTCTAGTCTTATCAAAA
>CAZCXI010000024.1:33286-38201 GCA_964502635.1 uncultured Desulfobacterales bacterium
AGTCTTATCAAAAAACGTGCCATTCTTGGTCGAGTCGCCATTTCTTATGTTTTCAAAGTGTTAGCTCCTGTGAAGAATGGCATTGCGGGAAACTTTTTGCAACCATCTCGACTTGAATAAGAAAACGAATACCCACTGTTGGCATCCTTTGACCACGCAGAGGACTCTCATGGGATGGTGTCGCCCCGAAGAGCGATGACCACCCATATCCAAGGAGCTGCTCATCAATGGCTATATTCTCATTCATCGTGAGATCATTGTTTCGCTACGTCAGTTCAAAGACAATGGTCAGTTCCAGGGGAATGTCGCCCTGGAAAAAGCGTTTCGGAGGTCTTGAAAATGGCGCCGCATCCTCCACCGCCTTGACAGCCGCTAAATCGAGATGCCTGTCTCTGGAGGCTTTTGTGACTTCTACTCCCCGGACAGCGCCTTCCGGTGTAATAACAAAGCGGATGATCACACGGCCCTCTATGCTCCTCGCCCTGGCCACATCAGGGTATTTCTTGTGCCTTTCTATCTTGAGCCTCACCATCTCGAGATAGTTCTGGGCGGTTACAAAATCTCCTCCGGTTTCATCAACCAGTGTCCCCGGGCTCCAGTCTGCAACCGCAAGGCTTGGCGTCTCGGGGATTTCCGGCATGGCAATGCCTACTACCAGGCTGTCCGGAAGATTCTTTTCAGGAGGTTCCATCTTTATCGGTTTCAGGCGCGGGATGTGCCGCTGGGTGACATTGAGTCTTTTCACCTCTTGAACCTGAGGCGTCTTGGGCCTGTAACGGGGTCGTGGGATACTCCTTGTAGGGGGCTTCGACATATCACGCATGGTCAGTTCGATGTATGTCAAAGCCTTTGAATTGTAGAGACCGCTGACATGCAGGAAGATGATGGTGTGAATAACCAGAGAAACGGCGATGAGACCGCAAAGAAGCCAGTTGGGTCTATTAGACACGGATTTGACAAATGACACGGATGAATATTTACTTGATGTTGCCGAATACTTTTCACTCGCTTTTTGTAAAAGAAATCGCGTCATCTGTGCAATCCATGCCTAGAAATCTTTTTCCGTTGCCAAACACAGGCGACCTGCTCCTGCAGCCTTGGCAATATCCATCACCTTGACAGCCTTGTTCAAGATCACTGCCCGGTCCGCCCGAATCACCACCAGTTCATCCTGCTTCGAACCGATCTTCTCCTTGATACGGTCAAAGAGCTCGGCCAGAGGAACCTCATCAGTTCCAAGGAAGGCTCTTCCCTCCTGGTCTACATAGACCGTGATCACTTCTTCTGTCTGCGGGGCCGCCGCCTTGGCCTGGGGCAACTTGATCTTGATCCCTTCGTCCACCATGAAGTTAGTAGTGAGCAGGAAATAGATCAAAAGCAGAAAGACAATATCAATCAGGGATGTCAGAGGGATCTGAACCTGAAAGCGTTTTCTTTTTCTGGCATGGACAAGCATGTGGGGCTCCTTGAATCGTCAATGTTGATGGGCATGCGTATGGGCATGCGTATGAGACTCTCCGGTATGTCCGTGGACCCGCTGGCCTATGGACTTCAAGAATACCACCGTTCCATCCTGAAGCTCGGCTTCATAACGGTCTACACGCGATGTCAGGTAACTGTGTGCCACCATGGTGGGAAGGGCCACGGCGAGGCCCATAGCGGTTGTGAGCATGGCCTCCCATATCCCACCGGCAAGGACCGCTGCGTTCACCTTGCCTCCCATCTCCTGAATCACCATGAAGGCCTTGATCATACCCAACACCGTTCCAAGCAGGCCAAGAAGAGGGGCAATGTTTCCGATCGTTGCCAGAGCCTGGAGATAGCGTGAAAGCTCTCTGGTTTCCTCTTCGGTAGAGTGCACAAGGACCGTCTCCAGGGTTTCTCGGTCCTGGTCCTTGACCTCCATGGCATGGGTGAGGATTCGCCCCATAGGGGAGTCGTCGGAGCTGACCAGTTCGTAAGCCTTGTGATCTTCTCCATACTTGAGGCACCCGGCCACCGTTTCCACCAACCCATAGCCCCGTATCTTGACCCGACTCAGACGGACAAGTCGTTCCAGAAAGATGGCAAGCGCCAACACAGAACAGAACACAATGGGCCCCACAAGGACACCCCCCTTTGCAAGAAAATCAATCATATCTCTGAACCTCCTTCGCTTGTCTGTGATGGTAAACCCGCCTCTTCGGCGGTTTGCTTTTCTGCTGATTCAGTGTCCTGCGAGCTAAACTCGACCACGTCCGGCTCGCCATCGAAATTAAGGTCCTTCGAGCGCTTCACCAAGGCTTCTGCCTTGTCGTATTCCTCCCAGAGATCGGCCTTTCCGTCCCCATTCGTATCTTCTTCAACGGTCGCAAGGCTTCCTTTCTGATAGGAGTACCACGTATCTGCCTTTCCGTCGCTGTTGTTGTCTTTTTCAGCGCGAACAGCCTCTTCAGAATCGTTATAGAACCAGGTAATCGTAAACCGGCCCGCGCCCTCGTCGTCTTCTTCGCTCTTCGTGAGTCTCCCCTGTGTATTGTAATGTTCCCTCAGATCGCATTGGCCATCGCCGTTTTCATCGATTTCTTTAAGCCTCAATACGCCCTCTTTGTAGCAGTAACGCCCTTCGGGCTTTCCGTCTGCGTCTCCATCAAGGGACATGACCATGGACCAGGGCGGCTTATCGAACCACTGGGTCACCTCAAAACGACCGTCTCTGTCCTGGTCCCGGATGAGCCTCTGTTTGACTCCCTTTGCGTAGTAGACCTTGAGATCCACTTTCCCGTTTCCGTCATCGTCCCTTTCCGCCCGCACCAGCTCTCCGTTCTGGAAGAACTCCCAGGCATCGGTTTCACCGTCGAGGTTGGTGTCGCTTTCAACCCGTTCCTTTTCCTCCTTGGCATTGAAAAAGATCGTCACATCCGCCTTGCCGTCTTTATTGTTGTCCTGCGTTTGCTGGAATATTTTACCCTTCTTGAATAGAGTTACGGTTTCCTTAAGGCCGTCACCGTCAGAATCATAGACCACCTTCGCCGGCTCACCGCCCTGGTAGATCCTGATCCGGTCGATTCGGCCCGTGTACCGGGTGTCTTCCTCCATCTTCTTCGCATTGCCATTGGCATCAAAACGGATAAAAACGTCTTTCCGGCCATCGAAGTTGGTATCTTTTTCCTGGTAGGCTGGGTTCCCATCTTTAAAACGGGTCAGGATGTCAAAGCGGCCGTCGCCGTCGGCATCCTTGTCCTGCCGGATCGGCTTTCCCGCCTCAAACTGGGTGACGATCTCAAACCTGCCGTCTTGATCCAGGTCCTTTTTCTCCTCGTAAAGCTCGCCCTCGTGATACAGGCGCACGACTTCCATATTGCCGTCTCCATCCAGATCGTGACGGCTTTTGCTGGGAAGGCCCTCTTCGTCATACAGGGTGATCCTTTCGATCTTGCCGTCGCCGTCATCGTCTGTGCGTCTTTCCAGGGGCCTGTCGTCCTTATATGTTTGCCACACGTTCACCTCGCCATCGCCATCGGTGTCCTTGGTGGAGCGAGAAAGCTTTCCTTCCTCAAAATAGTATACGGTATCCAGATGCCCGTCTGCCGTCGTGTCCCTTTGCATCTTTAACGGACGTTCCTCGGAATCAAAGTCTATGTTCTGTTCCACCTGGCCGGTCTGTGTTGATGCTCGCCTATGGCGGATTCTTTTGCCTTTCTCAAAATAGTCCCAGGCATCGATCTTGCCGTCGTGATTCAAGTCTCTTTCCGCCCTTTTGATCTCACCCTTTTCGTAGTACTGGAACCAATCCATAACCTGGTCTGCATTGCTGTCGATCTCAAGCTTGACGAACTTGCCACCCCTATCAAAGTGAGCAATCTGGTCGATCTTGCCATCCTCATTGGTGTCGCGCTTTACAGTCTCTTGTCTGGCCGAGGCCAATGAGGGCTGCAAAGCCGCTGCCAGGACGACCGTCATAACAAGGGAGAAAAAGCCTTTCATCAAACACGCCCCCTAACACAAACTAAAAAGCCACGTGACCATGGCAGGCTTTTTGCCTGTTGGCCTTCGTGGCTCTTTTTCGTTTCCAGAATTAGTTTATTAGTAAGGTTAGTAAAAAGTCAGGAGCACCTTCCTGGTGCCTTTTTCTCTGCGCATATTCTAAATAGAAAGGCCAGCGTAAGTCAAGCATCATGTGTGTCCCCGGCTTTCTACTGTGAAGCCGATGTTGACAGCTGCCCAGTCTCAGTATAACAAGCACACATTATGCCAAGTTAAGACTTTAAATATTTGCTTGAATTTATAGATGGTTACCCAGCACATCCAAATTGCATGGAAAATAAATGCCAACTTTATCACCCTAGTGCCTCCTTCGCGATGGAGACTCCCAATGTAAGATACCAACCATTATATGTCCGAATGTATCGAAATTGAAATCGCCATCAGTTAAGTCCCATGACTTCCCATCTTTTTTGTCATCTCGAATACAACCCAAATAGTTGCCGTCTGCTGAAATCGTATAATTAAATTTGCTGGCAGTCACTTCAACAACCACTGTTCGCCTTTTTTTTGCCAGGTTGACTTTCCAACCAAAGAAGTCCTGGAACTCTCTACACCACTCTTGTAGATCTTTCGCTTGTTCCTTCATAATTGGTAGCATCTCACTTCCATGAATCCTCATGAATTGATTGTTGCCATGCATTGCAACTCCCTCCATTTCCAAAGGTTACTACTTCAGGACACACCTCGACATTTCAGGGTCCAGAACCACGCGCACAAAAAAAACCACGCACGCATTCTTTCTCTTCAGAGAAAGACAGCCTCCGTGGCTCCAATGCCAAAAGATATGAAGATAAATTTAGACTAAACTCTTGCAGGTTCCCTGCCTGCCTTATAATAAAACATATATATATGCCATCCTTGTTCCTGTCAAGCTCTTTTGAGCTACGAA
>CAZCXI010000025.1:0-1879 GCA_964502635.1 uncultured Desulfobacterales bacterium
TTGTGTTCAGTCACACCGCAAGATTTCCATAAAGTGGCCATCTTAAACGTGCATGCGTAACCTATGAGGATCGAGAAGCCCGGTGAAGTTTATCTTTGCTATAGGCGTAATGGTTCGATGTTCTGGAATTGGATGGGGGGAAGGGGTCATTTACGCTGCGCACAGGAGTCCGCGAATCACCAAGGGAAACGGGTACGCGGTTATCGATTTGAGCTGATCGCTTATTGATGAAGGTTCCCTTGACTCTCCCATTTGACAAGCCTGAGGGCTCAGCGGGGACGGCCACGAAATCGTGACATTCTACGAGAGGACTTGGCGAAAGCACCGGAACACACTTTCCGATATCCATATGACACCAGGGTTTTCTGAAAAATAGAGAGGTTGTAAGGAAGTTGTACTCAGGCATCTGGCGTCTGGGGCCGGGCGATTTGTCAGATATCTTCAATAAAATCAGTTGATAAGACTCACAAATTCTGGCAAGGAAGATGTGTTCCGCCAGTATTATAAATGTTGGCAAGCTGTACGCACTCCCATTTCTGCGCGTTTGAGTTTCGACATCATTTGGACACCTTTGCGGACGTGTCCTGATGCTCGAACGCACCCCCCTGTGATATCTTTACGTGGCCTCGATTTTTGTGAGTTCATATACTGCTAGGTATCGACACACTAGCCTAGCTCAGCCAACCGACTGCATATTGAGTCGTCGCCGCTTTGCTGGCACAACGACCATAGAAGCCCACCGGCCATAAGAGACTCATGACATATAGGGCGCTTCATTGCTAGCAGGGGTGCTTCATATGACTGGGTCGCCCTTTATTCTTTATACCAAGGTAACTCATTTCAGCGTCAAGTCCTCTCTCCGGTCAAGGATGAGCAGGCAAAACCAGGACATCCGACCATACAGATTAGTCCCTTTACTCCAAGCACGGTATGGCTTATAATTACATCAGCGTTCAGAAACGGCCAGAACAAGGGATAGAGCAGAGGGCAAAGGGCATGGAGCACAGGGCACTAAGGACTATGAGCTATGAGCCGCGCGCTTTAGGCCTTACGCCTTGTGCCGATAGGTATTCCAGGTGAGTCTATGAGAATTGTGCTTTTTGCAGGAAAGGGCGGCGTTGGCAAGACCAGCATCGCGGCCGCAAGCGGAGTGGCCTGTGCCCAAAAGGGCTTGAAAACAATTATCATGTCGCTTGATGCGGCTCACAGCCTGGTAGATTCCTTTGACCTTGACAGAAGCTTGATGGACAAGAACAAGGGACAACCCCTTAGGGTCGGCAAGCACCTTTTCATTCAGGAGGTGGACGTCCAGGAAGAGATCAAGAAAAACTGGGGGGAAGTACACAAGTACATCAGCAGCCTTTTAAACATCTCGGGCATTGATGAGGTGTTGGCTGAGGAGCTTGCCATTCTCCCTGGTATGGAGGAAGTAAGTTCTCTTTTGCACATCAACCGGTATGTGGCAGAAAGCCGCTACGACGTGATCCTTCTTGACTGTGCCCCCACGGGGGAGTCGATTCGCTTCATCAGCATCCCAACGAGCCTGGAATGGTACATGAATAAGATCTTTGATATAGAGCGCACAGTCGTCAAGTTAGCTCGGCCTATTACCAAGAGGCTTTATTCGCTGCCCCTTCCAGAAGACGAGTATTTTGCTACAATCCAAAGGCTCTTCGATCGGCTTGAAGGAATCGACAAACTCCTTTCTGATCCCAAGACCACTACCGTTCGCCTAATTACTAACCCCGAAAAGATCATCCTGAAAGAGACACAGCGAGCTTACATGTACTTCAGCCTTTACAAAATGTGTGTAGATGCCATCATCGTTAATCGTATACTTCCAGAGGCTGTTGACAATGGCTACTTCGCCAAATGGAAA
>CAZCXI010000025.1:1979-37296 GCA_964502635.1 uncultured Desulfobacterales bacterium
GTGTTGCTCCCCCGCAACATTGCCGCTAGAGAGCCTTCAGGTGCGAAGGTGGAGCGAGATAAGGTAGTCATCAAGTTTGGAGGAGACCATGGCATCTAAGAAAACAACAAAAAAAGCAGCCGAAAAAAAGCAGGACCTTGTTTGCCCCGTGTGTGACATTCTAGGATACTTCAGGGACGTTTCGGAGAGAAATTCCCCCTTCCTCAAACACATGAACAATGCGCGCATTGAGTTTCTGGAAGGCATCAAGTCTCTGATTGACGCCCGGATCGACACCCTGAAGAAAGGCCCTGGAAGCAAGAAGTCAAAGCTGTCCAAAATCAAGGTGGAAGACTGAAGGTCGACGGACGTACGGGCAATGGCGTGCACATTAATCTCGCCAGGCGGGACTCACTTTAGGCACTCTTCTCACCTTTGGCCTCCGGGATAAGTGGCCTGCACAAAGTGTCTCATCGAATTAACGAACTAAACCCCTTAGTAGTTCTCGGCCGACGCCAATAATGTGTCGAACCTTTCAAGATCTGCTCGCAGCCCCCTGAAACAGAGTATTGGCTTCAATAGGTTTTATCCGATCATGCGTTTGGGGGCATACAGCAGTAGTGCCCCCAAAATCGGTGAAAACCTCGCTCCTTTCGCAAACTTCCCTGGCACACAATAGTATCTGCGCCCCTCAACGATCTTCGTCTGCCCGCAACGCTTCCCTATGCTCTACGAGAATTCTACAGCCCCGGCTTCGACCCCAAAATATGGTCATTTTCCAATAGGCTCGTGACTGGAGGGTTCCTGCCTTTGACAACCTATAGCCGTCTAATGTATAAGGATTTCGAATGACATCAAATTCGATCAAAACACCATAAAGCTCACCAGGAAACACGATGGGACTGATAAAGGCTCCATGCGTCGTATTAAAGATACGTTTGCTCGGGGCCTTTTTTGTTGTTGAGGTCAATGGAAAGGACTTTTTCCATGGCTAAAAAACCCACTTACAAAGAATTGGAACAAGAAGTTAAGGAGTTAAAGAGACAAGCCTTTAAGCTGGGGCGGGCGGAGAAGGCGCTTCAGGTTGAGCGGAAAAGGCTGTTTTCCCTTCTTGATGGGCTCCCTGCATATGTCTATCTTCAGAGGCCGGATCATTCTATCCGTTTTGCTAACCGCACCTTCCGGGAACGCTTTGGAGAGCCGGATGGGAGACCCTGTTACCAAGTTATTACGGGGCGAGATAAGCCTTGCAAGTCGTGCCGACCGTTCAGTGTCTTCGAGACAGGCAGGCCGATAGAGTGGGAGTGGGTGCGGGGCGATGGAAGGGCGTATCAGATTTACGACTACCCTTTCTCCGACATCGATGGTTCACCACTGCTGCTTGAATTGGGTATCGATGTTACGGAGCGCAAGCATGCGCAAGAGGCGCTGCGGCGGAGTGAGAATAAGTATAAAACGTTGCTTGAATATCTTCCACAGAAGATATTCCATAAAAATAACGCTTCAGTTTATTTATCCTGCAATGAGAACTACGCTCGAGATTTGAACATCAAACCCGAAGAGATCAAAAACAAGACAGATTACGACTTCTTTCCAAAGGCTCTGGCTGAAAAATACAGATCGGACGATAAGAAAATAGTCGCCTCCGGGAAACCAGAGGATGTTGAAGAGGAGTACCTCCAGGATGGACAACACATGTGGGTCCATACAGTCAAAACGCCTATCAAAGATGAAAAGGGCCATATCACAGGTGTGTTGGGCATTTTTTGGGACATCACCAAACGAAAGCGAGCCGAGGACGAACTGCGAAGAACTCATGATGAGCTGGAGCTGCGGGTCAAGGAGCGCACTGCCGAATTGAGCGTAGCCAATGAGCAACTGAGGCGCGAAATAGATGAGCGAAAACGGACGGAGCGCGAACTAAAGGCAAGTGAAGAAAAATATCGCCTTTTATTTGATCACGACCCAAATCCTCTCTTTATAGTTGATATGTATTCGGACAAGATCTTGGATGTGAATAACTCGGCCATGGTGACATATCAATATGACCGCAAAGAACTGCTGGAGATGTCCTTTCTGGATCTCTTCGATGCCGAGGAAGCAGGCAAGGTGTCGGATAGCCTGGGAGAATCTCACGAGAATGTGTACGTCTTCATACCCAAAGTGTGGGCCAAGAAAAAGGACGGCCGCCATTTCTTCACTCATCTGTACAGCCGTGCCTGCGGATTTAAGGAACTGGAAGATGGAGATGTCGGGAGCTGCTTGATTATCAGGGCCGTTGACATTACTCGACGTCTTGAGCAGGCGGCCCAGCTCACCCAGGCTAGCAAAATGGCCACTCTTGGTGAGATGGCCACGGGTATTGCCCATGAACTCAATCAGCCCCTGAATGTGATACAGGTGGGAGCTGATTTTTTTGCCAAGAAGATAAAGCGGGGGCAGCAGATCTCAGACGATGAAGTGTTGAAGGTGAGCCGTAACATAAACGAGCAGGTAGAACGGGCCACCCATATCATCGATCACCTGCGGGATTTTGGCCGAAAGAGCGACTTGAGGGTTTACCCGGTGGACCTGAATGACCCCATCCGAGGTGTGTTTACGCTTCTAGGTCAACAGTTCAAGTTGCGAAAAATCGAGGTGAACCTCAGACTCGATGAAGGCCTTCCCAAAATCCTGGCCGACAGAAACCGGCTGGAGCAGATCTTTCTGAACCTGGTGACAAATGCCAGGGATGCCATGGAGGCAAAAGGCCCAGAGGCGCCGAAGAAACTCACCATTACGACCTCCCGAGAAGGAGACGGGGTTGTAGCACGGGTCTGGGATACGGGCACGGGCATCCCAGAAGGCATTCAAAACAAAATCTTCGAACCCTTTTTTACCACCAAAGAGACGGGACAGGGGACGGGTCTGGGGCTGTCCATTACGTACAACCTGGTTAAAGACTTCAAGGGAGATATCGAAGTGGAATCGGCCCCGGATCTGGGTACAACATTCAAGGTTAGCTTTCCGGTCTATGAAGAAGAGGGGCATCGTGATGACGAGGTTGCAAATCATTAGTGACGATCGAGCGATCCGAGATATGAAAGGGGCCACGTATTAAGCGCGCCGAGCAGATTATTGTTGAACCGAAAAAGCAAGCGCTAACCCCGTAGCTTGCTGCGGGGTTAGCGAGCGTATCTAAGAAAGTCAGCGTTCCTTACGGTTGAAGATTCCCTGTAGCTTGTTACAGGGACCTTCAATTGGATAGCTTCCAAAACTTTGGATGGGGTGGGCTGACAGAGGCTCTCTCCACGCTGTCAAAAACATCTGTGATCAGGGCCTGTGGTATTTCTTAGAGAGTTGGAGGATTTTCTGATGGCCGAGAAACCCAGCTATGAAGAACTGAAACAACGGCTCAACAAGTTGGAGAAAGAAGCGTCTGAAGCCAGACAGGCAGAGCAGGCCTCGAAGCGGACTGAACAGGAAAGAAAAGCTATCCTCGATAGCCTGTTGGAGCATGTTGTGTACCAGGATACCGAGATGAATGTCGTGTGGGCCAACCAAGCGGCGTGCCACTCGGCAGGTATGACACGAGAGGGCCTCATGGGCCGTCGCTGCTATGAGGTATGGGCCGGCCGAGAGAGCCCTTGTGAAGATTGTCCCGTAGCAAGAGCACATGACACGGGTAAGCCGGAATCGCTTGAAAAGGTGACTCCCGATGGACGGTGGTGGTACATACAAGGCTATCCGGTCCGAGACGATAGTGGCGAAATCGCAGGTATGACAGAGGTCACTCTGGATATTACTGACCGGAAACGAGCACAGGAGATGCTTCAAAAGTCCCATGACACCTTGGAACGGAGGGTCAAAGAGCGTACCGCTAATCTGGTTGGAACGATTGAGGCTTTGCAAGAGGAAACTGAGAAACGGGAGGCTGCGCAAAAGGATTTAGTGGACAGGGAAAGGCTCCTTTCCAATGTCTTCGATGCCATTCAAGACCTTGTCGTTGTGATCGACAAGGATCTGCGGATCGTGATGTCGAACTGGAAATACGATGATCACCTATCTGAGGAAGTGCGACGGGGGCACCCTTATTGCTACGCCTCCCTTATGAATCGCAAGACCCCTTGCGAGCCCTGCCGTTCTCTTGAGGTATTTCGAACTGGCAAAGCTGCGCACTTCGAGCAGACCAATCCCCTAGATGGAAAGACCAGAGGAATACACGCCTGGCCAGTGTTGGACGATGAGAACAATGTTATCATGCTGGTCGAACATCTTCGCGACATCACAGAGCGAAAGCGGACCGAGAAGGCGCTGCGAGATCGTGAGGAGACACTGAAGGCAATCCTGGCTGCCTGTCCAGTCGGGATTGGACTGGCACAAGACCGAATCATCAAGTGGGGCAACAGGGCCTTTCACAACAAGTTGGGCTACGAGGAAGGGGCCCTGGAGGGTATAAATGTCAAAATGATCTATGCAAATCGTGATGAATACGAGCGTGTGGGCCGGAACCTGTACCCTGTGGTTGAGGCCGAGGGCATTGGACATATGGAGACGAAGTGGGTTGCCAAAGATGGCGCAGTTCTTGATTGTTATCTTCAGCTGACGGCACTGGATCAAAGTGACCTTTCCAAAGGCGTCATCGTGGCGGCCATGGACATTACGCAACGTAAACAGGCAGAAGACCAGATTAGAACCCTGAGCCACCAGCTGCTGCAGGCACAAGAGGTCGAACGGCAAAGACTTGCTTACGACCTGCATGACCATCTAGCCCAGGATCTTTCCGCGTTGAAGATCGCCTTTGATACGTTTTGTGATCGTCACCCAGAGATATCCACTGGGGCTCGGCAGAGGATGTCCGAGCTTTCTAAGGGACTTGGGGGGGTCATCGGGAATGTGCGAGACCTTGCCTATGATTTACGTCCTCCAGGTCTAGATGAAGCAGGTCTGGTTGATGCGCTCGACGAGTATTGTCAGGAGTATGCTTCCAAAAACGACCTAAAAATCGAGTTTTCATCCGTCGGCGTGGATGAGTCAGAAGCTAACTTTGATACTAAGATTACCTTATATCGACTGGTTCAAGAAGCCCTCAGCAATGTGACGAAACACGCTGATGCCAGCCATGCTTCCATCCGATTGGTGCCTTCTTCCCCCAATATTATCCTACGCGTCGAAGATGACGGCAGAGGATTTGATGTGGCGGCTCGACTGGCCGCGTCACACTATGAAAAGCGCTTGGGGCTACTGGGCATGAAAGAACGGGTTGCTTTGCTTGGGGGGACCATGGAGGTCCTATCACGACTGGGGCAGGGCACAAAGATTTTTATAGAACTGCCTTGTGGGGGCAAGCATCATGGCCAATGAGAAGACCACGCTAATTGTTGACGATCACCCCCTTTTCCGGGAAGGCGTCAAGATCTTAATCGAGCGCACGTCTCACTTTGCAGTGGTCGGGGAAGCCGGAAATGGCAAAGAGGCCTTGGCCCTGGCCAAGGCTCTGAAGCCGGACGTGGTGCTACTGGATCTCTCCCTCCCGGATCAAAGCGGCATTGAGGTGACCCGGCAAATCCGGACGTTTTTGCCGGATACTCGTGTTATCATTGTGAGTATGCATTCCAAAGTCGACCTCATCACCAAGGCATTTCAAGCAGGGGCTACCGGATACGTGGTCAAGGAATCGGCTACAGAGAAGCTTGTTGAAGGCCTGGAGGCCGTGTCAAAAGGCGAGTACTTTTTAGATACGTCCCTTTCCCAGAAAGTCGTGAGCAAGCTTGCCAAGTCCTCAGCCAGGGCGTCCAATGGAGAATCGAGGTACCAGTCCCTCACACGCAGGGAACAAGAGGTCCTGCGTTTGGTGGTTGAAGGACTTTCCGCTAAGCAAATCGGGGAAAGGCTCTTTATCAGCCCCAAGACGGTTGAAAACCATCGAACCAACATTATGAATAAGCTTGATATTCACAGTACCATGGAATTGGTTCGGTATGCGGCAAAGCTTGGATTGATCGACTTGGATGAGTGGAAAGAATAATCCTCCCGGCAGAGAACGCCTCTCCCTCATCGGTTTTTGTACCTCTCATCGGGACCAATTCCCATCTTTTTAGGTGGTTCCCCCCAGTCATTTTTCCTACAAAAATGAGTGCCTTCCTCTATAGACAAGTCAAATAAAAACAGATAGTTGAAAACAAAAAAAGGCGCAATGGTGACGGCTCGGACGGCAAGGAGCGGAGGCATGCAGTCCCACCGTCATCACAAGGATCTGGCTGATAGCCTAAAGAACACAATGGCATTTGCCGCGAGGCTTTGGGCAGACAAGCGAATCCCACCCTATAGACTGTGAAGAGAGGCCTTGTTTATGAAAAACGACTTTTTCGACCTGACAAATCTCATCAGGAGCATTCAGCGGGCTGAGGGCAACCCGGACTGTTTTGGCAGGGCACAGGGGCATTGTGACCACTCTGACTGTACCTGGCGGCAGTACTGCCTGGAAAAGTCACAGGACGAGACCACGGCTAGCAAGAACGAACAAAACATCGTCCATAACCACAAATCTGGTGCAAAAAATCAGTTGACGAGGTGAGAAAAAAAGGGGGGCCATGAAAAACATCGTGATTGTAAGCAGTAAGCCAGAGCCTGATGAGTGTTTATGGGAATTGCTGAAGACGCTGTTTCCTGACTGCGAGATCTGCGTTGTTTCTGGCATGGGTGAAATGCTCGCTCAGTGTCAAGCCGACTCCTTTTCAGGCCTAGGCACCACTGACACATTAGGGAGGGCATGATGGCAAACATACTCGTTGTTGATGACCAGCGGTGCATCCGGGAACTCCTTTCCGAAGAACTGATTTTGGAGGGGTACAGGGTGCACGGGGTGGGTGACGTTACATCGGTGAGCGGGCATCTAGGATTTTCTCGACCTGATTTAGTGCTCCTGGACCTTTGCCTGGATGAAGCCGACGCGTTTGGGCTGTTTCATGAGATCAAGAGGCAAGCTCCGGACCTCCCGGTCATTATTTTTACGGCCTATGACACTTATAGGGAAGACCCGCGCCTCTCTCAGGCCGATGGCTACGTGATCAAGAGCATGGTCCTTGATGAACTGAAAGGAAAGATAGCCGAGGTCCTGAGGCGACAAGAGGCCGTTGCAGAGACGACTGAAGCACAGCTGCGTTGCCCGGAGCTCTGTGCGAGCGGCGCATCTTAATGCCGGTGGTTCTGTGCTCGGCGTATTCTTCTTTTAGATATGACCTAAAGGCCATTACTGCTGAGGGATGAAGAATCGAGGGAAACGATGCTCACAACCAAACGCTACGACTACATGCCCTTTGACAATATCCAGAGACATCCTCTGATATCCAACCATCGGCGCCTTAAACCAGGGAAGGTTGCCCACCTTGAAAAGGACATCCTAAAAAACGGTCTGCTGGAGCCTTTGATTGTTTGGGAACGGATCAATGGTGAATATTACGTGGTCGGGGGGTTTCATCGCCTGGCTGCTATAGAGGCCATCCGGAAAAGATATCCTGGTTACTTTGACCGTATGGATGTTCGTGTGGTTTCCGGGGAGCTGGACGAGATGCGAGCCTTGAATCTCAAGCTCAATGCAGACCGCTTGGATACCAAGATAACCGACTATTTCGAAACGGTTCTGTATCTAAATAATGCCAATTGGGACAAGGAACGGATTGCAAGTTTTTTAGATAAGAGTGTCACCTGGTTGGACGAAATCATACGCTTTGTGCCCGGCATGGATTCCAGGCTGAAAATCATGCTCGAGGAGGGAAAGGTGTCCTGGAACAGGGCCAAGAGCATCTGTCGCCAGATTCTTACGGCACCACCAGACCGGGAAAAAGAGGTCGCTGACAATCTCATGGAGGCATTGCACAAGAACGCGGGGAGTATGAGGGCGAACAAACGTGTCCTGTCCCCCAAAAAGGCCATAAAGCGCCTCACCGAGCAATTCAAGAAGAACCCGAAGGCACGGTACACTTTTGACCTGGAAGACCTTCTTTCCCTGTTTATGGTGCTGTGGGGAAAAGAACAAACGGACTCACACGTGCAACGAGTTCGCAAAGCGTTTCCGGGACTCATCGGCTAGAAAACTGCCTGACATGGCCGAACAAGACCAAGATCGGCTTCGATTCTCCGGGGAGTAAACAAGCTCGACGAGCAGGGGGGAGTTCATGGCACCTGTTTCCCGGTTTGCATAGTGATGACTTTCTACGTAATCAGCACTACTGGCACGCAAGGCATGGCACGGAAGGGAGGTAGCAATGAAGTTTCAGGAAATTCGTAACATGGCTAAAGGTATAGGCATTAAGCAATATAATCGCATGAAAAAGGTTGATTTAATCCGTGCTATTCAAAAGGCCGAAAACAATATCGCCTGTTACGGCACCCAAAGGGTAAACAGTTGTCAGGAGGAGACCTGTTTGTGGAGAAGCGATTGCTTGGCCTTAAACAGTGCGTAACGACTGCCGCAGAGTGAGTGATGCCTGGTAACTAACACCAAAGAAACAAATCGCGCCTTGGACGAAGATGCAAAGGACGTGAGCTTGACATTGAGGCGCGAGGGAACAGGCAACGACATGGAACAATGGCAACGTTGGGACGAAGAGTTTATGGAACAGTTCGGTCGCCGGCTCAGTCGTCTTGCCAAGGTGTTTGTCGTCTTGCTCGTTGTTATCGCTGCTGCCGCCTTCCTGGGATGGCCCTGAGAAGGCCCTTAGAGGAAAATTGCTTTTTCAGTAACCAAAGAGCAAGGCAGTCAAGAAGTAGAACAGATTGTTGATAGATGACAAGCCGCATATTCTTGCGAGTTCAGCTCCACTTTTCAGAAATTGGTGGTCAAGAAAGGAGGAGAACTCATGGCAGCAAATTTCAAGATGTCCATGCACCGAAAGAACGCTGGCCTGGAACTCAAACTCACCGGCGATTTCGATGGCACTTCAGCATGTGAACTTCTAAATGTCCTGAAGGAAAATTGTAATGGCGTAGGACGGGTTTTTGTCAATATGAGTAGGCTGAAGGACATTTATCCGTTTGGTCGAGATACTTTCCAAAAGAATCTATACACGCTGAAGGAAAAGCCGATTCGCCTTGTATTCACAGGCAAAAATGCCAGGAGCATTGCACCGGAACGGGACAAGCTCTTCCGCGTTTTATTATCCCACGACAAGGCCTAAAGAGCGGTGCCTCCATTTAGTGAAAACCCGGCTAGGCTATAAAGGCAATAAATACGTGGCCTTACGGTCAGTTGCAACAGCAGCCCATTACTCGGTAGCCTAGCGCCATTGCATCCCAATTCTCTATATGCGTCCATTATCTTATATGGCGTACGCAGTAGCAACGATCCCGAAAAAGAGACTTGACAACTTCGCTCGAGCGCTTAGTTTTAAGCATATACTCATAATATGATTCCTGGCATCTGCAATGAAAGACAGGCTTTGTGGTCAAACCGGAAAATAAGGTTTTGATAGTAAGCCGACATCAAGCAACAAGCTTTTGCCAGAGGTTTCAGAGTAACCGAATGCCCCCGGGGAGGGCACACAATAGGGAGGTGGTTTGTATGGAATTAGTTCCTTGGAGACCGTTTAGAGAACTCGGATCATTGCGCAGAGAAATGGACAGGCTGTGGGATCCCTTTTCTGACGTGGCGCCTTTTTCCGGGTTTGGTTCAGAGGAATGGCTGCCGTCGGCGGACATTTCCGAAACCAAAGATAAGCTTCTTATCAAGCTTGATTTGCCAGGGCTTGAGGCCAAAGACGTCGACGTGAGTGTCTCGGGAGATATCCTGACCATCAAAGGTGAGAAGAAGAAAGAAGAAGAGGAGAAAGACGAACACTACTATCGCTGCGAGAGGTACTGCGGTTCTTTCCAGCGTTCATTTCGACTCCCTGTCGATATACAGAGCGATAAGGTTGAGGCAAGCTTTGACAAGGGTGTTTTGAAGGTAACGCTTCCCAGAACCGAGCAGGCCAAGAAGAAAGAAATTGAAGTCAAAGTTAAATGATCATACATATGCCCTCCCCGGGCAAACCGGCAAGAAATCTAGTGTCGTGTCTCTTAAAAAGTAACGTGTCGCCATCAAGCCATTTTCCGGGCTCCGTGAGCATTTCCAGGACGTCAGCTTCGTTGCGTTGAATCATAAAAACTCGGGCTAAGGCCCTCAAACAGTTTATGATTCTTAACGCTTCACTCAGCTGACCTCTCATTCCGAAAATGCTCAATGTCGCGCGGAAAAGGCTTTCGGCTACATGGTGACTAATGATAGTTACTTCTGAGACACGACACTAGCTTGGCTCGCGATTTAGGACGGTTGGATCATCATCTATGATACATTTGGCGAAACAAAAACGCGGAGATAAAACGTTATGATAGAAATGAAAAAGATTCTCTTCCCTTCCGAAGGCATGGCCCTTGTGATTATGAGCACGCATGGGTGCAAAGGGCGGAGCACACCCTCTTTGGGGGCGTGACGGAAAACGCGGTGAAGGGAAAAGAGGGGAAAAGATGGGGAATCACTATGTTGAATTAGGTACAAGGTTCAAGGCGCAGGGCGCAAGGTATCATGACGTCCCGGATTTTGCCCGGATTTCGGATTTTGCCCGGATTTTGCCCCAGTTCATAGAATATCACTCTACCACCCACACTGTGCAGTTGCGAGCATGAGTGACAATCTTACTGGAGACACTGCCGAAGAGAAACTCCTCACTTCGTGAAAGCCCCTGTCTTCCCAGTACAATCGTATCATACTCTAGTTCATCCCGCTCCGAAAGAATGCACTCGGCCATGGAGGGACAATACCGCAGAGGGGAACGGACTGAGACAGTATCTGGGGCGAAGCCAGCGCCAATCAAGATTTGTCGACAGTCCTCTAACACAGCGTGCATTTTCTGCTTGTACTGGTCGAGCCATTCATCTCTCTCGGCAGTGCTGGAAAAGTAGTCCTCCTCTGCCTCAGGGATGACATGAAGAATGGTCACCTTAAACCCGCTCGCCCCTCCAAGGAGTTGGGCAACGTAGGAAACTGCCCGCCGCGCATTATCGGAGTCGTCGACGGCGATCAAAATATTCTTATTAAATACTTTTTTTCCATCAGTCATAGGCTCAACTCCTTGCTGTGTTAGCGGCAGACGTCAAGAAAAGCGTCATGCATGTCATTGCTTGGGGAAGGCTTCCAGGTCTTCCAAGAGTTCTCCGGTCGTCTCATAAAACCGATTGGCACCTTTGGAAAAATGTAAAAGGATTTGGTTGAGAGAGTCGGGTATATAGGGATAGACTTTTCTCAAATTGACGATGCGATGGTGGAACACGATGTTCCGATCTTCCTCCCTCAGAGTACTCATCGCAGGGTGGCCCCGCTTATTCAGATCTTGCACAAGCACATCGCCTTTGCCCACTAGAAAGACCAAAACATTGCCCAAGCCGAAAAGGTCGTAGCCGTAAATGTTTTCTCTATGCCGATAATTGAAGTCAAAATCGATCCACCGGTAGTGTCCGTTTTGTCGGTCCACAAAAATGTGGTCGCGCCGTATGTCTCCGTGCTTCTCGCCGTGATTGTGTATGAACTGGATGGCCCGGATGCATTCCATGAACTGACCTAAAATGTTTGGGAATTGATCAAAGAAATAGCTTCGATGATCCGAATCCAGATTCTCCACATACCTGGATAACGGGACGCCGTAGATGAAGTCTAGGACGCGCACCAGGTTTTGCTTTTCATCCTGGACCGAGAACCCGTGCATGAAGTTCTTGTGACCGGCAACCAAGTCCAGGATCCTGGCCTCTTTTCTAGGGCTTCGAAAGCATTCGAACTTAATACCGCCGATATGGGCATTGAACTTCTCATGGAAAACGAGTTTGATAATCTTATGCTTTCCGTTCGTAAGGTCGATGGCTCGCTTCACCCAGTGCTTGACTTCATCATCTAGGCCAAAGCGTCCCTCCTTGGCATTATGGCGGATGAGATAAGGTCTTCCGCCCAAGTCAACGATATTCCCATATTCAACACCGAAAAAATTTGTCGTATCCCTATGAATGCGAAGCGGGATGGAGTCTTGGCCCGGGGGAAGCCATGGAGAAGCCATTTCACGAAGGCTTGCTTCATATAGGGTTGTTACCACGAGAGTGCCTCGTTCTTGACAGTAAAGGGTAGAAGAAGCTTTTGAAAAGATAATGGAAACAAGGGTAGGTGTCAATTCCGATATATGGACACCCTCATGACAAGGTTGATAGCGAAGTCGTCGAGCAATGCCTCCAAGCAAGGCCGCACAAGGGTTTACGCCGAGGCGTGCTCTTTGTACGTCGCAGGCAAAAACCCGCGGGGAACGCCGCTCAGAGGAAAAAGGGCCATTTATGAATGGAAACGAGCTAGCTGTGTATCTTGGCCTTGATGTCAATCCCGAATCGCTTCATCCGATTCCAGACAGTTACTCGGGAAACCCCTAGTATTCTAGCAGCTTCTGACCTGTTACCCCCTGCCAGTTCGAGTGCGTTTATAAGATCTAGTCTTTTCATCTCTTCTCGACTGATGGAAGCCTTCTTGGGCGTACCTTCAACTTTTTTTGCCCGGTGAAACCTGGGCGGCAAGTGATGCAGTCGGATTAACGACTCCCCACAACAAACAAGAGCGTATTCGAAGGCGCTTTTCAATTCCCTCACATTTCCCGGCCAGGGATATTCCATGAAGATGCGCATCACTTCATTACTTATCCCTTTTGCCTTGCTTCCACTTTTTAACCTGATTTTTCGGAAAAAAGATTCCGCCAGTAGGGGTATGTCCTCAGACCTCTCCCTCAGCGGTGGCAGAAAAATTGGTATGACGTTCACCCTGTAAAACAGATCGTCCCTGAAAGCGCCCTGATCAACACGCTCTTTCAGATTCTTATTCGTGGCTGAGATAACGCGCACATCAACATGGATTGACATGTTGTCTCCCACACGTTCAACGACGCTTTCTTCAAGAACGCGAAGCAGCTTGACTTGCGTCGACAATGGAAGATCACCAATCTCGTCTAGAAAGACACTGCCACCTTCCGCCGCCTGAAACCGTCCTTTCCTGCTCCGATAGGCTCCTGTATAGGCCCCTTTAACATGTCCAAAAAGCTCACTCTCCAGGAGAGATTCCGTCAATGCCGCACAACTGACCTTAACAAACGGGTTTCGTCTGCGCTGACTTATTGTGTGAATGGCTTGGGCCACCAGGTCTTTTCCTGTGCCGCTTTCACCAAGAATGAGAACGGGTGCATCAGAGAAGGCGGCATTGGTAACCAGCTCGAATACGCTCTGCATCCTGGCAGAGACCCCAAGGATCCCTTGGAAACCATCTTCCGATTTGAGCTCACGTCGGAACGCCTCGATCTGTGTGTCTTTCTCAACCATTTCAGTAACGTCTGTTACCGTCTCCACGGCTCCCATCACATGACCATGGGCGTCACGAAGAAGCGATGCGTTCTTGATAATATGAACTGAGGTTCCGCCTTTGCGGATCAGGGTGCCTTTTCGCATGTTGAAACTCCCCGTGCGGAATAAGAGGCACCAGTCCTTTCCCTTTTTCCCCCTGGCAATCTGACAAATGTCACACTTTAGAACAGTACATAGCTTTCCAATCAATTCATCCCGGCCGTACCCTGTTATGGTTTCAAGCGCTTTGTTCACGCTAATGATAGTCCCCTCTTTGTCTAAGACCATCAATCCGTCCTGGATCGTGTCCACGACTGTCTTCCAGTATGCATTCAATTCTTGCTCAAGCATGGGGCTCACCCGTTAAAATTTAACATGTGTTTTGCTACTTTTTTAACAATTTAACAGTTTTTTGGCAAGAAAAATCTCGTGGTCGCTGAGTGGCGACTATCCTTCCTCGCCTTAGCCCATCAGAAAAAGGATGGGACCCTATGCTGAAACAATCTTTATTCCGTTTCACCTCACCTTTGTGTTCCCAAAAAATGCTTTTCTTTCAGCCAGATGGATGCCCATCGAGGGATAGAAGCGGCCGGTCATTCCATTTCCTTCGTGCATGGGTTCACTGACCGTCAACAACGCGTTGGCAAGTCGGACGATATATCCCAAAAGTTGGCAGGGGTTTTGCGCTAGTAATTAGTAAAAACGGATCAGGGAATAGCTAAGTTGGCACAGGACATCGCTCATCAACTCGATCTTCGCGGAATGATTGCTCCCATTACGCTTCTGAAGGTGACGCAAGCCTTCAGGAGGCTAAATCCAGGCGAAACACTGGAAATACTGGGAAGTGACGTTCAAACCCGAAAGGACCTTTTTCAGATTTTGGAGGCACCGCGTTATGAGCTAGTCAGTTCCCAGGATGATAAAGCTTTCTATCGTATCCTGTTGAGAAAAAGACACTGATCATGAATGACATTGGAGATCAATAACATATGACAGCTCGGTCGGCCAAGTCCCAAGAAAGAATGTCGGCACCGGGCATTGCTTCGGCAAGATGGTTCGCCATTTCAAAAGCCTATTAGAGAGGAAGCCCACCATGGAAAAGAAGATTTTGGTGACTGTCGGCGACTGTGTCTATTCGCAACAGGCCGTTAAGTATGTCGCGAGGATATCATCCGCCGCCAATGATCTCACGTACACACTATTTACCATGCAACCTCCGGTCCCCAAGATCTTTGTTACGGGGGCGGAAATAGATCCTGACGTGAGGGCTGAGGTTGACAAACTGATTCGAAAGAACGCCGAGACCGCGGAGCGTGTTGTTTGTGACTTGAAGGATCTTATGGTGCAGGAAGGTATACCTTCGAGCCGTATCGAAGTCGTTGCTGCACCCTTAAACGTCGGATTAGCGGCGGATATCCTAATTCGTGCTGAACAAGACAGCTATGATGCCATTGTGCTGGCGCGCAGGGGGCTTACTCCTAGCCGAGATTTTTTCATCGGCACGACGGCTGCCAAGGTGGTCGAGCACGCACTAAAGATGCCAGTTTGGATCGTTGCCGAAGAAACCACCTCCATGAACATCCTGATGGCTGTTGATGGATCTGCGAGCTCAGTCCGGGAGTTGGATCACTTGATTCATATGGTTGGAAAAAACCGCCAGTTGAACTTAACCTTGTTTCACGTCGTGCCATTTCTGAGACACTACTATTCTATTGATTTTGAACGCGAGAACCCAGCTCTTCAGCGCGTTATTCAGCAACAAGACAACAAACGCATGAAAGACTTCTATGGCAAAGCATATGAGATGCTCAACGCAGCAGGATTTAAGAAGAGCCAAATCCAGATTAAGACGAACACTCAGAGTCATGATGTTTCCACAGCGATTCTTGACGAAGCAAGGGCTGGGAAATACAGCACCGTCCTGATCGGACGACGTGGTGAGCGAGAGGCTGTATTTACGGGACGCATTGCCATGCGACTGGTCCAAAAGATTCCTAATCCGGCTCTTTGGGTGGTTGCATAAGACAGATACAGCCATCAGATGCGATGGCAAGTGTGCGTAAGAGTACCAACCCATGGTGCAATGGGCATACAGCCATATTCAAACGACACGGCGATCTCAGATGAATGTAGTAATCAAGGAGTTAAGGCGGCTTCAATGTGTGGGCACCTGTGGGCATGCCTGGCCATAACCGTTAGGGCAAGACAAGGCTACCCATCGTCAAAGGAGAAGAAAATGAAAAGGCGGATTCACGTATATGTTATTTTGGTGGTGGCGGGCCTAGTGATGTATCTTGGTGATGTGGGGTTTCCAACGGCCGATAGCGTTCCGGATCAAAAGGAAGAACAGGCAGTCTACGTAGGTTGGGAGAAATGCAAGGCCTGTCATGCTTCGCTCGTAGAAGCATATCGCGGATTCAAGCGCTCCAGGAACTTCCGGATATTGGAAATGCGAGCGCGAGAACACGATCAACAATGTCTTCCCTGCCATACGACTGGATATGGTGAGCCCGGGGGATTTGTAAGCATAGAAAAAACACCACATCTGACCAATGTCCAATGCGAGGTGTGCCACGGCCCAGCAAGCTTACATATAACGGCGGCAACGAGGGCCAAGAAAAAGGAAACGTTAGAAATTCCACGAAATATTTGTACTCAATGCCACACCCAACATGGACACAGGGAGTTGTGAAACCATGAGTTGGACGCCCTTCTATAGCCTGAGGTCCAAGTTAATACTAGCAATAGCTCTGGTTCTGATTGTGACAATGGGCGTCTATGCTTACATGGATATCACCTATCATGAGAAGGCCTTTTTAAATGAGCAGAAGAAGAAGGCTTTTGATATTAGCGATACCGTCATGAAGAGCATAGAATATCCAATGCTTGACGGCGAAATGGGAGATGTTCAGGAAATCCTGGAAAGGGTGAACGCCTTAAAGGACTTAGATGTGGCCCACCTGTGTGATCTAGACGGCCTGATCAAGTACAGTGGCAGGCGAAAATCAATTGGCAGGGTGACCCGATCAGAGATTACCAAGGAGGCCTTGCGAACTCGATCATTGGTCAAAGGATTAGAGGTTTGGGAAGGCGAAAATATATTTCGGTATTCCATGCCGGTAGTCAATGAGCAAACCTGCCATAAGTGTCACGGAATGGAGAAAAGGATTCTGGGAGTCCTGACCGTGGGGTTCGTCTGGGAACCCATAAGCCAAAAGATTAGGGCCTATCGAAATAAGATGGTCGTGGAGTTTTTGATCTGTCTGGCATTTGTTATTGCGTTCATCATAGGTCTCCTGCACCGAATGCTCATAGTGCCTCTAGAAACGCTGACCAAGGCTGCAAGAGCTATCGCCAAGGGAGACATCACAGAGGAAATACCGGCTAGCAGATCAAAGGATGAAGTCGGTGAGTTGACTGAGGCATTTCGAGAGATGCAACAAAGCCTTCGGCAGTGCTACTACAAGCCCAGCACGCCCGATGAAGAATGAACCAACATAGTGGCCGGACAAGGTGGCTCATATGTCATTTTGGGTCAGATTACGAACAGAAATTGCAGGGAACTTAAGATCAAAAGTAATTCTCGGGGTATGTGTCATTCTTGTGACAGTCATGGGCGTATTTGCCTATTGGGACATGATCGGCCGTGTGAAATTTCATCTGTCCAGGGAGGAGACCAGGGCATTGGAGTTTAGCAAAATGGTACGGAAAAGCATCGAATATCCCATGCTTGATGGTGAAATGGAAGACGTTCAGGCCACCCTGGAAAGCCTTACTACAATGACCGATCTGGAGTTTGTGAATCTTCATAATCCATTGCAAGTCATCAGATACAGCGGCAATCCAGACAACATAGGGATGGTTGCGGGTTCTGAAATTCCAAAAGAGGCCTTGCAGACTCAGACCACGGTGAAAGAGCTGCAGGAACATGAAGGGAGACAGATCCTCCATTATGCCGTACCGGTTCTAAATGAAAGAGCATGCTTTAAATGTCACGGGAGAGAGAAAGAAGTCTTGGGCGTGCTGACTGTAGGCATTCCGTGGGGTCCTGTGGAAATGCGGGTGGCTTCACTTCGGAATCGACAGATCCTTTTGGGTATAGTGTCGATCTCAATCGTCGGTTTTTTCCTCATAAAGTGGGTGTCTCGGTCTGTTACTCGGCCGATTCTCCAACTCACACGTCTAGCCAACCAAGTCAGCCGTGGAAACCTGAATGCCACAGTTGATTTTGGGAAGGCCGTCAAATGCTGGGAGATCCTAGACTGTAAAAGAACCGGCTGTCCTGCTTATGGGAAGGTTGACGCCTGCTGCTGGTACATTGACGGCACACTTTTCACAGGGGGGCCCAAGGGAAAATTTCCAGAAAAGATCGAACAGTGCCGCAGATGCAAGGTGTACAAGATGCATGGTTCAGACGAGGTCGTCCAGCTGGCAGATGCCTTCTCCCATATGACGGGCAATCTAAAGGCCTATAGCGAAAAGCTCAGAAGAACCTACGACTTCCAGAAGAATCTTATTAAGGGCTCTATCGACGGTATTATAGCGACAGATAACACAGGAAACATAGTGATATTCAACGAAGGGGCTGAAAACATCTTTGGGTATGCCAGCGAGGAAATCATCCGCAAGATGGACGTCGGCAACCTGTATCCTGCTGGTCGTGCAAAGAAAATCGAAGAGGCTCTCTATGGGCAGGGCCATGGTGGACCTGGCAAGTTGGCGGACTATGAAACCACAATCTTGAAAAAGGACGGGAAAGAAATACCCGTCTGGCTCTCAGCAAGCATCATCTATGAAGACGCAGAAACTGTTGGCGCCGTCGGTTTCTTTCGGGATTTAAGTGAGAGAAAGAAGCTAGAGAAGAAAGTGCTGGAGTCGGAAAGATTGGCAACGATTGGCCAAGGGGTGTCCTATATTTCTCATGAAATCAAGAATCCACTCATGCTGATTGGCGGTTTCGCTCAACAGGTGCTGCGTAAGATAAGTCAAAATGGAAAAAACAAGGAAAAACTCGAAATCATCATCAAAGAAGTTGCCAGACTGGAAGAATTCCTTTCAGAAGTCACGGATATCACGAAGCCGTCGCAACCAAAGAAGATAATGACGAGTATCAATAGTGTCGTGGAGGACGTTTCGGCCTTTTTACACGAAGAATTCAAGGTGCGTCACGTTGTTTTTCAGACGTCTCTCGACCCTCAGATTCCCGAGATATCTGTTGATCCGAAACAGATGAGGCAGGTGCTCATCAATGTCATGAAGAACGCCATGGAGGCCATGCCAGAAGGGGGGCGTCTGTCTATTACGACCCAGTTGCAGGAAGATCGCGTAAAACTTCGCATCATTGACACAGGACAAGGGATCACGCCTGAAGACCTGAAGAGTGTCTTTGATCCGTTTGTCACTACTAAAGCAAAAGGAACAGGACTGGGTCTGGCCATCTGCCGAAAGATCATAGAGGATCATGAGGGCCGGATCAGTCTTGAAAGCACGTCGGGACATGGAACGGTTTGTAACATCACACTTCCTGTTCAGGGTGTGACGTAGGAGCCATGTTGTGTCAGAAGGACCAACGAAGTTTTTGCGGCGAGGAGGCTCACCATGAAACAGAAAGTCCTGGTAGCAGTTGGTGACCGCGTTTATTCGCAGCATGCCGTTAGATACATCGCTAAGCTGTCCGTTTCAGCCACAGACCTGACCTATACGCTGTTCAATGTCCAGCCAGGGGTTCCGGAGCTCTTAGGCGAAGCGGCCAAAAGCGACCTTAAGGCCAAGGCTGAAATTTCCGAACTTGTTCGTGCAAATAGGGAAGCAGCTGGGGAGATTGTACAAGACTTCCACGAGGTAATGATCCAAGAGGGGATACTCGAAAGCCGGATTGAGGCGGTGAGCGAGCCGATGCAAGTGGGAGCAGCCAAGGACATTCTCAACTGGGCCGAAAAGCATGGGTACGATGCGATCGTCATAGCGCGCAGGGAGATGACACCCAGCTGGGATTTTTCTATTGGTGCCGTTCCGGCCAAAGTCGTTGATTATGGACTCGAGATTCCCGTTTGGTTGGTTGCCGGAGAAAGCACTGGCACGAAGATCATGCTCGCTGTTGATGGATCTGACAATTCGCTTCGCGCCGTGGATCACCTCATTCATATGGTAGGGGCAAACACAGATATCCATATTACCTTGTTCCATGTGATACCTTATCTCAGGCATTACTACTCCGTTGATGTCGAAAGAAGCAAGGGCTACCTCCAATTAGTGATGCATCGCGAGGACAAGCATCGCATGGAGGGCTTTTATGAAAAGGCCAATGAACGGTTTAAGAACGCGGGGCTAAAGAGCAGCCAGCTCAATACTATCACTTGCAGAAGGAGTAGTGACATTTCTACAGCGATATACGGCGAAGCGAAAGCTGGACAGTATGGCACGGTGATCGTTGGCAGACGAGGTGAAAGGGGGGCCTTTTTCTCCGGACAAATTGCCAGAAGGCTTGTACACACACTCGAAGATGAGGCCCTATGCATCGTTCCGTGAAGCATCAATGTGGGGATCCGTCGAGTTCTTAGAATTCACAAGTCATGAAACGCCTTGGCAGTCAAATAAGACCGGCTACGGCGCTGACAAAAGCAAGTTCCGATAACTGTTACCGCCAGCGCAGATAGTAAAAAGGGGGTGAGTGAAATGCCGCGAGGAGACGGAACAGGCCCAAGAGGTCAAGGCCCTGGAACAGGGAGAGGCATGGGGCGAGGTGGCGTTGGACGCGGTCTGCGTGGCGGGTTTGCCGCAGGCCCCGGGGGGAATTGCGTATGTCCGAGCTGTGGTGAACGAGTCTCCCGCCAAACCGGAACGCCTTGCTTTGAGCGAAAATGCCCCAAGTGCGGGGTCACTATGACACGGGAATAGGTCTTATGGTTATTTGCATTGCCAGCGGATGAGGGGCAAGGGCAAGGCCACCGTGGCCACAAAGCTTAAGCAAGTTTTCTTAAAGGAAAGCGTTTTGCTGTAAAGGCTTTTTGAGCCATTAAGCTCGTAAATCCATGAACCAAAGGAGGTAAAGGAAATGGCAGAGAAACAAGAAAACTGGGTATGTGCGCACTGTGGCTACACTGCGGATGGCAGGTTTGTGGGGGATATCTGCCCCCAGTGTAATCTCACTTACTGGAAGTGTGACAAGTGCGGATTTCTTGTCACAGCGGGAACACCACCTGCTGTTTGTCCTGAGTGTGGTGAAAAGTGTAATTTCCTCAATGTTACCTGCTACACGCCTGAGTGTGGAGGGCCAAGACACGTTGATCGTCGGTTGTAGTCGGAGCGGCTTCGGCAGAGATTGAGGAGGCTCCGATAGCTGCAACTCCAGCTTAATCCCACTTAACAAGTAGGCGAAACGCTGAGGGGGAGTTAACACAATAGGGTCCATTTGCCAAAGAAAAGGAGGTGAATAGCTATGATCGAGGTCAAGAAGATTCTTTTTCCCTGTGATTTCACAGAGAACTCGTCAAAGGTATTGCCCTATGTGCTGTTTTTTTCTGAGAAATACAACAGCATGATTTACTTGTTCCATGTGGTACAGGACCTTCAAAGGTGGGGCAAAGATTTTATCCCCCATCCCTCAATGGATGTGTTTCAAAAGCAGGCATTGGAAGGGGCTGAAAAGTCCATGGACAGAGTGTGCGAGGAACAGTTGGGGAGCTGTCCCAACTTTCAGAGAAGGGTTGTTTCCGGGGATCCGGCTGCTGAAATTTTGAAGGCTATCGGGTCAGAAGATATCGATCTGGTAGTCATGGGCACCCATGGGCGGAGAGGATTGGAGCACGTCCTCTTTGGGAGCGTGGCTGAGAACGTGGTGAAGAAATCACCGGTTCCCGTGTTAACCATCAACCCCTATAAGGTTAAGTAGGGAAGGTTTTGTGAAAAGCCTTTTGCTCTCGGAGTGAGCCAATGATGCTGTTTTGACATTTCATCACATAAGCCTTCACGAGAATCAACGTAGGCGCCTGTATACCATGCCAACGCTTACGGATCAGAGGACATTAAGGAATGCTGTCCGTATTCGAAAAGGAGGTTCCCATGAGAGGATTTAAAAACATACTTTTTCCTATCGACTTTTCAGAATGTTCAGAGCAGGTTTTTCCAAACGCCCTCCAAATGGCCGAAACCTTTGACGCAAAGCTTTATCTCCTGTTTGTAGCGCGGGATATATCCTATCTGACAACCATTGATGTTTCGCGGGATCTCTTGATGAATACCGTGGCCGAAGTTGCCCGTGCAGCAGAAAAGAAGATGGAGGCCTTTTGCCACAAGAACTTGAGGGATTTTTCCAATTACGAGACCAAGGTGGTCATGGGGAATCCTGCCGAGGAGATTGTGAAATATGCCGATGATCAGGGCATTGATCTCATCATCATGGGCACCCACGGCCGAAAGGGCCTGGAACGAATGTTCATGGGGAGCGTGGCCGATCATGTGATCAAGCATGCTGCTGTGCCGGTCCTGACCGTGAATCCTTTGAGGCCCAAGGTTAAATATGTACACACTTAAGAGCAAGAGGGGGATGTATGCTAGTAAAAGGCTGGATGACGACGGATGTCATCACGGTGGGTGAAGACACGCCCATGATGAAGGCGTCTATCATCATGAAGGAGAAAAACATTCGCTCTTTGCCGATTTTGAACAAGAAAGGAAAACTGGTAGGGATTGTCAGCGACAGGGACTTGAGAGACGCATCACCATCTAAGGCTACGAGTCTGGACGTTCATGAACTCAATTATCTGATTTCTACTATCAAGATCAAGGACCTGATGACGAGAAATGTAGTGGTTGTAAGACCTGACGAAACCGTGGAATTCGCTGCCATTCTGATGCTGGAAAACAAAATCTCATCCCTTCCAGTGATCAACGACAAGGGTTCGCTCATCGGCATTATTACGCAAACCGATATCTTCAGGGTCCTGATCAATATTACAGGGGTCTATACTGGTGGCGTGCAGTTTGCTTTCAGCCTGGAAGATCGTCCCGGCTCCATTAGAGAGGTCTCGGATGTGATCCGCTCCTACGATGGACGTGTTGTGAGCATCCTCTCCACCCGTGAAGACGCTGAAGAGGGTCGGCACAATGTATACATACGCACAAGGTCTCTTCCGGAAGACAAGACGAGAGACCTGCTAAGAGAACTGGAGAACAAGTTTGTGGTTCTCTATACGGCTAGGGACTTCCTGGAAGAGGCTGAGACTCGGCGGGTCCGAATGCCATACTAGGAGCCTTGCAGTTGCAGCCGGAAAGGCTGTTGTTGAATCATGTTAGTAGACAAGCAACATGTATCGTTAAAATTTAGCGAGACCAAACTAGACGGCAAAGTAAAAAGCTCCAAATTCAAGGCGCGCAAATCCTGAGGAATGAGGCGTACTTATAGTACGTTGCAATGACGAAGGATGCACCGCAACACAGAAGTTGGACTTTTTACGAAGTCGTCAAGCTTAAGAAAAGACACAAGGAGCTTGCCGTACTCTACGACATCGGCAGCGATTTGACGAGTTCTCTGAGTCTGACAGAGATCTTGGACAGGGCGATCTTGAAAGTCCGGGAGCATTTCAAGGTGGACGCTGTTAGAATCTATCTGGCGGACGAAGCTCAGGAATCTCTCGAACTCGTTGCCTATCAAGGCATGACAAGGCAACAGGTCAAGGAACTTCGCAAGGTTAAAATGAGCGAGGGCTTTTCAGGCAAGGCAGCCCGAACCAAGAGCTTGATTGCTCAAAGGGTTTCGGATCTGGAAAACGGGGCCCGGGCCGTCCTTCTTCAGAGCAAGGGCTTCAAGGTCAACATATGTGTGCCTCTCATCATAAAAGATGAGGTCGTGGGCGTGATCGAATCATAGGCAGAAAAGGATAGAAAGGAGGACAGAATGAACCTCGGAGAACTCATCAAAACACAACAAGACGAAGAAAAGGAGAAACATGTTCCCCACATCGAGATTGACAAGGGACATAAGTCAGGACAAGACATCGTTCGTGTGGTTGTGGGCCATGAGGTCCCTCATCCCAACACAGTAGAACACCATATTGCCTGGATTGAGCTTTACGGTGTAAGAAAGGACAACAACCAGGTGATTAACCTGGGGCGAGCTGCTTGGGCTCCGGTCTACTCCAACTCCAACGTTCGGTTTCAGATTAACCAGATACGGGATTTCAAGTCTTTCCACGCCTTAGCCTACTGCAATATCCATGGGGTGTGGAGCGAGTCGGTTGAATTTCAGAAATAGCCCCGTGTTGTTTAAGTATTCACGAGTGCGACGTTTTTGAATGCCATGGGAGATTGATGATGAAGCTTGAAGAGATCAAGAAAGCTGTCGAGGAATTAAGCGACGATGAAAAAAGGGAATTCTTCTCCGAAGTCATTCCTGAGATCTGTGATGAGTCCCTCACCAAAGAGGGTTGCCGCATGATCTTTGAGAGGAAACTCTCGGGTTCCCGCTACCTGGAATCCTTTGAAGAACTCTATCAAGGACAAAAACAAGGGGCAGATCTGTGAAGGCATAGCGCTGGCGTGGGAAGATAAGTGGGTTTGCTTGGGGTAAAACTATCTTGTTTTCACCAGTGCAAGAAGGTGCTCAGCGACCAGGAAGGAAGGTCCGGATGAAAGAGGCAATGTTCTATGACCCCCTCGCAGAGGGCGAGCTTCGCTGTAACCTTTGCCACCACCGGTGCAAGATCAAAGAGGGCAAAAGGGGTATTTGCGGCGTAAGGGAAAACCGCGACGGAAAGTTTTACAGTCGGGTATACGGTAAAATCGTTGCCGAACATATCGATCCCATAGAGAAAAAGCCTTTGTTCCATTTTCTGCCCGGCTCAAGGGCTTTTTCCATTGGGACAGTAGGTTGCAACTTTCACTGTAAGCATTGTCAGAACTTTGACATCTCTCAGTATCCCCATGAACACAGGGGAGAAATCATCGGCCAAGATCGCACACCTGAAGAGATCGTCATGGCCGCAAAGGCTTCTGGCTGCGAAACGATCGCATACACATACAACGAGCCAACGATCTTTTACGAATTTGCGTATGATACCGCTCTCCTGGCTCAAAAGGAAGGCATAAAAAACGTATTTGTAAGCAATGGATATATGAGCAGCGAAGCCGCGCGTGAAATTGCCCCATATCTGGACGCCATTAACATCGATTTAAAGACGTTTAATGACAAGTCTTACAAGGCGGTCTGCGGAGCGCGTCTGAAGCCTGTGCTCAAAACAATCCAGCTAATGAAAGAGCTTGGTATCTGGGTAGAAGTAACAACTCTCATTATTCCTGGCATAAATGATGGAGAGGATGAACTGCGTAAAATCGCGCGTTTTGTGAAAGGCGTGGGGCCTGAAGTGCCATGGCACGTCACCCAGTTTTATCCCGCATACCGGTTTCTGGATAAGCCACCGACTCCAGTGGCCACCCTCCGACGCGCTCGTGAAATCGGCACGGAAGAGGGGTTGCGCTATGTGTACGAGGGCAACGTGCCTGGTGAGGGGGGTGAAAATACATACTGCTACGCATGTGGGGCCATTCTCATTGAGCGCTATGGTTTGACACTAAGACGAAATCGCCTGCAAAATGGAAAGTGCCCTGAATGCGGCACAAGCATTGATGGGGTGGGCATGTGAGTCTCAAGGTGAATTGGAGCCTGATTGAGTTTTGGCTCAATTGGGGTACTACAGAGACCCGACAGAAATGCTTTCACATATGTCTTCTCTTTGGAAGGAGGAATGCTTGTGTACGAAGGAGATGTGGGACGTCTAAAAGGAATGCTCTTCAAGCGGCGTCAGGAAATCTTCGAATGGCTTCAGCGGTTCGAATCTGATTGGCAGTCCATGGAAGAGCGAGACATCGAATTGGAAGAAGAGGCCCAAAAGGCTGCTCTGACAAGCCATTACAATCAGTTGGATCAACGCAGGCAAGAGGAGCTTGAAGAAATCGATCTGGCCCTGTGCAGGATGGCCGCCGGAAGCTATGGAATCTGTGAGAACTGCCACAAGCTAATCTCGTTGAAGCGGCTGGAGGTATTGCCCGCGACTCGCCTGTGCCGTAAGTGTGCCCGTAAGTATAAGGAAGAGCAGAAAAAGTTGCCCTCGGCCTGGGAGGCGATTAGCTGTGCGGAGCTGCCGGACGAGTATCAAAATCTGAACAACGAGGAACTGCGGATGTTGATCTTGGATCGTCTCCGCAACGATGGCCGGGTCGATCTGGAAGAACTCGACATCTCGTGCCGATGCGGGGTGGTCTACTTGGAAGGAGTGGTCCCAAGTGAGGGCGAACACGAGATTCTGTTGCAGATCCTCACAGACGTCATGGGCTTTGCCTCCATCATCGATCACCTGCAAATCACCGAATTGATATGGGAGCGGGAGGACCGCGCTCCCGGCAGGACCCCTTTCGGTCTCAGTGCCGATGTAGAAGAAATTAGCGACGATATCTTTGAATCCCAGGAAAAAGAAACCCCTTACATTTTTCCAGATCGGCCGCCGCCCGAAGAAGAGTGAAGATTTCCGTTCGGAAGACGACACACACTGTGGGAGGGGGACATAAGTGAGTGAGGAATGGCCCTGGATGTCTCAACACATAATCGAAAGGAGGTAAGGAAATGGAACAGGAGCAAGAAAAATGGGTATGTGCACACTGCGGCTATACAGCCGACGGCAAGTTTGAGGGAGATATCTGCCCTCAGTGTGGCTTGACCTACTGGAAATGCGCAAAATGCGGATTTCTCATAACAGCCTCAGTGCCCCCGGATGTTTGCCCTGAATGCGGTGAGAAGTGTGATTTTATAAACGTCACCTGCTATACGCCCGAGTGCGGGGGGCCCGGCCACGTGGATCCGCGTCTATAGGGGATAACGTCATTGGTTAACAAGAACGAGTCTGGCGCTAATGTAAGATTTGGTCTGTGAAAGATGAACTCATCGGAAGTCATTTGTCCACGGAGTGAACAAGATTGATGGTCTCGTAAAAAGTCGCTTTTGCTCGCTCCGTGAACATTTTGGGGGCCCTTAAGATGTTCAGCTAACATGCTAACACGCAGTGAAGCTTTGCGCTCAACTCGGGCTAACGCCCTCAAACAGTTAGCATTTTTTAACGCTGAATATATCTCAAGCGCCTTTCTCCCAAAATGCTCAATATCGTTCGCAAAACACTTTTTACGGATCCATCACTTTTGCTGCCTTAATGTTTATGGTCATCAATGCATTTTATTCAAGATAGTTGCCGCAGGCCCGAGTGGAGACTCTGTTTGCCAAAGCTGTGGTGAGTTGGTCTTCGACCAGACGGGACTGCCTTGTTTTGATCTAAGATGCGCTAAGCGTGAGGCGAGCATGACACGGGACTGAGTCTCATGGTTATTTGTATTGCCAGCGGAAAGGGAGGCTCGGGCAAAACCAGCATTCCCGCCAATCTGGCCCGGGATTTCAAAAAACACGACATCGTGCTCGTGGGCCCAATTGCTTATGATTAGGAGGTGTTCACATGGCCAAGGCTGTTCATATTACTAAGAAAAAGAAAGGTGCTCCCTCTTTATCTGAACGGAAGGCGGCCATGGCCGCACAAGATCAGATCATCAAAGACTCCTTGTCTTTAGTCAAACACAAATTTCTGGTCATGAGCGGCAAAGGGGGTGTTGGCAAGACAAGCGTTGCGGCTAATTTGGCCATGGCCCTTTCAAGGCAGGGGGCCAGAGTGGGGCTTATGGACGTAGATCTCCACGGCCCTGACATTCCCAGAATACTGGGTCTCAAGGGGGTCCTTGAGGCGAGTGTTGATGGGCGAATAAACCCCAAACCTTACTCAGAGAACCTGGAGGTGATCTCCGTTGGATCGATGGCCGGAGATCCGGATAAGGCCGTGATCTGGCGGGGGCCTTTGAAGCTGCAAGTCGTCCGGCAGTTTATCTCTGGTGTCGTCTGGGGAATGTTGGATTATCTCATTATCGATTCGCCGCCTGGAACGGGGGATGAGCCGCTGACCGTTGTTCAAAGCATTCCAGATGCCAAGGCGATCATCGTAACGATGCCCCAGGAGATGTCTTTGGATGATGTCAGGAAATCAATCAATTTTTGCAAAACCGTTAAGATGGAAGTCCTGGGATTGATAGAAAACATGAGCGGTTTTGTGTGCCCCCACTGCGGGAAGTCTATTGATTTGTTTGGTACCGGAGGCGGTTTCAGAACCGCCATGACCATGGGTATCCCTTTCCTGGGTCGAATCCCCTTGGATGCTAAAATGGTGAAGTGTGCTGACGCAGGGGAATCGTATATGGAAAAATACCCGGATTCAGAGGTAACCAGAGCATTCAACCAAGTTGTGTCAAAGATCATAGCCGAGGCATGAAATGGATTTTGCCGCAAGCATCAAGGCGAACGCCGGAGATAACGCGAAAATATGGTTCCGTGACAGAAATATCCGGATAGCGTTCTAACCGAATTTATTTACTCAGGACTTAGTGCTGAGTAAGCAAGTGCGCAAACTTAACATCTTTAAATACGTTACAGTAGTTGCGAATCGAAGTACTAAGATAAAGCTATGACTGAATTCCGAGTTGGCGAGCTTCTGCTCGATCTGGCATTACTTTTCGCTTTCACCTATCTGCTGGCGGGGTTACTGGAGCGGAAACGCATTCCGGGGATTCTTGCCGCCTTGTTCGTCGCTATGGCGGTGCGCTATGTGCCGCTTGGTGAGCGTCTGCTCTCCATTGAATTCCACGTGCCTCTGTCGTTTCTGGCCGATCTAGGTGTCTTGTTTCTGCTATTTTTTATCGGTCTCCAGATCGATCTAAAGGAAATGCGGGAGCAAAGCGGAGACATCGTCTGGCTCACCGTATTGAATACTACTGTGCCGTTCCTCATGGGTATGGCGGTCATGCTGGTCTTAGGTTACGGGTGGCTGCTTGCCTTTGTCGTTGGGTTGACGCGGACGCCGACCGCTGAGGCGGTGATCGTTCCGATCCTGGATGAGTTCAAACTCATCCGCACCCGTGTGGGCGAATTCATCATTGGTGCCGGGGTGCTGGATGATGTAATCGAGGTGTTTCTGGTAGCATTGGTCTCGGTGTGGATCGGAGAAAAGGCGGGTGACGTGGGGGGAGGCGTAACCGGCCTTGTTGTGGGAGTGCTGGCGTTTATACTCCTGGCTTGGCTCAGCTACCGCTGGCTTATCGGTCTGCTTGCCCACTGGCTGCCACGCCGGCCCCGCAACCTGGTGCTGCTCTCCATGTTCATTCTTTTTGCTTTTGGCGGCCTGTCGGAATGTAGCAGCCTCGGCATGGTCGTTGGGGCCATCACTGCCGGGGTGTTGATGCGTCCCACATTCAACACGATGGGCGTGGTGGGCGAGCAGGTCATGCAGACCATACAATCAGTCAGCTATGGATTTTTGGGACTCCTCTTTTTTTTCTGGGTCGGACTCAATGCGGACCTGGAGGGCTTGTTCAGAGGACCTGCCCTGGCCGTCCTGTTATATCTGGCAGGAACTATAGGCAAACTTGTTGGCGTATTCTTAATGGTCCCAATAAGGAAGATTACCGTGCGCGAGGCTTGGACCATCGGCATTGGTCTTGATGCCCGTCTCACCACTGAGATCATTGTCGCCCAGTTGCTCTTCGATGCCAAGCTGATCGATGGGCACCTCTTTACCGCTCTGGTATCAGCAGCTTCATTCACCGCCATTACCGTCCCCCTAGGCTTTACCTTCCTCGTGCGTTCCTGGGGCGAACAATTGAGAACGTCACATGGCAGACCCCAACCAAGGGAGGTTCCTCATGCCGGCTAAGACGCAACCCATGCTTTTGTGCCTGGACCTTGAAGAAGGCTCCGAGACCCTGGCCCGTTATGCTGCCGCGCGCGCCGCGCTTTGCAACCAGCCCGTACACGTGCTTTACGTTCGTCCGAAAGCGGAAGGCGGGCCGGCAATCGAAGACGCGCAGGCGCGTCTAGATAAACTGGTAACCGACGCCTTAGGCGATGTTACTGTTGAGGCAGTGGCCATACGTACCGGCCTGCCTGAAGAAACTATTGTCGCCTATGCGAGAGAATACGCAGTTGATACTATTGTGCTCGGCCGGAGGCAGCGCTCTACGGTCGAGCGTATTCACGTTGGCAGTACCACCAGTGCGGTCATTTCACTGGCGAGCAGCCCGGTGTTGGTGGTGCCGCTAAATTTTTCAGAGGATATCTCGTGAAAGAGCAAGAAACTTTGCCGACTCAGGAAACCGCAGCGCCAGCGTGGCACAGCCTGGATGCCGAAGCGGCAATCACGAGGCTGCACACCGATTCCCGGTATGGCTTGAGCGCCCGGGAAGCTGCGCTCCGACTACAGCAGCACGGCCTCAATACCCTGGAAACCGGGCGCAAGGTGCCCTGGTATGCGGTGGTATTGGCTCGTCAGTTTGTGGACGTGCTCATCTTCATTTTGCTGGCAGCAGCGGCCATCTCAGTGGCAGTAGGCGAGATAGCCGATGCCGTCACCATCATGGTAATCGTGGTTTTGAACGGCGTGCTGGGCTTTGTGCAGGAATGGAAAGCGGAACGGGCCATCGAGGCGCTCCAGCGGATGCTGGCGCCCCAATGCAAAGTAGTGCGCGATGGCCAGGAACAGACCATTGATGCCAAGGATCTGGTACCTGGGGACATCGTGTTGCTGGAGATCGGCGACCGCATACCAGGCGACCTCCGGCTGGTTCAGGCCCTCGACCTCAAGGCGGACGAATCATCGCTGACCGGGGAATCCGAATCCGTCAACAAGGACATTGCCCCTGTCGATATAGATACGCCGCTTGCCGAGCGCACTTCCGTCGGCTGGATGGGTACGGCGGTTACCAACGGGCGCGCACGCGGCGTGGTGACGGCAACCGGTATGGCCACTGAATTCGGGCGTATCGCCCGGTTGACCCAGACGGTAGAGCGGGAGGTCACCCCCTTACAGCGCAAGCTGGCCGTGCTGGGCAAGCAACTGGGTGTATTTTCAGTCGCCATTTCTGTTGTCGTGGCAGTCAGCGGCTGGCTCCTTGGCAAGCCCTTGCTGGAGATGTTCATGACGGGAATATCTCTGGCCGTGGCAGTGGTGCCGGAGGGTTTGCCGGCCGTGGTGACTATCACGCTGGCCCTCGGCGTACGTGCCATGGTACGGCGCCGGGCCCTGCTGCGTCGTTTGCAGGCGGCCGAGACACTGGGCTCGGCCACCGTCATCTGTACGGATAAAACCGGGACCCTGACCCAAAACGAGATGACTGTGACACACATCTGGCTCCCGACAGGCGAGGTGGCAGTAACCGGCGTAGGCTACGACCCAAGGGGCCATTTTGAGGAAAACGGTCACAAGGTCGATTATCGCCAGAGGCCGGATCTCCTGGCATTGCTTGAGACAGGGCTGCGTTGCAACCACGCCCGCATTGCCAAGGATGACCGGGGCTGGCACCAGATTGGGGAACCCACCGAGGCGGCCCTTGTGGTAGCCGCCCACAAGGCCGAGCTGCACCCAGAGGAGCCGTCCCACACCGCCAGCGAGTTTTCTTTCAATTCGCGCCGCAAGCGCATGACGGTTATAGAGCACCTTCGGGATGGCCTTGTCGCCCATGCCAAGGGAGCACCGGAGGTGATCCTGGAGCGCTGCTCGCGTATCCGGGACGGCATGCAGGAACGGGAGATGACCGAGGCGGACCGGCAGGCCGCCGACGCAGCCTATCAGGCCCTGGCCGAGCAGGGCCTGCGCACCCTCGCACTGACACGCCGCAACTTGCCAGAAGGTACTGCCCTGGATGAAGAACACATAGAACGGGATCTCACGCTCCTCGGTATCGTGGGTATCATTGACCCGCCCCGCCCAGAGGTTCCGGATGCGGTGCGACTGGCCCGGAGCGCGGGCATACGGAGCATCATGATCACCGGTGACGCACCGGCAACAGCCCTGTCTATCGACCGGTCCATCGGCCTACATGCCCAAAGGGCTATAAGGGGCCGAGAACTAAAAGCCATGGATGACAACAGGCTGCGCAGTGCCCTGCGAGAAGATGTGGTCTTTGCACGTACCACCCCCGCGGACAAACTGCGCATCGTGAGTGTGCTCAAAGAAATGGGTCATGTGGTGGGGATGACCGGCGACGGCGTAAACGACGCCCCGGCCCTGAAAAAGGCGGACATCGGTATCGCCATGGGCCTGCGGGGGACCGATGTGGCCAAAGGCGCGTCTGACATGATCCTCACCGATGACAACTTTGCCTCTATCATCGGTGCAGTGGAGGAAGGACGCCGCCAGTACGACAACATCCAGAAGTTCGTGCGCTACCTGCTATCGTCCAACATGGGCGAGGTGGTCGCCATCTTCGTCAACATCCTGCTGGGCGGGCCACTCATTCTGCTGCCGGTGCAGATTCTGTGGATGAACCTGGTGACCGATGGCGTGAGCGCTGTAGCCTTGGGAGTGGAACCTGTTGAAAAAGGGATCATGGAACGCCCGCCCCGTGCAGCCACAGAACCGATCCTGAATCGCGAGGGCATTCTCATGATCCTGCTGCTGGGCGGATACATCGGCGTGGCAACTCTGTGGTTGTTCCATCACTATCTTGCCGCGGGCAGAGGGGACACAGGGGTGCTCATGGCACAGACTGTGGCCTTCACCGGCATCGTTATGCTGGAAATGATAAACGTATTCAACTACCGTGCCTTGCGCGGGCCGCTGTCAATGATCAGGTTCTTCTCCAATCCATTTCTGCTGCTTGCATGGATGGCGAGCGTTGGCTTGCAGGTATGCGCAGTCTATGTGCCTTTTCTGCAGAAGGCTCTGCACACGGTACCGCTTGGCTTGGCCGATTGGGGGTTGATCCTTGCGGTGGCAGTTCCCATCTGGATTATCACTGAAGTGTACAAATGGTTTTACTGGTCGCATACAAAACGTAAAACAATCGCAGTGGCCACAGTTTCTTTATAAAAAGAAGGAATGGCAAAGAGATGGGATCAAACCTCAACAGTCCGTTTAGGTTTAACCCCCGACCGAAACTTAGAAGCATGGAGGTGTTGAAACAACATGACGTCAATTCTTGAAAAGGGCGGAGGGGTTTTCAAAGGTATTAAGCTGCTTCTCTGCGAGAACCCGTTACCGCCAATCGAGGAGGCAATTGCGGCGGCTCAAGCCGAGCTACGGCGAAGCAACTATTACACTGAGGCCTATTCTGAGCCCTTGCGACGACTGATTAGCGAGTGTCTGGGCATATCAGAGCGGCTGCTACACATCAATGCAGGCTCCGAGCTCATCCTACGTCAGCTTTTTGACCGTTTCGGACAGCGCGTGCATCTATTGACGCCCACTTACGCCTTGTTCCCAGAAATTGCTCAGCACTACACAGAGACGCGTCTATCTCCTGAAGACGACTTTGCCTTTGACTTGGATAAGTTGAAACTGCCAGACGAGCCGGTGGAGTTTGTTAGAATAGCCATTTAGGCATCAAAAAGGAGCTTCTAGGCTCTGCAAAGAGGGGCTGACTCATATATTCTAAGAATCAATAACTTAGCTTGGTCCGACCCGACCCTCGCATTGATTTCCGGGCCCAAAAGAATGCCTGCATTAGCCCTCATCCCGAAAGACGCGAGTGGGAAGCAAAACTGGTAACAGGCTAAGAGTCTCTATTAAGGTGAATCAAGAATCATGGAAAAATAAGATAACTGTCACGTCAAGCATTCAGGATAAGAGAGGAAGAAAGTTCGGTAGTTCAACGCCTATTTGGTAGTTACCTAGGGAAGGCATACAAGAACAAGGTGATTGGTACATAAGTCGTCACATGGAAGGCGTTTGGTGAAGTCCGTTCCCTTCGCGGATCAAGTTGAAGCGGTCTTTGACAAACGGGACCCCAAGATAAGGCTTCCTAAGGCCGAGAAGGCAAGGGAAAAAGAAATCAACATAAAAGTCAAATAAGCTCGTATGAGCCCTCCCCGGGTTATAAACGCCAAGGATATATGATATAGCTCAGTTAGACCACTACTCGCTAATCAGAAAGGAGCGCCTTCCGTGGAGAAAAAAATCCTGCTAGCCGTCGATGGTTCTATCCATTCAAGACATGCGGTCCAGTACGCCGTCAGAATGTCCTCTGTTGTAAAAGATTTTGCCTGCACCCTATTACATATACAACCAAGCATTTCTCAGTTTCTCCTGGATGAGGCCAGGACTGACTTCAAGGCCAAAGCCCAGCTGAAGAAGGTCCTCTGGAAAAACGCCGAGGACGCCCAGAGTATGCTCGAAAAGTACAAGGCCCGAATGGTAAGAATGGGAGTCGCCGACAAACGCATCGATGTGGCAACCCAGCCAAGGTCGTTAGGACTAGCCAAAGACATTCTGGAACGCGCTCAGGAGGGTCTCTATGATGCCATCGTCGTGGGACGAAGAGGGCTTTCGCGGGCCCAGAAGGCCTTTATGGGGAGCGTCACTGGCAAATTGGCGGAGCATTCCAGGGTAATACCCGTGTGGATGGTAGATGGCAACGTGACATCCACAAGGATCATCGTGGCCGTGGACGGCTCTGAGTATTCACTTCGCGCAGTGGATCACTTGGGCTTCATGGTTGGGGAAAACCCGAACATCTCAGTGACGCTATTCCATGTCACGCCAAGGCTCAGGAACTACTGCGTGATCGATTTTGACGAAAAAGAAACTGACATCCAGCAAGTCGTTGCACAAGGCGACAAAAGATGCATCGATAGCTTCTATGCCCATGCCAGGAAGAAGTTCAAGGAGGCCGGCATCCAGGAAAAACAGATTGAGATTAAGGTGACCAAGCGTGCCGTGAATGTGGGAAAGGCCATCTTGGATGAGGCCAAGAAGGGCAACTACGGCACAGTGGTTATTGGCAGACGGGGCGCCTCCAAGGCTTTCTTTATGGGCAGTGTGTCAAGATATGTACTCGACAGAACCGCGAACCGAGCCTTGTGGCTGGTTTCATGAATGGACTGGTAGGCATTGCAATCTTCTTCTTGTTGCATTTACCGGCTCGCTTTCCGCAAGCCCCGCCCTTCAGGGTGGGGAGTTTCACTTTGTTGACACCATCAGCAACAGGCGAAAGAAACAGATCCTGGAGGCGGGTGAATGTAAGGACTAGAGCCGACTATGTCCAAGTCCAGATTGGACAGGCGGCGAAACTTGGATCAAGAAGCAGCGTACGGCTGAGTTCGGTTCATAGAATATCACTCTACCACCCACACTGTGCAGTTGCGAGCATGAGTGACAATCTTACTGGAGACACTGCCGAAGAGAAACTCCTCACTTCGTGAAAGCCCCTGTCTTCCCAGTACAATCGTATCATACTCTAGTTCATCCCGCTCCGAAAGAATGCACTCGGCCATGGAGGGACAATACCGCAGAGGGGAACGGACTGAGACAGTATCTGGGGCGAAGCCAGCGCCAATCAAGATTTGTCGACAGTCCTCTAACACAGCGTGCATTTTCTGCTTGTACTGGTCGAGCCATTCATCTCTCTGGGCAGTGCTGGAAAAGTAGTCCTCCTCTGCCTCAAGGAGTTGGGCAACGTAGGATTCGAGAAGTTTTTTATAGTAACACAGGTGCCCCTTTGATTAGAGACATCATTAAAGCTGCTCGAAAATTTATTCGTGAAGAATTGCAAGTTCTAGAAGATGACAAAGATATAAAGCGAGAGTGTCGCTACCAACCCATTGCGCGAAGGTCTGATGAAGACTAAACCTAACCAGACTCTTGCCGTCGATCGCTAATCCCCACAGCTGAAGAGCGCCGTTTACTGATACCTTTCATACATCTGTTCGTCACTCGCTAAATTCCAGAATAAAGACTTCTGCTCGCTATTATGGAGAGAGTAAAGATATCATCCTTCCGGGGCCCCGTACGGCAGAATCCTGGGGCCACTGATTGCTGCCACGACTGTGCACTGTTGAACCGCGAAAGCGAGCGCATTCCCCGCTGCTTGCGGCGGGGTTAGCGAGCGA
>CAZCXI010000026.1:0-36864 GCA_964502635.1 uncultured Desulfobacterales bacterium
TTTGTCAGAACCTTTAAGTCAACACCTCCCCGGTGCTGAAGAACAAGAGTGGGACGCCCTTTAGTTCTATAGATTTGGGAGCTCGGCGAGCTGATACTTGTTAAACCGAGCTATCTGTTCTCCCCGTTTGACTGACAGACTCACAGCCGACGGGGATGCCTTAAGACGCGCAGCCAGTCTTGTCATGCTCATCCCCAGTTCCCGCATCGCCCAGTAATATAGTAGATTCCTGGCTCGCACCCCGGGGCACTCGTTGCCTGGCGCAAAAACCACAGTGGGCCTCAACATGGAGAAAATCCGCTACCACTTGAGCAACGCGGCTTACGATCAACTCTTCTTTAGATGCCGATCATGAGGCGATTTCACGGGCCAGGTCTTCTACCGCGGCCATGACTTCCTCAACCTTGATAGTGAGCACTGTCCTGTCTCGAACCACCAGCCGGCCGTCGATGATCACATCCCGGACATCGCTTCCGCCAGCTGCATAGACGAGATGAGAGGCTGGATCATATAGCGGTGTCAGGTGCGGCTTGCGGGTATCCACAATGATCAGGTCGGCCCGCTTTCCCGCCTCGAGTGAACCGATCTCATCTCCCAGGCCAAGGGCGTCTGCACCCCCCTGGGTGGCCAACCTCAATACCTGCCGGGCATCGAGCACGGTGGGGTCCAGGTTCTTTACCTTGTGCAGTTTGGCCACCAAGTCCATTTCCTGAAACATGTCCAGGTTGTTATTGCTGGCGCAGCCATCTGTGCCGATGCCAACCGCCAGGCCCTTTTTCAGAAATGCCGGTACGGGCGGCACACCTGATGCGAGCTTCATCTCACTTTCTGTTGTGACCGAAATTGCAACAAGGCTTCCCGCCATGGATGCGATGTCGACCTCATCAACCCATATGGCATGCACCACAAGCGTCGCCGGGTTCAGGATGCCGATCTTGTCGAGATACTGCACTGGGGACAAACCGTGTTTTTCCTGCAGCTCCCTCACCTCGCTCTGAGTCTCAGCCACATGGATCTGAAACAGGGTCTCTGTTTCATCGGCCACCCTTCGAGCCTCCCTCAAGGTTTCCTCACTGCACGTGTAGGGTGAATGGCAAAAAAGCCCGGGACGAATCAAGGGGCTCTTTCCTTGCCACTTGTCAATGAATCGGCGGGCCTCGGCCACGTTCTTGTCAGGTTCAGGGACACCGGGGGCGGGAAAATCGATGATCCCCTGCCCTAAGACGGCCCGCATGCCGGATTCTTCCACGGCCTCAGCCACGTTGTCTTCAAAAAAATACCCGTCGCACAATGTTGTCGTGCCGGACAAAAGCATCTCCGCACATGAAAGACGCGTGGCGGTATAGACGGTTTCAGGATTCAGCCAGCGTCCTTCGGCTTCAAATATATGATCGTTTAGCCACGTCATGAGGGGCAGGTCATCGGCCAGGCCCCTGAAAAGGCTCATGGGGGCATGGGTATGGGTGTTGACCAGCCCCGGCATGATGATCCCTCCCCGGGCGTCTATGATCTGGCGGGCTGCAGGCAATGCCTGTCCGGGGGCTTCTTTCTCGACGCGTTCAAGTCGCCCACCCGTTATGCATACCAGGCCTATTTCAAGCACCTCAAAGGTCCTGTTAAGCGTCAGGACGGTGCCGTTATGAACCACGATATCGCAAGGCTTTTCTTCCGGCATGCTATGATGGTCGCCCTTCCATCTGCTATCAGGCACCCCCTTTCGGGCGGATACCTTCGGCAATCCGATTCACATCTTCCATGACCGTGTCTACATCCAGCGTGGTCAGGACCCTGTCTTCCATGAGCACCTGTCCATTGACCATGGCCGTAACCACATCATGGCCGGAAACCGCATAGACGAGGTGGGAGTAAACATTGTACATCGGAACAAGGTGTGGTTGTCTGATGTCAATAATGATGATGTCCGCCTTTTTCCCCCTCTCCAGGGAACCGATTTGATCTTCCAGGCCAAGGACCCTGGCCCCGTCTATGGTGGCCATTCTCACCACGGTTGGTGCATCCATGACCGTGGGATCCAGCGTCTGCACCTTGTGGAGTTTGGCCGCCGTATCCATCTCCTGAAACAGGTCCAAATTGTTGTTGCTGGCGCAACTGTCGGTTCCAAGCCCCACCGTGATGCCGCGGCGCAGGAGTTCAGGCACCGGGGCAATGCCCGACGCCAGCTTCATATTGCTTTCCGGGTTATGGGCCACCTTCACGTCAAAGGCCTTCAGGAGCCCGATATCCTTCTCGGTCACGGCCACGCAGTGGTCGGCAATGAGCCTGGGGCCAAGAAATCCCATCTCTGCCAGGTGTTCGACAGGGGTCCTGCCGTATTTCTCCCTGAGCTGTGCGACCTCGTGCTCTGATTCCGACAGGTGGATGACCATGGGTGCACCATGTTCGTCAGCAATGGCCTTGGCTTTGATAAGCAGGTCAGGAGAGCACAGGTAGGCGGAGTGAGGCTCCACGGCTATGGTAATAAGGGAATCATTCCGCCATTTGCGAATCAGGGACTCCGTGTACTTCAGGCCTGCTTCCACAGGACCATAGTTCGGGGACGGGAAATCATAGAGGACCTCACCCACCACCGCCCTGATCCCGGCTTCCCTGGCTGCGTCGGCCACGGCGTCCTCGAACAGATACATGTCACAAAAAGTGGTTGTGCCTGAAAGGATCATCTCGGCACAGGCGAGGCGTGTCCCTTGATAGACGACTTCAGAGGTGAGCCTGGCCTCGGCAGGAAAAATGTGATCGTGGAGCCAGGTCATCAGGGGCAGGTCATCGGCCAGGCCCCGGAAGCAGGTCATGGCCGCATGGGTGTGGGTGTTGACCAAACCGGGCATGATGATACCGCCACGGGCGTCAATGATCTTTGACGCCCGATAGTGGGAACTCAACTCGGCCTCAGTCTCGATTTCCACAATACGATCCCCGCTGACGGCCACAGCGCCCGTTTCAATCAGGGCGTTGTCGGACGCCATGGTAAGAACCCAGCCGTTTTTTATCAAGACGTCAATCGACTTCATCGGGCAACTTCTCTGCAACGCCCTCGATAATAGCTTGCAGGCGCGGCGCGGCGCCCTCGGCTGCGGCAATGATATCATCGACTTGACAGGGCTGCGGGCTATCCGGAAGATTCATATTGGTAATCACCGAAAGGCCAAGGATAGCCATGCCTCCGTGGGCGGCTGCGATCACCTCCGGGATGGTGGAAAGCCCCACGGCATCAGCACCGATCGTTTTCAGATAGCGAATCTCGGCTCTCGTCTCCAGTGAAGGGCCGGGGAGCCCCACATAAACCCCTTTCTGGATACGAATACCCTTTTCCAGACCGGCCCCCTCTGCGAGAGCCATGAGTTTCGGGTCATAGACTTGAGTCATGTCTGGAAAACGCGGGCCCCATGCGTCTATATTTGGCCCGATGAGGGGATTGCCGCCCGTCAGATTGATGTGGTCTGTGATGAGCATGATGTCTCCCGTATGAAGCACGGGGTTGATCCCGCCCGATGCATTCGACACAATGAGAGTCTTGACGCCCAGTAGCTGCATGACCCTCACCGGCAAGGTTATTTCTCTCATGCTGTATCCTTCGTAATAGTGGAAACGACCCTGCATCGCCAGTGCGGGCTTTCCTTTCATGTTCCCAAACAGCAGCCTGCCTCTGTGGGCAGGAACCGTGGAGATCGGGAAGTTCGGAATCTCCCGGTAGTCGACGGATACTGCTGTTTTCATGTTGCTCACACTCTCACCCAGACCGGTCCCGATCAGCAAGCCCATGCGTGGCGGCTGTCCTATCTTGGATCGAACAAAATTGGTGGCTTGAAAGACTTTATTTTCGTATGATTCCATGGTAAACATCCTTTCACACAGCAAAAATCAATGGCACCTTAGAATAGACGCCTCCTTGGCGTCAAACAGAAATTGGTCGTTAACGAGGCTCTATCTCGGGAATCAAGATTTTCTCAAGCCGGCGCAAGCTCTCAAACGAGGTTATTTGTCTTGGGGAATAGACGAAGATGGCTCAACGGCTAACCAAAACCGGTGTTGTAAGAGCCGTCCAGGGGCGAATCGCCTTGGTCGTCACCAGGCTTGAGCCTGAGTGCGAGAGTTGCAAGGCCAGGCATACCTGCTCATCCCTGGGAGGCGGCGGGGCAAACATGGAGGTGAGGGCCCGAAACACAGTCGGGGCTCAGGTTGGCGATGTTGTCACGATAAGCCTCGGGAGCGCCCCCTTTCTCAAGCTTACATTTTTCGTTTATATGGTCCCCATATTGGCGCTTGTAGGGTCTGCACTTTGTGGATACTGGCTGTCGACATTCTTTACAGCCAATAAAGATCTGTTTGTTGGCGGCTTCGGCGCCTTGGGGTTTTTTGGCTCATTTTTCTGGCTCAGAAAAAAGGCAAATAAGCTTTCCGGCAGACAAGAGTTCATTCCTGAGATCATATCCAAGCAATCCCCTGCGAAGACCATACCGCCTGCAGATGCGAGCTGTCCCGTAACCTGACGCAAAGGGGCCACCAGATGAATAATCAGACCATGTTGGTCCATTCCAAGGCCCCCAGTGCCAGCATCATGGCCAACATGAAGACAAGCGAGATGACATCGGAGGACTTCAGGGAAAAAGTGCTGAGGCTATAAAGTTTTCCTCTGAAACCCCGGCATCGCATGGCATTGTAAACCCTTTCCGCTCGGTCGGAACTTCTGACCAAAAGCATCCCTACCAGGTAAGCAAAGGACTTATAAGTATGCACATTGGTTCCGGGCTGGAAACCTCGAACCTTCATGGCGCTCACTAACCGTATATACTCCTGGTGTATGACATGAATGTACCGGTAGGTGAAGAAAAAGAGATGAACGAGCTTTTTGGGGATCCGCAATTCATACATGGCATGGCCCAAGGTCAAGATAGAGGTCGAGGCAACGAGGGCAATCAACACTGCCATGATCGCATTCGATTTGATACTGATCCGGGCGGCATATAACACCCCCTCATGGGTTGCAACCAGCGGACCGATTGAAAAGAGGGGCTCTCCCTCAAAGGTAAAGGGGAGAAAAACCCACAAAAAAATGACGAAAAGATTGACAGGAACGAGACGACCCATAAGCTGCTTGACCGGCAACCTGACCAACAACGCGATACACAAGCCCAACGCCAGGGCCGACAGAAGTGCCACGAACCGGTCGGACACGGCCACAAGAACGGAAAAAAGGAAGACCAAAACGATCTTCACCCGAGGATCAAGGCGTTGAATCAAAGAATCACGCCCGGATAATTCTTCAATCATCGTGAGCTGCTACCCCTTTCTCCGCCTGTTAGTAAAATACAAGGCCACCCCGACAAGACCAAAGATATAGCCTATACCACCCAACACCTCACTGACTGTGGGGCCACGACCGAGGGCGTCGACCAACATGTTGAGGATAGGCGCCAGCTTCCTGTCCAGGGACTCATCGATAAGGGCCTTGACCTCCTGTCGGCTCAACCCGACAGCCGTGGGAACACGGAGCCTTTGGCCCGTCTTCGGTTCCTCGTCACTTACGCTCTCGGAAACAGGGCCGACTGCCGTGACCTTCTCAGCATTGCCTCCTTTCACATCTAAAACCTCGGCCGAAGTATCCCGGGTGACAGGTGCGACTGCCGTGATCTCCTCGGCCGGTATCACCCACTCCGCCATATGCCCCATGGAAGCCTTCAAGACAACCTTGAGATCGGCCTTTTTGGGCACCTTGAAGGAAAACTCCCCCTGTTCGTCGGTCTTGCCCTCCACAAGTAGGTTTCCTTCCTTGTCGTAAACCAATACCTCGGAATTCTTGGCCTTCTTGCCCCCGCTGAACTTGCTCTGTGTGTGGACCGTATCCCCCTCTACCCAGGCAAAGATCATGACCTTGTGTGCCCAGGCAGGTGCACCGCAAAAAGCGAGCAACAACCCTGCCAACAGGAGATAAAAGGCACAGCGTCCAATGTGCACCCTGGCAGCACTACAATGACGGTTTCGGCACATAGTGTCCCTCCAACAATTCCGGTTTTACCCTCCTAAGAAACAGGGCACAAGCAGCCGTTAACACCCCTTCAATCAACATGACGGGTACATGGGCCACCACCACCAATTTGGCTGCAGGCAAAAAAGCCTCACCAGTCAAATACAGGGACAATCCTACCAGCACGCCGCTGATCAAGACAGCACAAGCACCGCACGCAAAGGCCGTGGCAGTGAATACCACCTGCCTGGTACCCGCGCTCACACCCCATCCAAACAAATAGTAACAAATGACGGCAGGAAGGGCCATGTTCAAGGTGTTTACACCAAGGGTTGTAATACCGCCAAACTGGAAAAGGAGCGCCTGAAGCGCCAGGCCAATCAAAATGGCGGGAAAGGCCTTCCAGCCGAGGAGCAGACCCAACAAGCCGTTAAGGATCAGGTGAACGGAAGAAGGACCAATAGGCACGTGTACCAGGGATGCCACAAAAAAAGCGGCCGAGAGTATCCCCATGGATGGGATCTCTTCTTGATCGAGGCCCTTCAACCCAACAGCAACGCCCGCCGTTGTGAGAGCGGCGCCTGCTATGAGAACGCTCGGGGATAGTACCCCTTCCGAGATATGCACGCTTGCAAAACCCTCCTCTCCGCTATGCTACTCCACAGATTTGAGCACAAAAAAAGCCACGACCGTTGCCATCTTCTGATGACTGTTAACCTTCGTGGCTCGATTTTCCGGTTGTCAAATCCTAAAAGCTGACCAGGGGCTTCAGCCCCTTATTGTTACACTAAAATATTGTACTTCAAGCCATCCCTTTTGTCAACAAAAAGCGACCCTCTGCCCGTCTCCTTCTTGCGTCATCCTATCCATCGTCCTTAAAGACAACCGACCTTGAGGCCATCTCCAAACAGCTATGCATCTGGCTCAAAGATCGTCAGGCAGCGCCTCGTGTTGAAACGGCAAGACCGCAACCCATGGACTAGACCTTGGCCGCTTTTAGTTCCTCAACCAGTCGGTACGGGATGCGCAGGTCCCCTCTGCCGATACCCATTTGGACCCTTGGCTTTGCTGCCCCATGAAAATCTGTCCCCCCGGTCATCACGAGCCCGTGGCGGCGTGCAAGCCTCTCGTACTGAGCGGTGCGCTTGGGCCCATGTTCGGGATAATAGACTTCCAGACCTTTGAGCCCAGCCTCTTTCAAGTGCACCAGGAGACCTTCCAGATCCTCCTCATCCTTTGCGTCAAGGGTGAACGGGTGGCTCAGCACAGGGACCCCGCCCGCCCCCAAAATCATTCGGATGGCCTCATCAGGCAGAAGTCGATACCGAGGTACATAGGCAGGCCCTCCTTTTCTCAAAAACTTCTTGAAGGCGTCACCAACACTTCGAGCTGCCCCTTTGTGGACCAGCACTTGGGCGATGTGGGGCCTTCCGACCTGCCCTCCGCCCGAAATCGATGTGATCTCATCATATTGTACGCGCAGTCCCAAGTCCTGGAGCTTTTCAACGATCCTTACGTTTCTGTTGGCCCGGGCCCGTTGCACTCTCTTAAGGGTTTGCCTCAAGGACGGGTCATCCAGCCGAAGAAGATAGCCCAAGATATGCATGGTACCGGAGGGGACATCGGCACTAATCTCGATGCCGGACAGGATTTCAAGGGAGGGCAATGGTGGATAGCCTAAGGCCTCTGCCGAGCCTTCAACGGTGTCATGATCCGTGATGGCTACAGCCCGGAGTCCTAACTCCTTGGCTCTTTCAATGATTTGTAGAGGCGACAGGGAACCATCAGAGGCGGTTGAGTGGACATGAAGATCCACACAACCTGCGTGTCGGGAGGCTATTTCCATGGGGGAGGATGAAGAAGCTTCCTATATCCCAAGAGCGTCTTCTTGGGCCTCTTCCTTTGTCTTGCACTGAATACATTGGATGGTCACCGGCCGGGCCTTCAAGCGTTTGATCGAAATGTCCTCGCCACAGGTATCGCAAATTCCATACGTACCATCCTCGATTCGGTCGAGGGCTTCACCAATCTTTGCGATCAACTTCCGCTCTCTATCTCGTATGCGCAGCATAAAGTTGCGGTCGGCTTCCAGGGCCGCCCGATCCGTGGGATCAGGGAAACTAGCCTTCCCGTCCGTCATCCCGGATACCGTTTCATTGGCCTCGGCCAGCAAAGTCTGCAAGCGCTGTGTCAAGAGCTTCTTGAAATATTCTACGTCTTTCTTTTTCATTGTACAACCTGCTCAACATGCAAAATGGAGGTCCCCGACCAAAGGCCGAGGCTTCCAAGTTTAGATTATCCCGCTAAAATTTTTTTTATTATCACAGGCCGTAGCCTCTGTAAAGAGAAAAAATCGTTCTGTCAGCCAGTTGGCAATTTGGGGCTGGCAATGATAGATAGACTCTCTGGCAGGCAAGCCGGGAAGAAAGGGGCGTAACAACGATGTTGAACCGCGAAAGTGAGCGCATTCCCCGCTGCTTACGGCGGGGTTAGCGAGCGAATCTGAAAATGAAAAACTTCCTTACGGTGAAGATTCCCCGTGGCTTGCCGCGGGGAGGCTTCAATTTCCCGCTGGGATCCAAAAACGGTGCGGGAAACCGCAGGTTCTGGGTCTGTCTTCTCGCGCTGGGGACTTCATCTGTCTGTGTTCAGCTCGTCATGATCCGCGAGGTCATGTCGAGCTTCAGTGGTAATGAGTTACTTATCGGGCTGGTCCTTGGCGTGTGGCTTCTCTTTACCGGTCTAGGCAGTGCCCTGGGTATCCCATTGGCAAAAAGGCAAAGGCCGGAAAGAGTGCTTTTCCTGGGTCATATCCTCATAGCGCTTATCCCCTTCGGGCAGGTTGCGGCTGTTCGAGGCCTTCCGCTTGTCTGGGTCAGGGGTGAAATGCCGGGACTGACCTCGGCAGTGACTTCCAGCGCTTTGATCCTTATTCCCTACTGTCTTGTCGGCGGCGCAATGATCCCCGTGGCCGGAGCCCTCCTTGGGGGCAAGGAGACGACAAGCAAGGTATATATTGTAGACACCATAGGAGACATTATCGGCGGGCTCCTGTTTAGCCTCCTTTTCGTTTATGCCCTTTCCCACTGGGACAGCCTGTTGGTCGTTGGCCTGCTGAACCTCTTTGCCGCTGCGGCCATGGTGTCCTGTGCGCTCCTTCCTGTCTTGGTTCTGTTGGGCCTGGCTATGATAGCAGTCAGGCCTCTTGATATGTTCAGTCTCTCATGGCGTTTCCCGGGTCAAGCCGTGGTTTTTCACAAGAACACGCCTTTTGCCCAACTCACCATTTCCAGAACCGGCCGGCAGCTCAACGTCCTGCAAGATGCGATCCCTCTGTTTTCCACGGGCGACCTTAAAATGGAGGCTGTCGCCCATCTACCGCTTTGTCAGGTTGCACAGGGGGCCAACATCCTCTTGATTGGCGGGGGGGTCTTTGGAACCATCATGGAAATAGCTAAACACAAACCCAGGCAAATAGACTATGTTGAGCTCGATGCCGCCATCCTTGACCTGGACAAGCTCATCGGCCCAAGCCTTTCCCGTCCCTTTGTACGGGTCCATGTGGGTGACGGTCGCCTGTTCATAAAAAAGACGACCAAAACCTATGACGCCGTCATTGTAGACCTGCCGGACCCTGAAAATACGCAGCTTAACCGATTCTACACCCAAGAATTCTTCGATGAGGTAAAATCCATTCTGACCCCTGAGGGCGTCCTTTCTTTTACCCTGGTGGGGGCCGAAAACTACCTGGAAGAAAAGGGCCTTGCGGTCAATCGTTCTGTTTATGCAGCCCTCGAGACCACCTTCAATCACGTCCTCGTATTTCCTGGAATGACCAATTATTATCTCGCCTCAAATGCTCCTTTGACAATGAACATCGCGGCTGTGTTGGCCAGGCGCAAGGTCGGCACCAGGCGCCTTGTGGACTATGATCTCGCCTCCATGGCAGACCCGTTTCGCATCGACCTTCTCAGACGCCTCCTCACACAGGAAGGCTCACCACCAAACCGGGACCTCTCACCCAGGGCCTTTGGGCATCTTCTCGATCTATGGCTGAAAAAATCTGGGAGCTCCGAAACGCTTCTTCACATCATGTTCCTGCTGATCCTGGCATTTGCGGTCCTGGCATGTCGCAAAGACGCCCTGCGGTTTACTATCCTGACCACGGGATATGCGGGGATGGCCTTTGAGCTTTCCCTGCTCCTGGTGTTTCAGGTGATATATGGCTACGTCTATTTGCGAATTTGTGGCTTCATCACCCTCTTTATGATAGGTTCTGCATGGGGAGCCTTCGTATCCGGTAAGTTCAAGAAGAAGCCCTCCTGGCAGGTCCTTTCCTGTGATGGAGGCCTTGTGCTTCTGGCTGCCGCCACATCCGTCATAACGGTCGTTGGTGTTCGCGTAAAGGCCGAGGCGTGGTTGTTTTCGATGCAATATGTCATCATTCCGTCCCTGATTTTTCTGGTGGCCTTTGCAGCGGGGTGTCAGTTCTCAGCCGTCTCCCGGATGGCCCGAGGTACCGGAGCAGAGATTACCGGTCGTCTCTATCTGGCAGACCTTGCAGGTGCAGCCTGTGGTACTATATTGACAGGGCTCCTGTTCGTCCCTAGAATTGGAATCGTCGGGGTATTGATCTCAATACTCGTCTTGAAAGGCCTCAGCCTTGGGGTCAATATAAACGCTCGAAATTCGATTGTGTAGTTAGGCTGTTCGGCAATTTGTCTACTCTAGGTAACGACTCCACCACTCAGCCGATCATCGTCGGATGCCCATGCAAACATCCCGCAGAGACTTTCTGAAGACCAGCCTGTGCGCCGCCTGCGGTGCTTTGCTTGTTCCGTGGGATCGCGCCTGGGCCGGAGAGGGGTTTTCTCCCACAGATCCCCATCTCAAGGAGGCTTACTTCTACAAGAAACTGGCTGACGGCGTCGTCCAGTGTGGTACGTGCCCTCATGAATGTCTGGTCCTTCCCGGCAACCGTGGAAGATGCCGGACCAAGGTGAACGTTGAAGGCAGTCTCTTCAGCATCTCCTACGGCAATCCGTGCGTTGTCCATGTGGATCCGGTGGAAAAAAAGCCCCTCCAGCAGTTCTATCCCGGAAGCAAGGCCTTTTCCCTGGCAGTGGCGGGATGCAATTTCCGCTGCCTGAATTGCCAGAATTGGGAAATATCCCAAACCAGCCCGGATAAGACGCGTAATTACGATATCCCCCCGGATGAGGTCGTCTCAATGGCTGTGCGTTACGGCTGCAGGAGCATTGCCTACACCTATTCCGAGGCCACGAGCTTTTATGAATACATGGTCGATATATCGGCCAGGGCCAGGCAGGCCGGGATCAAGAATATCTGGGTGAGCAACGCATACATCAGTCAAGCCGCCCTGAACCGACTGTGCGACGTGATCGATGCCGCCAGCGTCAATCTGAAGAGCTTTTCAGATAAGATCTATGGGGATCTGAACGGGGGGCACCTTGAGCCGGTTCTTGAAACCTTCAAAACCCTGCACCGCCGCGGGGTCTGGGTGGAAATCATCAACCTGGTCATCCCAACTTACACGGATGACATGGACATGATTAAAAGAATGTGCGCGTGGATCCTGAAAAATTTGGGCCCTGAATATCCCCTGCATTTTTCCCGATTCTCTCCCCAATACAAATTGGTCCACCTTCCCCCAACGCCGGTTGAAGTCCTGAAAAAGGCCAAAGCAACAGCCTTACAAGAAGGGCTTCATTACGTTTACATCGGCAACGTGCCGGGCCTGGGCGATCAGACCCTGTGCCCCGGCTGTGGACGCACGGTGGTTCAAAGGAGGGGCTACACGCTCGTGTCGAACCACGTTAAACATGGAAAATGCGAGTTCTGCGGGGCTCAGATTAGCGGCCGGTGGGAGTAATCACACATCGCCCTGACGGGGCGACTGTAAAAAGCGTATCACACGCGAGAGGTTCTGCGTATGGATTCTTCTGGCACGCGTAAGACGAAACGGCTTGTGGGGTTCGCTCTTTGCCTTGCATTGATAGTAGCGTGGGGTTCACAATGCGCCCTCGCCTCTGATCATACCGGCGCAAGAGTCCGCCCGCCTGCCGTTGCAGGCATGTTTTACCCCGCCGGACCGAAGCAGCTCAGGCACATGGTCCTTGCCCTTCTGAAAGACGCCCGCGGGGCCGATATGCCTGGAAAGATCCTGGGCTTGGTCTCTCCCCATGCCGGCTATATTTACTCGGGTATCGTCGCCGCCGCAGGATATAGACAGATCGCCCCGTCCACCAGGACGGTGATACTCCTGGGGCCGAGTCACCGGGTCCCTTTGAGGGGGGCGTCCATTCCAGAGGTTGAGGCCTACCGCACCCCTTTGGGGGAAGTTCACCTGGCAAGGCTGGCCTCGACCCTCCGAAAATTGCCCTTCTTTCAAGCGATCCCTGAGGCCCACGAAAGGGAACATTCCCTTGAGGTGCAACTCCCCTTTCTGCAGGTTGTCCTCAAGGACTTCAAGATCGTTCCGATCCTGACAAACCATGCAGATCCCAAGACCCTTGCCACCATACTCGCCCCCCATGTAGATGGAGAGACCCTCATCGTGGCAAGTTCGGATCTTTCCCATTATCATCCCTATGAATCGGCAGTTGCCCTGGATCGAATCTGCACAGGTGCCATCTCCAATGCCAAGTTCTCTGACATGCCCTTATGCGAGGCCTGTGGTAAACAGGCTGTTCTGACATTGATGCATATTGCCGACATTAAAGGCTGGCGCGCTCAGTTGATCGATTACCAGAATTCCGGCGACACGGTGGGCAATAAGGATCGTGTTGTGGGATACGCAAGTATTGGCTTTGTGGAGAGAAAGGAGGCGTCGAGCACCATGAAAGAGACCTTGTCTACCCAGGACAGAAAAGCCCTGCTTAAGCTCGCGCGTTCCGCTATTGAGTCAAGGCTTCTGAAAAACGCCAAGATAGAAAGACCTGAAACGCCCTCTCCTGCTTTGACAAAAAGAGGGGGGTGTTTTGTGACGCTGCACACCCAGGGCCGACTTCGAGGCTGCATCGGCACCATTGAGCCTGTTTCGTCCCTTGCGGAATGCGTGGAAGAAAACGCCCGGAACGCCGCATTTCATGATCCGAGATTTCCACCCTTGGGCGCGGCGGAGCTGTCCAAGATAGATATCGAGGTGAGCATCTTATCGGTACCCAAAAAACTCAGTTTCCAGGACGGAGAGGACCTAAAACGTCAGCTTGAACCCCTCGTGGATGGTGTGATCCTGTCCCGCGGCATGCACCGATCCACCTTCCTTCCCCAGGTTTGGGAACAGGTGCCGGATAAGGAACAGTTTCTTGAGCACCTGTGTCTAAAAGGCGGCATGTCGCCAAAGGCATGGCAGGATCCTGAGACCGAAGTACAAGTGTACCAAGCAGAGGTCTTTGGCGAGGCGGATTCCAAGTAGGCTGGTATCCCTCCAAAATGCCTGGATGAACCCTGTTTAGGGCTCGCGCAAAAACAAGTTCGCAGAATTGGCGCTCAGATTTGGTTCAGATTTGGCCGATCCGATTGAGCAAAACCGGAGGAATAGCGAGCTATTTCGAGGAGTTTGCGAATGAGGCATCGGTCAAAGATAGGCTGAAGCCGAGATGCCAAAATGTGAAGTTGTTTTTGCGCGAGGCCTTAGTTGCCTCCATCCTTAGAATCGTCGGATCGGGACAATAGCCGCCGCCCAACACGCCGGAAAAACCGATGCCGTCGAAGTATCATGCCGGGCACGACACCCGCCAGGTGGTATGGCAAGAACTGGCGTGCCGTCACCTCCCAGCCCATCGCAAAGCGCAACACGGCGTAAGCCCCCCACACCCCTACACCTAGGGCTAACAGGATATTTCCCAAGGTCTTCAATACGTCGCGTTCTTTTTCCCCCATGATGTCAACCTCGTTAAAATGGTAACGTTAACACAGTCTTGAAGAAAATTCGATACGTAAACGTTTGGCCATCTTTTGATGTGCAACGTATCATAGTCGGTCTTGCAAGCGGCAATCAAATCTTCAAGGATCCGCAGTGCTCTTGACAACACGAGCCCTTTTCTGTAGTTATAAAAAAAGAAGGACCTTTGGGAAACGCCTTACACACTTGAACGGCATCTCTTTCTTTCTTGCAACGAGACCATCATTTCACTACGAGGCAGGTGAAGCCATGCTCGCTCCCATTGAGATTGACCCCAACACATTCCTGCGTCAGCACTGCACGCTGCCAGCCTTGCCGGCGGTGGTGGGCGAAATTCAGAGCCTGATCCACGATGCCGATGTGGACATGAAAAGGATAGCCGAGCTGATCAATAGTGATCCGGCGATCCTGGCCCAAGTGCTCAAAATCGTCAATTCCGCTTATTACGGGCTTCCCAGGGAAGTCACAAACGTGCAGTTTGCCATTGCATTTCTGGGCCTCAATGAGGTCTATCGCATGGTCCTTTCCCTGTCTGTGATTAACACCCTGGCCATTGACAAGAAAGATGAACTCAATGAGTTCTGGTTTCACTCCTTCTATGCAGCCCTTTGCACCAAATACCTGGCCAAAAAATACGAGCCTCACCTATCGGTTGAGGAGCTATGGTCAGCGGCCATGCTGCATGATATCGGCAAGCTGGTTTACCTGAAGTTTTTCCCGGATCACTACCGGGCCCTAATCGCTTATTGCAAGGAACACGGCTGTCTATTTAGCGAAGCGGAAAAGCATTTTTCGCTACCATCAAGTGCCTTTTTGGGCACCCTGCTGTGCGAGCACTGGAGACTTCCAAATGAGATCAGACAGGCGTGTGAGTTTCACACGTTAGAGGATCTTTCAGGCATGAAGGCCGGCAGCCCGTCAATGCGTTTTCAGTGGATGATCTGCCTGGGAAATTTGCTGACTGTTCTCTCCACCGGCGAGCTGAGCAATACCACGAAAGAAAGAATAGCTGACGCAGCAAGGACGGCGCTGGATTGTACGGAGGAACAGTTTTTGGCCATGATGGGAGACATCTACGAGTTAAGGATAGACGTAGAAACATTTATGGAGCAGTTGCACTAAAGCCAGCACTGTTAGACCGTTTAAACTGCTTAAACCCGCGTCAACTGTGCCTTTCCCAGAAAGACCTTTAATTCATGCGTGTAGCCAGGTATTACAACAACCACGACATCCGGGTAGAGAATATCCCAACGCCTGAGATAGGCCCGGGTGAACTCCTGGTGCGTGTAAAAGCCAGCGGTATCTGTGGCAGCGATGTCATGGAATGGTATCGCATCAAGAAGGCCCCTCTGGTGCTCGGCCATGAGATTGCCGGAGAAGTCGTTAAGGTCGGCCAAGGCGTAGACCGTTACAAGAAGGGGGATCGAGTCGTTGCATGCCACCATGTCCCATGCAACCGTTGCCGTTTCTGCCTGAGGGGACATCATACGGTCTGTGATACCCTGCGCAGCACCAATTTCGACCCTGGCGGTTTTGCCGAGTACGTGCGTTTGCCTGCCATCAATGTGGACCGTGGGGTCTGTCTTATTCCGGACGGGGTCTCATTTGAGGAAGCCAGTTTCGCAGAGCCCCTGGCCTGTGTGCTCCGTGCCCAAAGAATTGCAGGGCTTGGTCCAGGGGACACGGTGGTGGTCATGGGAAGCGGGATTGCAGGCCTGCTTCACATACAGCTTGCCTGTACCATGGGGGCGGGTCGCGTGTTGGCAACCGATGTGAGCGAGAACCGCCTGGCAACCGCCAAGAGGTTGGGATCCGACATCGTCGTCCACGCACACACAGATGTGTCGTCTGAGCTTCGCGGGGCCAATGATGGTTGGCTGGCAGACAAGGTGATGGTGTGTACGGGTGCAAGATCGGCCAACCTGCAAGCCTTGGGATTGGTGGAACGAGGGGGCACGGTCCTGTTTTTTGCGCCTACGGATCCAGGGGTCACGATTCCCGTCTCCATCAACGATCTTTTCTTCCGAAATGATATCACCCTGACGACCTCATATGCCGGAAGCCCGGCAGATCACGTAATCGCCTTGGCGCTCATTCGAGCCCACCGGGTGCGGGTCAGGGATATGATTACCCATCGGCTGAGCCTGGAGGAAACCAGCCAAGGCTTTGAATTGGTGGCCAAGGCCCAGGATTCCATCAAAGTGATCATCGAACCGCACAGATAACACCGTGGTGCTGCCCGTATCGTTTGGGCAGTGCGTTCGCTCTTGCGGTTCGCGACGCAGGGTTTTTCATCTTAATCGCCCAATCCAACAGAGGAAGGAGACGGCTATGGCAGATGCAGAAGGCCTTTTGGAGTCAAGGAATGTGTCCGAAATGCCACCAGAACAAGAAAAAACCCAGGGAAAAACGATCAAAGGGGCCAACAACCTCGGGTGGGGCATGAGAAATCGCCTGTCCCGCCTCATTAAACCGGATGGGCGCTGCCAGTTTTTGCCCATCGACCACGGTTATTTCCAGGGCCCCACAAGGTGTCTTGAGAGGCCGGGTGAAACCGTCAGAGACCTCCTTGCCTATGCCGACGGCCTGTTTGTCACCAGAGGCGTTCTGCGAACCTGTATCGACCCGGATGTCAATACGCCCATCATCTTGAGGGTTTCAGGGGGTACCAGCGTTATCGGGGAAGATCTATCCGATGAGATCATCACCACCGCTGTGGAAGAAATGATCCGACTCAACGTGGCGGCCGTGGGTCTTTCCATCTTTGTGGGAACGGATTACGAAAAGCAGACCCTGGAATCCCTGGCCTGGCTCGTCAATGAGTGTGAGGACTATGGGATTCCAGTGATGGCGGTCACGGCGGTCGGCAAAGAGCTTGCAAAAAGAACCGCGCGCTATCTGGCCCTGTCTTGCCGTATCGCCGCTGAGCTGGGCGCAAAGATCGTTAAGACCTATTACTGCCCTGAAGATTTTGAGAAAGTCACCAACGGATGTCCAGTCCCCGTAGTCATGGCAGGCGGACCAAAATGCGAAACAGAGCTGGAGGTCTTTGATTTTGTTTTCGACGGCCTGCAGAAAGGGGCGATCGGCGTCAATCTGGGGAGAAATGTCTGGCAAAACCCCCATCCCGTGGCCATGATGAGGGCCTTAAATGCCGTTGTACATGATGGCGCCACACCCAAGCAGGCCTTTGATCTGTTCAAGAGCCTGCAAAAGGCCTGACGACGTCTTTGACCCTGACAAACAGCGCTGCTTTGCCTTTACCCAGACCGTCGTGCATCAGCCATCCCCCTGAAGTCTCTGACAAAAAGGGAATACCTGCTCCAGACACAGCCCCCCTCATCAGGGACGCAATGACGGGCCTTCAGAAAGCGGGCCGGTCAGTCCGCCAGCCCCGAGGTATCTTCCTCCCTGGCTGCCGGACCGGTGTAATCGGCCAGGCTCTTGTGGATTTCCACCGGCGGCACATAGCGCCGGGCGACTTCTACCGTGTCTCCCGCACTGAGCTGGTCAAAGAGAAAACCAAACTTTTCTTCCAAACTGACGCGAATGGCACCTCGCACCTCGTCTGGCAGCGCCCAGAGTTCTGCCTTGAAAGGACCCAAGCCCTTCTTCCGTGTTTTATAGATGAACTGTTCTTCTGTCTGGCCCTCTTTGTGTTCGTTGGCATGAGTCGTCTTGATATGATCGTAGATGCGTTGGCGAAGGTCGTCCGGAAATGCCGTGTGGTCATATACGATATTCTGAAAGCCAGTGGCCAGATGCACCTCTGTGGCCTCGTTTTGCACAAACTGGTGGAAGGCCTCGTCAGGCAGCGTCGATGCCCCGTGCTGGACCGCCCCGCCCATGCCGTAGGCCTGGCGGGCGACTCTCGATAATGCCTTGATCACCTTGAAATCTATCTTGACCTGGGCCAGGGTCCCATCAGGCAGAGGAACGCCCCCATGGGAGGTACCGGTCTGGATACTGATCTTGGAAAGCCCGACCATCCCGTGCGGCAGGCTTCGGTTGTAACCATCCATATAGGCACGCAGTTCGATCTCGTCGCTGTTTTTTTCACCTATCTCGCCGATTTCGCCACCCACTGAGATGGTCACGCCTTCAGGCTCTCGTTCACGGATAAAGGTCGTCAGGTTCGCACATATCTCGTAATTGTTACGCTGTTGCTCATCCACGGTAGAGCAACTCAGGTCCACCAGAGTGGACGTATCGATATCAATGTTGTAGAAGCCAGCCTTTATGGCCTCGCCTGCGAGGTCGGACACGGCCTGAAGTTCGCCATCCCGATCGGTCTTGAACTTCTTTGCATTGACCTGAAAGTGGTCCCCCTGAACAAACAGAGGCCCTCGATGGCCTTCCTTGATCGCAGCCGCCATGACCACACTGAGGTATTCGGCCGGCCGCTGGCTGGTGTATCCGATCTCAGAGCGGGCAATCTCAAAAATCAGGGCACCAACTTTTCTGGGCAGGGCAGCCCTGAAAACAGCGCGGGCACTGTCATAGGCCATGGCCCGCAGATTGATGGCGGGCACGGTAAAATTGACTGGAACCTCGCCCCGGCCCCGGGCCATGTAGAGCCCGTTAATCGATGCCGGATAAATACCCAACACCTGACCAAGCTCCCATAATATCCACCTGGCAGCAGCCAGTTGTCCGGGCTCGCCGAAAACGGCCTTTTTGGCCAGTATGTCCACGGGGGCGCCACGCAGTTTGTTTTCATCTTGAACTGCCACCTTCCCGCCATCATCTACAGATACTGAGCCGTCCATCTCAGCTACCAGGCTTTGCAGTGCTTCGGTACTCATTGGCTACCTCCTTCATGCGATCGTTATGGGCCGTTCAAAAAACCCTATGCCTTGAAAATCGGCCACGCACTTTGTCACGGGCCATGGATTTCATGCCTCCAGGCGACAACGCGCCGGTCGGTCTCTTATTATCAACCCGGAGACAAAGAAGCAAGCCCCTGATGGGGGCACTACCCCGTGATCTGTACCTTCAGGTACAGGTCGCCCCTTCCGCCTTCCGGCATCTCTCGCCCCATCCCTTTCAAGCGGAGCTTGCTCCCTGCTGAAACGCCTGGCGGTATGGTCAACAAAAAGGTCTTTTTCTTAAAACCTTGTGCGATATTGACGAGCTTGTGGACGCCGAACAGGGCCTCACGCTGGCTCACGGACACAACCCCGTAAAGATTCGGGTCACCTCCCACATCAGCAGGGCGGATCACCTGGAGGCGCGGGGTTGAGCGTTTCCTGGTCAGGCCCTGAAACTTCTTGCCCGTCCCCGTTGTCGGCAGCATCTCAAAAAGTTTTAAAAAGATGATGCCGAACATGAAACCACCAATATGGGCCCACCACGCAATGCCGCCCATTTGAGCCGAGGGCCCTGCAGCGCTGAGAAACTGAAACAAGAACCACACGCCCAGAAAAAGGAATGCCGGGATCTCTAAAAACTGGAAAAAGAAAAAAATCGGCACCAGGGTGAGTACCTTGGCTTTGGGATAGAGAATGAGGTAGGCGCCCATCACACCTGCAATGGCGCCGCTGGCGCCAATGGTGGGCGTCTGAGAGTGCCAGTTGAGAGCCAGGTGAGAGATCCCTGAAGCCAATCCGCACACCAGATAGAAGATGAGATAGCGAACGTGCCCCAGCCGGTCTTCCACGTTGTCGCCAAAGATGTAAAGAAACCACATGTTGCCCAATAAATGAAGAAAACCGCCGTGCAGGAACATGAAGGTGAGAAAAGCAATCGCCTGCTGGCCAGTGCTGAATAAGACCGAGATCTGGGGAACAGAATATCGGGCCGGCAGAAGTCCGTAAGTCTTGATGAATGCACCAAGTCGTGGCCCTTGTGACAGTTCTATGAAAAACACCAGGACATTGATCGCAATAATGAGACTGTTAACAACGGGATAGGTCTCTGCCCGGATCGTGTCTCGAATAGGAATCATGACGACAGCAGATTATGAAAGCCAAAAACAGAAAGACCTCCGAAAAGCCCCCTCTCAAAGGTCTCGTAAACCGGATGCTACCATTGGAGATCTTCGTCTCCCCCATGGGTCACCAGGGACCATGGTTCCAGGATATCCTCGGAAATGCCTTCGATGAACCGCGATGGCCTGGACAGCACCATCGCTGTACTTCGATCATAAATATTGATGGGATAGCTAAAGTAAAGATTCTCTTTGGCCCGGGTGGCGGCCACGTACATGAGACGAAGCTCTTCTTCCATGTCTTCATCGCTGCGAACGGCATACATAGCCGGGAACCGGCCCTCCAGGGTCCAGATCACAAACACCGTGTGCCATTCCAGCCCTTTGGCTGAATGAATCGTGGAAAGGACCAATTGCTCATCATCATAATCGGTGGCAAGCATATTGTCGATGCTGGCACTGGGGGGCTCCAGGGCCATATCCGAGAGGAATGCTGCAAGGCCGTCGTAACGTTCCATGATCATGACGAGGTGTTCAAGGTCCTTGGCACGCTTGGGATAATCGTCAAATTTCCTTTCCAAAACAGGCTGATAATACTGCACAAGTCTCGCCCCAACCTCGGCCACGGGGAGCGGATCTGTCTCAAGGCTTTGCATCGCCTGCCTGAACCTTTCAAAGACTTTGGCGTATCGAGGCTTTGGCTCTATGGTCGTCAGACCGGCAACGCCCCTGCCGGAGCGCAATACCCCCTGAAATATCTCGTCCGCCGCCCTGGGCCCAATGCTTTCCAACAGCAGCAGGACCCGATGCCAGCTCACAGAATCTTGGGGATTGGCCAGAATCCTCATATGAGCCAGAAGATCTTTGATGTGGGCGGTCTCCATAAACTTGAAGCCGCCCACCTTTACAAAGGGAATGTCCCTGCTGTTCAGCTCAATCTCAAGGTCAAAGGCGTGGTAACTGGAGCGAAACAACACCGCGATCTCACCCAGGGGAACACCTTCTTCTCGCAGTTCAAGGATCCTCTGGGCCACAAACTGTGACTGTGCGTGTTCATCTTCTGCCATCACCAGGGCCGGAGGAGCGCCGTCTTTCTTCCTGGTAAAGAGGACCTTCGTGTATTTTTCTCGCGCACGATTTATAATGACGTTGGTCAGGTTGAGGATAGGCTGGGTGCTGCGGTAGTTTTCTTCCAGTTTGATGAGTTTTGTGTCTGGAAATGTTGTTGGAAAATCCATAATGTTTCCGAAGTTGGCCCCGCGGAAGGCATAGATCGATTGGGAGTCATCGCCAACGACCATGACATTATTGTGCGTCGCAGCCAATAGTCTGACAATATCGGCCTGAATCTTATTGGTATCCTGGTATTCGTCCACCATGATGTAATGATAGATTTGAGAAAGTGTCTCCCGCACGTCCCGGTGCTCTTCAAGCAACGTCTTCAGACCGACAAGTAGATCGTCGTAATCCATGAGAGAATGCTTCTTCTTATATGTCTGGTACGCCTCATAAAGGCGGAGAAGGTCGGCAGTGTCCTTTGCGAAATGGGGATAATCTTCCAGAATAAGAGTCTCAACGGGGATCACCTTGTTCACCGCCTTGCTGTAGATATTGGCAATGGTCCTCTTGCGGGCAAAGCGGCGTTGTTTGAGATTGAACTTCAGTCTTGCGCGGAGTAAATTGATCACGTCTTCTGCGTCGGCCCGATCCAGGATATTAAAGCCTGCCTCAAAACCGAGCTTCCGGGCATATCTTTTCAAGATCAAGTTGGCAAAGGAATGAAAGGTGCCGCCGGCCACCTTTTCACAGCGCTGATCCAGCAGGGCGGCAGCCCTGCGAAGCATTTCCATCGAGGCCTTTCGTGTGAAGGTGAGCAACAGGATAGAACCCGGGGAGACCCCTTCTTCAACGAGCCTGGCAACCCGGTATGTGAGGGTGCGCGTTTTGCCACTGCCCGCCCCCGCAATGACCAGCAGAGGCCCTTGCAACGTCGTAACGGCCTCATATTGGCCAGGGTTCAGAACATCCCTGTAGGGGATGGAAAAGACCGACCCTGCGGGCTCACACGGCTCTTTTTTGATGAGGTATCGTCTCATAAGACATCGAGAGGGAGTTTAGCGCCGGTAGTTCGCAATATCCTTTACAAAACTTTCAAAGTCATTTTCCAGCAAAAAGCGAGATATCATCGCACTCACCTGATCGGCTGTATCAACGCGATAAACCCCTTTTTCGTCAGGCCCTGAGACCTTTTTGGCATTTGCCACAATGGCCCGAAGGGAAGCCGTGGTCATTTCTACCAGGGCACGCACCACGATGGTATCTTGCACCTCAGACATGGGCTCACTCCTTGCGTTGTGTTGATGGCAGGTTATCAGTCAAAACAGGTATCCTCAAAAAAGGAAGTACAACCTCGAAAAGGCCTGCACAATTTCCTTACCGGAAAGGGACGAGGATATCACATGGGGTATGAAGGGTGTTGAGTTGGACAATAGCTCCCGTAACAGGTGTGGTCACATCCCAGCGGTTGTCGTTTCTTATGTGCCCGGCAGCGGCACGGTATGTTTAAAAATGTTAAAACAGTAATCCATAGACATGGCATTCTTGGGGTTTACGTCTATGAACTCAACCCCGATACCCTTGTCAGATACATGGGCCACCCTGGACCTCAGCTGCATGGCCTTTTTTTCAGAAGGAAATTTCGTGATCAGGTAGATTTCATCTCCGCTCTTGAACTGTGATGGATCCTCCGTCCGAACATACACCCCATAGAGGCCAAAGTTCCGTATTTCCCTTAACCCCTGCCGCCCCCTGATCATCACCCCCAGATGAAAGTCTATCCGGGGGCTTTTCCTCTTCTCCTCTGACGGGTTCGCTTTCACTGTCAAATAGGCATCGTTTCTCGAGTGGGCCTGCTGTCAAGCGAAGATGGCCCTTCCGTCCGCAACCTTCCTTGTTTGATACCTATATGACGTTTCTTGAAATGTCAACGGACTGGCAGCAAAAACAGGGGCGCCCGTTAAAGGACGGGGTAAAACAATCATGTTGGCCAACAACTTATCTGTTTGGAAAAGGCCCCTCTTGCGAGCTCATCAAGTTTCTGTCACCTTGATTTGTCGTGGCTTTTCACCGGCAACAAAGACCCGCCAAACCTCCTTGAAGGCCCTCTCCAGGTTCCCGGCAAATCGGGCGGTATCAAAAAGCGGTTCTGACAAGCGATTCCTTGCAAGTTTTTGCCTCACACGGACCAGGTCGTCTGGATTCTGGGCGAGCCTCACGGCAAGGGCTTCATATGCCTCCAAGCTGTGTGTAATGAGTTCAGGCAGCCCGATGGCCATGAGCATACTCGAGGAAGCCCGCGATGCAAAATGGCTCCCCTGTAATGTTATCACGGGGACCTCTGTCCAAAGGGCATCGGTCGTCGTCACGTGTCCGTTGTAACTTATCGTGTCCAACGCCAAGTCCGCGAGTCCGAGTCGGGCCAGATGTTCTTCCTTTGTTGGTGTTTTTTCTGCAAAGACGAGCCGTTGTTTCCTGATTCCTCCTTTTTCTGCTTCCCGCCTCAGGTTGTTTCGCGCCGCCTTGTTCATCTGCCGAAGCCACAAAACGCCTTTCGGAACCCGTCTGAGGATCTTCATCCAGGCGGCAAACGTTATGGCATCAATCTTATACGGCTGGTTAAATGAGCAGAATACGAAGTCATCCTGGGAAAATCCCAGGTCTTGTTTTTTCAACTCCTTATCTGAGATGCCCCGGCTGGGATGAGTAACCATATAGCTGTGAGGCATATAGACGAATTTCTCGCTGTAGTAAGGGGCATGATCCTCGGGCGTCACGATTCTGTCCGTGATAAGGTAATCAATGAAGCTGGCCCCGGTTGTGCCTGGAAAGCCGAGGTAGCTGACCTGAACCGGGGCTGGGCGCAGGGCGCAGATTTCCATTCTGTTGCCCCAGGTGTGTCCGGTCAAATCGACAAGAATATCGACGTGATCTTCGTATATGCGCCTGGCTGCATCTATATGGCCCAACTCGCCGAAAACGATGAACCTGTCGCTGTCTTTCTCTATTCGTTTTCTGTACGGACTTCCGTCATCCATGCCATATGAATAGCAATACACTTTGAACTTGGTTCGGTCATGCGCCCCAAAGAGGCTCAGCATCGCATGGGCTACAGGATGATTACGTATGTCACCTGAGAGATAGCCGATAACCACTTTCCTTCTTGACGATATGCGATCCTCAAAGGAAAAGTCCGCCCTGGACGTCGATACAGCCCTGACAATCTCAGTGCTCCATGACCGTGCCACGGCAAGATTTCGAGATGGATCACCGTGTCTCGCAAGGCTAACGAAAGGCGTCTCCGGAACTCTTGTGCCGGTCTCCAGTGCCTCTTGCGTCAGGCCGTCGAGTTTCGATGACAGGCCCTCAAGCTTCTGCCAGGCGCACGTCCTTTGGTACTGGTGGAATAGCTCGCCATACACTTCAGCGAAGTCTGGTTTGATTTCCAAGGATTTTCGGTACGAGGCAATAGCCTCATTCACCTTTCCGTAATGCTTGAAAGCCATGCCCATGTACGCATAAGCCTCAGCACAATCCGGCTTCAGTTCCACGGCCTTCTGGAAGCACGAGATGGCTTCACCCATATTGTATTGTCGAACAAGCGCAATGCCCAGGCCCATGAAGGCTTCAGCGTAATCCGGCTTTACTGTCAGTGCCTTCTTATAACATAAGACCGCCTCGGCAATCCTGCCCTGCTTCACAAGTACATGACCCATGTTGTTGTGGGCCCCCGCCAGGTTCGGGTTGAGCTTCAGAGCCTTTCGAAAACACGACAGCGCTTCCTGCGAATTCCCATGATTGACAAACGCATTGCCGAGGTCGTTGAAACAGCTTGGATCTTCAGACCCATGCTCAATGGCCTTAGTGATCAACCGTATGGCTGTCCCCGTCTCGCCGACCTGATCAGCTACGACACCCAAAAGATGTAAGGCCCTTGTATCATCGGGGGCAACCTCAAGTATTTTTCTGTAAATCTCTTCCGCCTTCTCTAACTGCCCTGCATGATGGTATTGCATCCCTCTTTCAAGCTCGTGTTCAACTTTCTCAGATGCACCCATCCTGCGGATGAAGTCCTCGTAGGTCGGCTTTTTCTCCATATCGATTTCTCAGCAAACCACTTTCAGAATCCGGGGCTCATTTCTGTCCGGAGGGGCGGGAATGCTCTTCGGATAGCCAACAATGATCGGGGCGACGATTTTACAATCTCGGGGCATTCCAATCGCCCGAAGAATCTCAGGAGCCCTGATGTTAGAGCCCAAACCGATCCAGCAGGTGCCCAGACCTCTTGCGACTGCGGAGAACATCAAGTAGCACGCCGCAAGTGTGCAATCTACGTGGACTGACGGGATATCCTCGGCACCCACGATGTAAATAAGACATGGGGCGTTATAAAACACGTTGAAGCTCTCTTTTCTCAGGGCGGTCTCGTACTTCTTGACGGGAGCCCCGGGGTTGCCTTCAATATCTGCAAGAAAATTCTTCTTGCTCTCATCGGAAAGCCTTTTCATCCATCGCCGGTCCTGGATAATGATAAACCTCCATGGTTGCCCGTTCCCAGAACTCGGTGCCAGACAGCTATCCCCGATAATCTCTTCAATCAGTTCCAACGGTATGTCCTTGTTCTCAAAATCCCTGATGGATCGTCTCCGCCTCAAGAGTTCCGAAAAATCAGCCATGGTGTTTGTCCCTTCTTTCATCGCGAGCCGTGCGGCCCTGGGCCCGATGAAGTTGGAAACGGGAGCAACGGAGAAAGGGGGGTGCCCGTTGCGTTGCCCTGCCGAATCAAGGCCTGTTCCAAATTCTTTCTTGCCGAAGCAGACTCAGGATCTATTCGCAAGGCCTTGGAAAAATGTTGAATAGCCTTATCGAATTTCCCCTGTTTTGCCAGAGCAATTCCCATGTTGTTCAGAGCCCGTGTGTTGTTGGGATCCAGCTTGAGGACCCCGGAAAAAAGGGCTACCGCTTTTTCAATGTCTCCCTGCATGGCGAACACAATACCCAGATTATTCCTGGCCGTGATATGGTTCGCAACGAAATGAAGTGCCTTTTGATATTCACTGACAGCCATACTAAGCTTCCCCTGGTCCTTAAAGGCATTGCCCAGGTTGATATGGGCATTCACATATTGAGGCGTAATGCGCAAAGCCTCGAGAAAATGCCCTATGGCTTCATCGGTCCTGCCCTGCCGGCTTAATGCCAGTCCCAATTGGTTGTGGGCCAATTGATTGTTGGCCGTGACCTGCAGGGCGTGTTCAAACAGTGTTTCGCTGTTTCTCCAGTAATGTGCCTGGAACCAGGCAGAAAGGGCCAACGCAAGAACCAGAAGACCCGTAGCCACGGAAAGAACAACCTTGTGGCCGGCCCAACGGGGAATCATGCCGGACACACCCCAGGTGACAGAGATGAACAGACCGATCATCGGCAAATAGGTATACCGGTCCGCCATGGCCTGGCCTCCGACTTGCAAAATGCCGATAACAGGCACAAGCATCCCGAGGTACCATAGCCAGCCAACGATCAAATAAGGACGCGAGCGCATTTGCCGAAAGGTGACGATCGAAATACTTATCAACACCAGGGTTGCACCGACAACCTGCCATGCCGGCAGGCTGTTCATGGGATGCGGGTAGTAGACTGCCAAATGGCTTGGCCGGATCATCTTCACCATATAGCCGACATAGGCCACCAAGGCGTTTGCGATGCGGCTTTGAAAAGAGATCTGTTCCAGGGATTGCACAGCAGGGCCATGCCGCTGGACAAGAAAGGTGACGATGCAGGAAGCGAGCGCGAGTGCAAAAAGAGGCAGTTTCTCCCGAACCCGCTTCCAGGCCTTTTTCAGGTTGTCTCTTGTGGATGAGAGGCCCAGACGGCTTAACGGCCAATAGTCCAGGAGGAGGAGTACGAAGGGCAAGGTGACCAACATCGGCTTGGCCATCAATCCCAATGCAAAGGAGAGCCAAACCACCAGATACCTCCAGGGGCCGGGCCGTTCCGTGTACCAGGCATACGCCAGCATCGCAATCATGCAGAAGAAACCGCTCAGGACGTCTTTACGCTCTGCCACCCAAGCGACCGATTCAACATGAAGCGGATGCACCGCAAACAAGGCGGCAACCAGGGCCGGCCTCCAAACAGCGCTGGTCATCCGCGTGAGAACCAAGAACAGGAGTATGGTGTTTGCCACATGAAAGAACAGGTTCGTCAGGTGATGTCCCTTGGGGTCCAATCCATACATCTCGCAATCAAGCATGTGAGATAGCCAGGTTAACGGATGCCAGTTGGACATATCTCCAGAGGTGAAGGCCCATCCCACGTTTTCCCAGGTCAATCCGGATCTCACGTGGCGGTTGCTGGTCACGTAGCCATTGTCGTCGTAATTGACGAAGTCATGGGTTCTCACCTGCCAATAGACACATAGCGTTATCGTGGTCAAAAACAAGCAAATAGAGCTAAGAAGCAGCAGCTGATGGGACCTATCCGTCATTTATTGTGTAGCCCACCCGTCGGGGTAATGGAGTCATGGAGGGAATGCTCGTGAAAAGTTGGCACACTATGTCCAACACGCCCGTTTCATTGGTATCCTTCAAGAAACTCCCGATACTCTCACAATGGCGATGATGAGCTGCTGTGCCAGCCGCTTCATGCGCTGAAAGAGCCAGCGAGGCGCCTTGCCACCATGAAGGGGGCTGTCTGCAATACCGGTTCTTTTCACACTTTTTTCTTGAATTCTAGACGGCTGGGGCTGTAATCTTAATCGAGAAGCGCCGCCTGCCCTAGCAGTCCTTATACAAAAAATGCCATGTTTCCTCAACAAGGCATTGACAGTGGAGGAAGCGGTATCGAGTAAGGTGGTTTTTGGCAGCCAGGCCGATTAATGCGGAAGAAGGAGACGTAAGCCACATGAGCACTGCACTTGATGAGTTTGCCGATCGTCTGCAAGAGGAGATCAACCAGGACGTCATTGAGACTTATGGACAGAAGGTGTATGAGCGCTGGCGTCATCCAAGGTTTTCGGGATCCATGGAAGATCCCAGTGGATACGGTCGTGTAACCGGAAACTGCGGTGACACCATGGAGATTTTTTTGCGAGTTGAAAATGGTATTGTCTCCGATGCCTCCTTTACCACAGACGGCTGCGGTTGCAGCGCGGTATGCGCTTCAGTGGCCTGTGAGTTGGCCATTGGGGGAAAAACCGAACCCCTCTCAGATATCACCGGTGAAGCGATCCTCGAAGTCCTCGGCGACCTTCCTGAAAAAGAGGTTCACTGCGCCTTTTTGGCGGCCGACACCCTGCAGTCCGCCTTGAAGACGTGCATGAAAAGCTGAGAGCCTTGAAGCGGCTTGTCATTCTGGCTTCATGAGAAAACCACACTCAGCCGGCACTCGGAACACTCAGGTCTTGATCCGGGTACCTGCTTGAGTGTCTGACACCTGCCTCCCGATAAGGAAAAACCTCCCAGAAAAGTAGGAAATCCCCACCCCTGAATGGGGGCGACGCCCCATTGACCGGCCCCGAATATATCCTTAGACTGTTCGACAAATGCGGGATGAATCCTCTCAAAAGACTGTGGGGCCACAAACAAGCGGCGAAGACGAACGGAGGTAACCAATGAACCTCAAAATCGGCATACCCAGCACCTGACAGAACGTGGACTGTTCTGTCAGGGCCTCCAAGCAGCACCCCGGTGAAATCATGTCATCCGCAGGGTCGAACTGGGATGCTAAGTCCATCACCTTACATGTTTTGTTAGTGTTTCATCTCTGAATAAAAATCGCAAAGGGGGGTTCAGAAATGAAAAATGCGACACAACCAAGGTACGAAGAAGAGGTGGTTGAAGGGAGGCAACATGACCGATTCAAAGTCCACGACGGCGGCTTTGCCGAGCTGTGCCCTAAGTTTACGGTAATGGGTAAAATCATGGATATAAGCAGGGGCGGGTTTTCGTTTCGTTACGTTGCCAGCAAAGCGAGGACAAACGGATCGGCCAATATGAATATATTAACGACCGATGGCCGTTTTTGTCTAGCGAAAGTCCCGGTCAAGACCATCCGGGACTCCGCAATGCCTCGCGAATTCTCTTTTGGTGCTATAACATTGCGGCATTGTGCCGTGCAATTTGGGGAGTTGACACCCAGGCAGCAAGTTGACTTGGAATATTTCATCCGGTCTTACGCCCTGGGTGGTGTGCGTGCAAGTCGTTCTTCCGATGCCAAAGAGCCAGGACACGACCGGATGAGTCCGCATCTTTCTTAATACCGGGAGTAGGAAATAGGTTCCATTTCCTAAGTTTCTGTCTTGGGAGTCAAACATGCAGCGCCCGTTCGTTCCACTCTCTCGAGGCGCTGAGTTCGCAGAGAAAAATCCTTTTCAGAGACTTCCAAGTCTTTCTCTTTGTCTCACGCTATGAGTCGCACTTTCAAGTTTTCTTCGCGCATGCCGATAATAAGTCTTAGACTAAAAGTGATGGTTTCGTAAAAAGTCGATTTTGCTCGCTCCGTGAACATTTTGGGCGCCCTTGAGGTGCTCAGCTAAAATGCTAAAACTCGGGCTAACACCCTCAAACAGTTAGCATTTCTTAACGCTGAACACCTCAAGTGCTTTCTCCCCAAAATGCTCAATTTCGCTCACAAAAGACTTTTTACGAAACCATCAAAACTAGCGCGCAAAAGAAGGTTTTTTTCAATGGCACGATTCCAAAGCAGCTGGGCTCCACCGGAAATATTAACCAGTGACCTGACCGGTTTCTATGCCCTGTTCCGGTCCGTCGTTCGTTTTGCAGTAGGAAAATATGGCGGAATCATGGCGACAGACCCGGCAACGGGCACAACTTACGTGGACATCCCCATCTGGGCAGAGGATGCCTGTTTCCAAGAGTTGGCGCAATTGGTAGGACCTGGCAAACCACTTCATAGTTTCTTGCCCTTCCTGGTTGACTAGGGGGTTGCGCAAAAATAACTTCGCATTTTGGCATTTCAGTTTCAGCCCATCTTTGACCGATGCCTCATTCTTGAACTCCTCGAAATAGCTCGCTTCATGATGCCCCCAATCTATGGTTGACCCAAATTGAAGGCTCGAAAACCTTCTGCAATGAGGTGTACTTATAGTACGTCACAGTGACCGAGGGTGCAGCGAAACGCGGAACTTGGACCTCTTGCGCGCCATCAATCCCGGCAAGATCTCTCTTGACCGGCCTCCTTTGAGAGACCCGCAACATGATGTGTGATTTTTCAAACCCTTTGTGACCTCAGTGGTCCTACCTTGACGATCACAGTTGGAATTGAATACAATTTTACAAGATCATTTGAACTCCGGTCCAAAGATAAAATGACTGCAACGGGGCCACCCCGCGGGAGAGAGAAGCCCTATCCTTCCTATCATCTGTTTATTATCAGGACCTGTTGCACTCTTCAGGCAATTGGAGGATTTTCTGATGGCCGATAAGCCAAGTTACGAAGAATTGGAACAAAGGGTCGAGGCGCTGGAGAAAGACGCGCGGAATCACAGGGCCGTTGAGGATGCCTTGAAGGATTACGTATCATGCCACTCTGTTCTTGCCGTCTTGCATAATGTTGAACAAAAGGAGACAGAGGAGGCACTTCTTCAGACTGTTGTATCAGAGATCGTGGAGCAATATGGGTTCTCCATGTCGTGGTATGGCCGATACGCTAACGGGGAAATCAGGCCGATCCTGTCCGCCGGTCGTGTGGATAGGTATCTGGATGACCTCGTTCTGCAGATTAGCGAACCGACATCACCGGATGCCCGTTGTGCCATGAGCCAGGCGATTTTGAACCGAGCTCCTTTCAGCTATGCCGACCTGGAGGCAGACGAGGGCTTCCGAAGGTGGCGCGACTACGCCCTGGAGCTGGGCTATCGTTCAAATCTGGCGTTGCCGCTCACAGTTGACGGTCAACTGGAGGGCGGCGTCATGGTATATGCTGACAGCCCGAATGCCTTTCCTGAGAAACGCATGGAACGTCTGCAGCTTCTGACCTTTGAGATCGGCGCGCTGCTCAGCGAACGGCGACTTAAGCGCAAGACGGCGCAGCGGCTCCAGAACGCTCGCCATGAGTTGGAACGGCGCGTGAAGAAACGAACCGCAGCGCTGGTCAACGCAAACAAGCAACTCAAACGGGAAATGGACAAACGCAAGGGGGCTGAGGAGGCCATACGAGGGGAGCGAGATAGGGCGCAAGAGTATCTTGATATCGCGGGAGCCATGTTCGTCGTCATTGACCCTGACGAACGGGTCAGCCTCATAAACAAGAAAGGCTTGGCGCTCCTAAGTCTTGAAGAACAAGATGTTGTTGGTAAGAACTGGTTTGATTCCTTTGTCCCGGAAAGAATGAGGGAAGAAATCAGGGAGATCTTTCAAAAGCTGATGGCAGGCGACGTTCAGCCCGTTGAATATTATGAGAATCCCATGTTGACTGGCAGCGGTTCGGAGAAAATGATCGCATGGCACAATACCGTATTGACCGACAAAGCTGGCAATATCACCGGTACCCTTAGTTCAGGTATAGACATTACCCAGCGCCAGAGAGCTGAGAAGGACCTGAGAGAAAAGGACGCACAATTGAGGACGAAGGCGAAAAACCTTGAGGAACTCAACACCGCATTGCGAGTTTTGTTGAAAGGCAGAGAGAAGGACAAGGAGGAGCTTGAAGAGAAAGTCCTGTCCAATGTAAAGGATCTGGTGTTCCCCTATTTGGAAAAATTGAAGAACACATCATTGGACCATAATCAGATCTCGTGCATCAGTATCCTGGAATCAAACCTGAACGACATCATTTCACCTTTTTCGCGTAGGCTGTCCTCGAAGTATTGGCGCCTCACGCCTAGAGAAGTTCGGGTAGCAAATCTTGTTAAAGAGGGTAAGACCACCAAAGAGATAGCAAGATTCATGAATCTATCAGGCAAGACGGTGGAGACTCACAGAGACAACATTAGAAAGAAAATGGGGATAAAGCACCAAAAGACAAATCTCAGAACCTACCTTTCGTCCCTTTAATACTGATATTTTATCCGTATTTTACCCATAGTAATTCAGGCTTGCCTCTGTTTAGCTCTGGACGATATAATGAATAAAATATAAGAATGCGTGGCAGATCCGTTTCTCCAAATTTTCGTTTGGTTTCGATACTATACCAACTGAATAGGCTGCCATGACAACCAGATTCCATATGAATGGCCGGGGTCTCCCCTTTCACATAGCCACACCGTGGCGGGAAACAGCTAACTGGAAACAGCTTGTCCTCCTACCTTCAGGAGGCCCCGGCTTCACATTGGGCATGTTCTGTTCATCCCCTACACCCGATGGCCCCTATATCCAAAGGCGCACACGGCCGTAATCACACGGTCTTAAACCGTTGTTGAGGGCTTTTCTGGTCCTGACGGAGATTTTTGAGAAAAGTTATGCTTGAGCCTGTCAAGATCGATCCGAGAACCTTTCTGCGTGAGCACTGCACACTCCCATCCTTGCCGGGGGTCGTCAATGAACTTCAGCGTGTGATCCAAAGCGGCAACGTGGACACCAACAAGGTGGCCGAACTGATCAGCAGTGAACCGGCGCTGCTCGCTCAGGCCCTAAAAATCGTCAATTCTGCCTACTACGGGCTCCCCAGAGAGATAGGAGACGTGCGATTCGCCATTGCCTTTCTGGGGCTCAATGAGATTTACCGTATGGTTCTTTCCCTGTCGGTGATCAATTCCCTGGCAATCAATCGCGAGGCTGATCTGGACGACTTTTGGTCTCACTCTTTCTATGCCGCCCTGTGTACGAAATACGTAGCCAATCAATACGAGCCCCAGTTGCCCCCTGAGGAATTGTGGTCCGCTGCCATCCTCCATGACATTGGCAAGCTGGTTTACCTGAAATTCTTTCCCGAGCATTACAAAGCACTCAAGGATTTCTCCAAGGAACAGGGCTGCCTGTTTAGTGAAGCAGAAAGCCATTTTTCCATGCCCTCAAGCGCCTTTTTGGGCACCCTCTTGTGTGACCACTGGAGGCTCCCGGAGAAAATCAGAAATGCGTGTGAGTTTCATTCCTTGAGCGATCTCTCGGCAGTCGAGGAAAACAGCTCGTCAGCACATTTCCGGCGCATGATTTGCCTCGGAAATCTGCTCGCCATCGTCTCAACAGACGACCTGAGCGGTGCCAATAAACAAGAGGTGTCTACCAAAGTGCAAACAGCGTTGAATATCACGGAGGCGGACTTCCTGACCATGATGGGAGACATTTACGAATTAAGGATAGAGGTCGAAAGGTTTATGGGCCAGTTTCATTAACCACGGAGGAAGTGCCTCATAGCGAATCTAAAATAAGCATAGCCTCCTGTGGGTGCACCCCGGCGCGGAAAAACTCAATGAGCGCCAAGAGGATATGGGTATTAAGAAGGCCATAACATTGCTGGCAATGATTGCCTTTTCCTGGCTCCTTGTTATCCTGATCATCTATGGAGGGATAACGTTATATGGTGAGTTCCTGGGGTAATCTGATCAAGACCGGCATGTCCTTTGGAAAGAACACTGCTCAGAGGGAAGAAGGCCGTTTATGGATGGAAACTAGAATAGCATGACCTCCACCGGGGCGCCCTTGTCCAACCCTTCCGAGTCCCTAGCGATCCTGACCAGTCCATCGGCCTTGACCATGGTATGGATCAGTCCTGATTTTCCCAAAACAGGCTCGGCATAGAGCTGTTCCCCCTGGCGCACAAGCCTTACGCGAACGTGATCATCCCTTCCCTGAACCGAAGCCAGATTACGGCTGAGCACGGCGGGAACGTGCCGGCCCCTGCCCAGCTCGGATTCCGAAAGTCCACCGATCCTTTCAAGGGCTGGACGGACCAACACATGGAAAACGACCATGGCGGATGTCACCTGCCCGGGAAGCCCCCACATAGCCTTTTCCCTGCTTCGTGCCAGGATCGTGGGTTTGCCTGGGCTGATTGAAACGCCGTGGACCAAGATCTCTGCATCAGGAAGTCCTTGGAGGACCTCCAGGGTGAAATCCCGCGAGCCCACCGAGCTGCCCCCAGAGATCAATACCATGTCCGCCTGGGCCAGGGCCTGCCGGCAGAGGCGATCCAATTCATCGAAGTCATCCTTGGCAATCCCGAGGTAGAGAGGAATCCCGCCTGAAAGCGAGATCAGACCTGCGAGGCTGTGGGCATTGACATCGCGTAGCTGGGAAATACCGGGCGTTTGGTCAACAGGCACAATTTCATCACCAGAAGAAATGATGGCCAGGACAGGTTGCTTGTAAACGGGCACATGAGCCTGGCCAAGGGCGGCCAAGACACCCATTTCCTGGGGTCGTAGGCGGCTGCCCTTGACGAGGATCTTTTCACCCTTTCGAATGTCTTCGCCGATTTCCATAACATGCTGCAAGGGAGCAGCGCTTTTGAAGACTTCAACGGTATGGGCATCAAGGGCCTGGGTATGTTCCACCATCACGACGCTGTCCGCCCCATCAGGCAGCATCCCGCCCGTGGCGATGCGCACCGCTTCTCCAGCCTTGACAGACACCGTTGGGACCTCGCCCATCTCAACAGACCCCGCGACAGCAAAAAGGGCCGGCATGCTCTCTGATGCCCCAAAAGTTGATCGTGCCTGAACGGCATAGCCATCCATGGTTGCACGATTAAACTCCGGAAGATCGATTGAGGAGCATACGTCTTGAGCCAGAATCCGGCCCACAGACCGGTCTAGGGCCACGGCCTCTTCGCCAACGCAAGGCAAGCTGCGAATCAACTCCAGTACGGCCTTCAGCTTGGCCACCCTAAAAAAATCCTTTTCAGTCATAGGCCCGCCACCCTGCCGCCACTGTTGTAAACGATGATTCGTCCTTGCGCCACCTGCCCGATGAGCGTCATGTTGGTCTTTCGGGCCAGATCAATGGAAAACCGCGTCGCCGCTGCACCAGACGCAAGGATAGGCACCCCGAGTCGTATGGCCTTCAAGAGGATCTCTGAGGCAATACGGCCGGTCGTCACGATAAGCTTGTCCCTGGTGGGAATATTGTCCAAAAAGCATTGACCGCCAATCATGTCAATCGCATTGTGCCTGCCAATATCTTCACGAAAGATCATGATTTTTTCTGGTGTGGCAAGGCAAGCATTATGGCACCCCCTGGTGGCCTGGTACAGGGTGGAACGTTCATGGAGTTGGGCCATGAGTTCAAGGATCTGCTGCGGTGACACAGTCAGCCTGGCCGACACATGGGTGGTGGCAATAGTTGCTACATTCCGCTCAAAATCTGTCCCCTTCCCGCATCCAGAAGTGATAGATCTGGCAAGGGGTCTGAGCTTGAAGGGATCATGACGAGTTTCAACGTGCACCTTAAACCCGTTGAGCACCTCCTCCACGCGCGTATCCTTAAGTTGCCCTATGTCTGTAATGAACCCATCAGATTTTAGGAATCCCACTGCCAAGGTGTTGGGATGCTTTCCCATACAGAGCAACGTGACGATCTCTTGGCCATTGAGATAGACCGTCAAAGGCACCTCCTGGATAGCCGTGACCTGGGCATCTTGAAAGCGGCCTTCTCTGAATTCAGCCACGTCGTAAGTTAGGGCCTCCTTCATCATCATTCCCTTACAAAGGTGCCGCTTTTTCCCCCTGATTTTTTCAGCAGGTAAACATCGGAGATGGTCATCGCGCGGTCATAGGATTTGCACATGTCGTAAATCGTTAAGGCAGCCACGGATACAGCCGTCAGGGCTTCCATCTCTACCCCGGTCTGGCCGACCACTCGAACGGCCGCTTCTATCCTTATACTGTGGGTTTCAGGCTGTGGGAAAAAATCCACCTGTGCGTGCGTAATCGGAAGGGGGTGACACATGGGAATGAGTTCTGCGGTTTTCTTTGCGGCCATCACGCCTGCAATGCGGGCGGTCGCCAGGACATTTCCTTTTTTTACCTTTTGGTCCCTGATCAGATCAAAGGTCTCAGGCTGCATGGTAACCACCCCTTGGGCCACTGCTATCCTGGCAGTTGCCGGCTTTTCAGAAACATCTACCATGCGCACCCTCCCCTCTTCATCAAGATGGCTGAATGTAGGCATTGCCTTTCTTCCCCTATATGAAGTGTTCTTTCTTTCGGGTGACCTGCTTTTTTATGGCATTCAAGGTATCCCCCAATACGGGAATCACATGATCCCGCAAATCACCCGCCACCACGATGAACATGACCTCATCACCCACCTTAAGTGATCCTTCCTGTATCTCGACCAATATGTCCACAATGCCAGGCCGCTTTCTCTGTTCAGAGAGAATGGCCGCCAGGGCGTCACGGTCAACGGCAAGGTCCAGGCCAGAAACGGGGCGCCCATCCCGGGAGGTTCCCCGGACCACCCCCACGTGACACAGGATCATGCCGACCTTGGGAAAGTCCGGATGGGCCTTTATGCTGTCAATCAAGGCAGTAAGATTCATCGTGTTCTCCCCCTTGTATGAGGCATGATTCCAAGAAGTCGAATATAGGCGTGTACTCAAAAAGTCAATCCAAAACCCTTGCAACCGCTCCATCATTAAGCCTTATATGACATATTTCTTCTTGACAATACACGGGAATGTTTATATTGTTGATTTTTCGGAGGATTTCCACGCTTCTTAAAGCCCGAGACCTTTTTTGACCACTGACCGGTTGGTGTCCACCAGACAGCCCCTGTGGACGGGGCAGCATTCCAGCTCGAGACGAGTTGCCGGGCCATCTCAATGTTGATGGTCTCGCAAAAAGTCCGAGTTAGACGACAAGGCAAAAAGCTCCAAATTCAAGGCGTGCAAGTCCTGAGAAATGAGGCGTACTCATAGTACGTCGCAATGACGAAGGATGCAGCGCAACACAGAAGGAGACCTTTGCATAACCTCGTGTCGCTCTTTGGTATGAGGTTTTTGACCCATCTCCGTGCTCACTTAGTAAAGATCCGGGTCCAGAGGACCCGGCTTTGGGCTAACCCCTAGAAGGGGTAA
>CAZCXI010000027.1:0-34906 GCA_964502635.1 uncultured Desulfobacterales bacterium
CTACAGGACAAATAGTCACACGGAAGGGGGATACGGCTATGATGAACACACATTGAGGACAAGAATTACTGGACCCAATCATGGATGGACAAAGGTTGTTTAAAACATTAGATTTTCATGAAAACGTGAAGCTCCCCGACAAAAGGTCTGGGTTTGCGGGAAGCAGGTCGGTCAACAAGGCTCGCCAGTTTCCGGTATGCACGAAATGAACTCAAAATGAATAAGGAGGCATGGATGAAAAAAATGACGATTCTTGCAATAATTTGTTTTTTTGCGGCCTCAGGTATCGGCCTTGCAAGGGAACATTGTGCTACGGGAGAATTCAAGTTACCCCATGGCAAATGGTGGCAAATGCCAAAAGTGACGAAAAAGCTCGGTCTTACCAGCGAGGAACAGCAAAAGCTTGATGACCTGTTTCTGCGAAGTCGACGGCAAATGATTGATCTCACAAGCAGTGTTCAAAAGGAAAAACTCGAACTGGAAATGATTCTGGACGAACAGAACTTTGACGAGTCTGCTTGTAGGGATCGATTCAAGAAATTTGAACATGCTCTCACTAATGTGGCCAACGAACGATTTGAGTTTCTGGTCGAAGTGCGGAAACTGCTGGGCCATGACCGATACCGCCAACTCAAGACAGAATTCCGTGAGCGTGGAATGCATAGAATGAAAGGACCGGAAGGATGCAGGGGACCCTTGAACGGAAGGAGGGATTCCTGAGTGAGTGTCTTCCACGAAAGAGGAAACTTGAATCAATGCTTGGCTGAGCAGGGGGGTGATCAAGCGCACTTGCTAACGTTGTTGAAATCTTGGCTCAAATTTCTTCGAAGCCTCGATCGACGCTGAATTTGCTACAACAGACCCTTACAGAAGATATCTTTTGCGAAAGGAAACCCTATAGGTCTTTTCGATTTATAGGGTTTCTCATTAATTACCAGAGAGCATCTGCAAAGGAAATACAGCGGTTAAGATGGTGAAAGGACTTGACAGAACCCTGCTTGTTCCGTATATTTGAATATATGCTCAGATACTAAGGTAGCTTACCGTGAGTTCCCAAGAGGTTAAACGCTTAAAAGACGACGGCTGCCAGGTCCGCGTGGTGCACCTGGACCGTGTTGCCCGGGCACGGCAGGAGGCGATCCCCGACCACGACCTTGACCGTCTTGCCCTGACTTACAAGGTCCTGGGAGACCCGACCCGCCTTAAAATCGTCATGGCACTGTGGGGCGGTGAAATGTGCGTTTGTGACCTGTCCGCCTTTCTCGGCTTGAGCGAATCCGCCGTGTCACACCAGCTTCGGCGACTGAAGGATCTGGCCTTGGTAAAGAAACGCCGGGACGCTCAGGTCCTTTATTATTCCTTGGACGACGAACACGTTACTGGCCTGCTCAATATTGGTCTGGAGCACGTGCGTGAATAAAAAAGTGAGGTTTTGGGACGTATGTTCTTCCTTGTAACTGTTTTAAAGGAGGCCTGGCATCTTCTCCTGGCATCGTCCGTGTACGTTTTGTTCGGCTTGCTTGTCGCCGGTCTGCTGCGGGTTTTTCTAAACCCAAATTCGGTGGCTCAGCATTTCGGGCGGGGCCGCTTTCGCTCTGTCTTCAAAGCCGCTCTGCTGGGGATTCCCATACCCTTATGATCCTGCGGTGTGCTGCCCACAGGTGTTGGGCTGAAGAAGCAGGGAGCCAACAATGGGGCCACAACGGCCTTCTTGATATCCACCCCAGAGTCCGGGGTGGATTCTATCGCCATCACTTACGCCTTGCTGGACCCCGTCATGACTGTGGCCCGGCCGGTGGTAGCCTTTATCACAGCCGTGGTGGCCGGTGTGGCGGAAAATCTTTTTGGCCGCGGCGAGAATCAGGGCGCTGTCGCACCGGATCTGACCTGTCCTGTAGATGGCTGCTGTGACGGGAAGGGCTGCTCCCCGGACGAACACAAGCGACACCATACCTTTTTGGAAAAGATCAGGGCGGGCCTCAGGTACGCGTTCACGGAAGTCTGGGCTGACTTGGCCGGCTGGTTTCTTGTCGGTTTGCTTCTGGCCGGGTTGATCACGGCAGTCGTCCCGGCAGAGATGCTGACTCGCTACATGGGAGGCGGTCTGACGTCCATGCTCGTCATGCTGGCTGTGGGTATCCCGCTTTATATCTGCGCCACGGCCTCTACGCCCATTGCAGCGGCCCTGATCCTAAAAGGGGTGAGCCCTGGAACGGCCCTTGTGTTTCTGCTGGCCGGCCCGGCAACCAACGTGACCTCTCTCACCGTACTAATGGGCGTTTTGGGCAGGAGAACGACGGCCATTTACCTGACTACGATCGCCATATCGACCGTGCTCTTCGGTCTCGCGGTGGATCAATTCTATCTGTCTTTTGGACTTTCCCCCAAGGCCCTGGTGGGCCAGGCAGCTGAAGTCGTGCCCGTCTGGGGACAAGTGGCCGGGGCCTTGGCGCTGTTGGTCCTTTCCATCAGGCCTGTATCTCGCTCCCTGCGCAGATGGATGAGAGTAGTCCACGCCCCCAGCCCGGCATGCTGTTGCTGTGAATCTGGCAGGCCCGTGGAAAGTGTTACGCAAGACGCGCCGTGTTGCAGCGGCTCCAGCTGCACCACGACATCGGATACGTGCGACGGTTAAAGGCACAGGCCCTTTCGCAGAGGGCATTTTCAATTTGTTGGTCAGGCAAAACGGCCTTTCGGCGCACAGGACATCAGTGGGAACTATGCCAGGCCGATGAGCTTGCCACCTTGATAGATGATAAAAGCGACGAGCCAGGCCAGACAGGTGCTGTAGGTGATACTGAAAAGCGTCCATTTCCAGGAATTGGTTTCGCGCCTGATGGCGGCTATGGTGGCCACGCAGGGAACATAGATCAAGACAAAGGCCATCATGGCATAGGCGGCAAGGGGCGTCATACCAGATCTTTTCAGGGCTGACTTTAGGGCTTCACTCTTTTCATCCTCATGAGTCCCCCCGGCATACAGCACTCCCATGGTGCTGACGACAATCTCCTTGGCCACAAAGCCGGTCAGTACCGCCACGCTGCCACGCCAGTCCATGCCGACAGGAGAAAAAACTGGGGCCAACCACTTTCCCAGACGACCGATGTAGGACCTTTCCACTCTCTCCCTGGCCCTCTGCGAGTCTATGGCGGAAAAGGCTTCTTGTCTTTTCCTGACCAGTTCTTTCCGGGTTTCACCTTGCGCTTCGGTGATGCGCGCACGATACTGGGCGCTCACGCCCGCCACTTCGGCATCGTAATTCCTTGAAAATTCGACCTGCCGCGGGAAGGCGCTCAGGAACCAGATAACCACGGATCCGACGAGGATGACGCCCCCCATCTTCTTGAGAAAAAGCTTACTGCGATCCCACATGTGGATCAGCAAACCCCTTAGCATGGGGGCCCTGTAGGGCGGAAGTTCCATAACAAAAGGGGCAACCTTTCCCGTAAGCACGGTGGACCTAAATACACGTCCCACCAGTATGGCCAGTACAATGCCAAGGGCGTAGATGGAAAAGATGGCATTGCCGGCCTTGGCTCCAAAAAAGGTCCCGGCCAGTAGGATGTATACGGGCAGCCTCGCAGAACAAGACATCAGGGGATTGATCAGAATCGTCAGGATACGGTCTTTTTCGCTTTCTAAGGTCCTGGTGGCCATGATGGCCGGGACATTACAGCCAAAACCCATGAGCATGGGAATAAAGGATTTGCCATGAAGGCCGATCAGGTGCATCACCTTGTCCATGAGAAAGGCGGCGCGGGCCATGTAGCCCGTATCTTCAAACAGGGCGATGCAGAAAAAGAGGATGAGTATATTCGGCAGAAATATGATGACGCTGCCTACCCCGGCGACCATGCCGTTGACGATGAGATCCTGGAAAATACTCTCCGGCAACCATCCCCCTATCGCCTGACCGAGCCAACCCACGCCAGTGTCTATCCAGTTCATGGGATAGGCACCCAATGAAAAGGTAAGTTGAAACATGGCCCATATAAAAAAAACGAAGATAGGAAGGCCCAGCAGGCGGTTGGTCAGGACCTGGTCTATTTGCCGCGAGACATCCACCCTTTCTGTTGAAATCGTCTTCAAGGCCTCCTTGATAATCCCGGCAACAAAACCGTATCGGTGGTCCGTCATGACGATCTCGGGTTCCTCGTCAAAAAAATCGCGGAGCCTCGCACGCTTCTTCTCTGCCTCGTCGAGTATCGCCTCCCCATCCGAACCGGCCGCCTGAAGGATCTGGTCTTTGACAATTCTGTCTTTCTCAAGAAGCTTGATGGCAATCCAGCGAATATTGTAGGGAAGTCTTCCACCCACCTTGGCCCTCATGAACTCCGACAGTTCACCAATGGCCTTTTCGATCTCCTTACCGTAATAGACCCGGCGGGTGCGGGGGAGCTCAATATCAGCCTCAGCCACCGAGATGATCGTTTTAAGGAGGTCCTGTGTTCCCTTGTTCCTATTGCCGACCGTAAATACGACAGGCACATCAAGGAGCTCTGAGAGCTTGTCTCCGTCGATCTTGACCCCACGGTGCCCCGCCAAATCAGCCATGTTCAGCACAAAGATGACCTTGGTGTCGAGTTCCCGAAGTTGTGTTGCCAGGTAAAGATTGCGCTCCAAGTTGGAGGCATCAAGGATATCGACGACCACATCGGGCTTCTCATCAAGGACAAAGTTGCGGGCTACGATTTCTTCAATCGTGTAAGCGGTGAGGCTGTAAGTGCCGGGGAGGTCTACAATGGTGAGGCGGTAACCGTTGGTGGTGACGTGACCTTCTTTCTTCTCTACGGTGACCCCGGGCCAGTTCCCGACCTTCTGCCGGGTGCCGGTCAGGTTGTTAAAGATCGTGCTTTTGCCCGAGTTAGGATTTCCAGCGAGTGCGACGGTTATCGGTTTTGAGGGCATATCCTATGTCCTCTTGCCCTGGATATTTTCAACTTGAACCCGGGCGGCCTCGTCGACCCGGAGCGAAACGTGGTAGCCCTTCAATATGAGCTCGAGAGGGTCTTTGAGGGGAGCATATTTCTCCACATAGACCTGCGTGCCTTGCAGGAATCCCATCTCAAGGAGTCGCCTGCGAAACGGACCCTCACCGCCCACGCGGACCACTGTGGCCGTCTGTCCTTCTTTTAATTCGCTCAGGTTCACTGCAGGTCCCTTCGGCTCCCATTAGGCTTGATCATAATCTTTTTGGCAATACCCCGCCCCAGGGCCAGGCGGGTAGCGTTTACAGCCACGACAAGCTGCCCCTCACCCCTGTTCGTTATGACCTCTACCTCATCACCGCTGCGCAGTCCCATGGTAGCCAAGCGCAGTTGTGCACGCGAGCCCCCCATGAACTCCTCTATGATGCCATGTTCGCCTTCTTGGGCATAGGATAAGGGCATCATGCGAACACGTTCCTTCAGACAATCTCCACACAGCCCGTAGATCTCCATCTTGTGCTGCAGCACATGAAAACCGTGCAGTGCCGCTATTTCCACTTGCAGTTGCTCCATCTGCGGGTTTTTGAACTCAAGGATCTTCTGACACTTCGTGCAAATGAGGTGGTCGTGGTGTACACCCAGGTGTCGATGTTCGTACAGGGTGGGTTGACCTTCAAATTTCTCCTTTGAGGCAAAGCCATACCGGCACATGAGGTTCAGGGTCTTTTTGACGAAACCCAGCTCAAAATGATAGCCATCTTCTTCCAACAGGTTCACGAGGTCTCTAAAGCTTACGTGTTGTTCAACGCCGAGAAACACCTCAAGGACGGCCATGCGATCCTGAATCCGGTCGATTCCCTCTCTTTCAAAAAGGCGTTTGAATTGTCGTTTTTCTTGCTGATGAGAACCTTCCATAAACCAGGCTCCTTGTTGTTATAGACTGTCAACAATGATAACAGGGGACGGCCGGCTTGCCAAGCCGTTTCCTGGACGGTTCCGTTGATTGAGGAGGTGCGTTCCTATTGCTTGGAGTGGCCAGGGATATCTACGGTGGTGCAGGTCCCAGAAGCGCATTGCCTTGATTGCACCGTCGGTCTTCGCGACTCGCCTTTGGCAAGGCCTACCGAATAGGAAGCAGTGCTCAAGACACGCTCAAAGTCTTCTGATTCGCAGTGGGGGCACTTCATCTCAACCTCGTCCTTGACTTTAAGAATTTCGAAGACGTTGTTGCACTTCAGACAGCGAAACTCGTAAATAGGCATCGTTCTTCTCCGTTTCTCATCCTCTTATACCATAGCAAAATCCGAGGCAGGTCGCAATTATTTTGACGGGGCGGCTGCAGGCAAGCCCCACTTTGCGGACGGGGTGGAAGGAGGCCGTCTGAAACTGATTCGTTCCCTTGCCGAAAGGCACAGTCTGCCGATCGGATCGGCGGGAACGCGCCTGCCTAAGGAGTTCGCCTCATATATTAATCGCCGGTCCCGTAGTACATTGGAAAATCTCCTTCAGGGATATGAGCTAGCTTTGGATTTTGACTGTCTTTTTTTGAAAGAAAGGGCGTTTGGACAGGCCAGTCAATGCCGATGGTCGGATCCGCCCAGAAGAGTCCCCGGTCATCATCCGGGGCGTACAGATCACTGCATTTGTATAGGACATCCGCTGTTTCGCTCATCACACAGAACCCATGGGCAAAACCTTCTGGGATGAAGATCTGTCGCTTGTTGTCTCCGGAGAGAAGACTGCCCACCCATTTTCCGAAAGTAGGGGAACCATGCCGAATATCAACGGCGACATCAAAGATCTCTCCTGTAATCACATGAACCAATTTTGCCTGCGGATGGCGGAACTGATAGTGAAGCCCGCGAAGCGTGCCTCGCTTGGAGTGGGAATGATTGTCCTGAACAAAAGCCCGGGCTATCCCCCCGTCCGCATACTTCCTTTGATGGAAGGTTTCCGTGAAAAAACCTCGGTCGTCCCTGAAGACATCCGGCTCAATGAGAATAACCCCGGGAAGGGCCGTCTCAATAAACTTCATGGGCATTGTTCCTGGCCTTGTCTTCTTCAAGGATCTCCATCAGGTACCGGCCGTATTCATTTTTCACCATGTCCCTGGCGAAGTTCCTGAGTTGTTCCCTGTTGATATAACCAAGGCGGAAGGCAATTTCCTCAATACACGCGATCTTAAGGCCCTGTCGTTCTTGAATAACTTTTACAAAATTGGTCGCCTGCTCAAGGGCCTCATGGGTCCCCGTGTCAAGCCACGCAAACCCGCGTCCGAAGAGCTCCACCTGAAGGTGGCCACGCTTCAAATACTCTAAATTGACATCTGTGATCTCAATCTCTCCACGGGCCGAGGGTTTGAGCGCTTCGGCGATTCCTATGACATCATTGTCATAAAAATAGAGACCAGGAACGGCATACTTGGACTGGGGCTTTTCCGGCTTCTCCTCGATCCCTGTAACGCGACCATGTTGATCAAAGGCTACGACCCCGTAACGCTCGGGGTCACGCACCAAATATCCGAAAATGATACCGCCCTTCTTGAGCTCGGCGCATTTTTTGAGTATATCAGAAAGCCCGTGACCGTGGAATATATTGTCACCCAGGACAAGGGCGACGGTGTCCCTGCCGATGAATCTTTTGCCAATGATGAAGGCCTGGGCCAGCCCCCCGGGATGCGCTTGCTCAGCATAAGAAAAAGACAGAGCGAATTGGGAACCATCTCCAAGAAGTTGCTTGAACCTGGGGAGATCATCAGGCGTAGAGATGATGAGTATTTCCCGAATCCCTGCCAGCATCAGAACGGACAGCGGATAATAGACCATAGGCTTGTCATATACGGGCATGAGCTGTTTGCTCACGACTCGTGTGATCGGATACAGTCGGGTCCCAGAACCTCCGGCTAAAATGATTCCCTTCATCAGTGTTTTCTCCCTGCTTCAACCGTAGTGTTCCTTGATCCAGGATTGATAGTCACCGCGCTTAACCCGGTCCACCCATGCCTGGTGCTCCAGATACCATTCGATGGTCTTCCGCAGCCCCGATTCAAAAGACTCCTCGGGCCGCCAGTCCAGCGCCTGTCTCAATTTCGTAGAATCGATGGCATACCGACGGTCATGTCCCGGCCTATCCTTGACAAACGTGATCAGCTCCCTGCATGATCGGCTTCCTGGTTGTGTCTGCAACACATCTAAAATATCACAGATCATTTCAACAACCGTGATGTTTTCCATCTCATTGTTGCCGCCGATGTTATATGTCTCGCCGCTTTTCCCGTGTCTCATGATGGTCCAGATGCCGGTGCAATGATCCCTGACATAGAGCCAATCCCTGACGTGTCGGCCATCTCCGTAAACAGGAAGGGGCTTTCCTTCAAGGGCGTTCAGAATGACAAGAGGGATCAACTTTTCTGGGAATTGATAGGGCCCATAATTATTGGAGCAATTCGATATAGTGATAGACAGACCATAGGTCTGGTAATATGCCCTGACCAGATGGTCTGAACCAGCCTTTGAAGCGGAGTAGGGGCTGTTCGGTTGATAGGCCGTCTCTTCTGTAAAAAACCCCTCCTCCCCCAGGCTTCCGAACACCTCATCCGTGCTGATATGGTGAAAACGTTGCAAGCGATCCTGATTGGTTTTCGCCAACTCCAATAAATTGAAAGTCCCCACGATATTGGTTTGGATAAATGCATCGGGACTCACAATGGATCTGTCTACATGGGATTCGGCGGCGAAATGACAAATACTATCGATCTCATAGTCATCAAAAATGTCGGCCATGATCTCCTGGTCGCATATGTCTGCCTTGATGAAGATGTACCGTCCTGAAGAGCCCTTCTCAATGCCTGACAGATTCTCCGGGTTGCCCGCATAGGTGAGCTTGTCCACATTAACCACGCGCCCCGAAAAATCGGCTTCTTCCAGGAGATACCGAATAAAGTTGCTCCCGATAAAACCACATCCTCCTGTCACCAACATGCTTTTCATCAGATGCTCCCCCCTGCCTCTCTTATCAGACGCCGCCCGAACATGGAAATGAATTGATCCAGGTCCGTTCGCCAGTTGGGCATGAGATTGATGCCTTTGTCTTTTAACCGTCGGTTTTCCAAAACAGAGTTCCGCGGTCTGGGAGCCGGGGTGGGGTAATCCTCCGTTGCACAAGGAACCAATACGTGTGGCACGCCTACGGTTTCAAGAAAATACTTGGCCAGTTCATACCAGGTACAATGCCCTTCCGAGGTGGCATGATAGATTCCTTGTCCGTTGACTTGGACCAGCTTTGCGATTTGCAGGGCAAGCGTGTGGGACCACGTGGGGGAACCGAACTGGTCATTGACCACTTTGATTGCTTCTTCGGGATGGTTCAGGGCTAGCCTAAGCATGGTTTTTAAGAAATTGTGCCCTCTGACACCATACAGCCATGCTGTCCGCAATATGAGGTAATGATCGGTGGCCTGTCGCACGGCCATTTCCCCTTCAAGTTTGGTTCTGCCATAATAGGAGAGTGGATTCGGTTCATCGTCTTCCAGGTATGGCTCGAAGGGGTCCCTCCGGCCATCGAAAACATAATCAGTGGAAACGTGCATCAACCGGCCGCCGTATTTGTCAACCATGGACGCCAGGTTTCCGGGCCCTTGCACGTTCACTTTCCAGGCCAGCGACCTGTCTGTCTCACAGGCATCCACATTAGTGTATGCAGCGCAGTTGACTACGACGTCCGGCCTTACATGGACTGTCATTTCCTTGACGACCGCAAGGTCAGTGATGTCCATATCCTTCAAATCCACTCCTACCACGTCATGGTTCGTGCGTAACACTTGCTCGCAGTCACTGCCCAACTGCCCGTCACAGCCGGATATGAGTATTTTCATGATGGGTACCAGGGCTCAAGGTGCCGTTGCCGGGCTGTTTCGATCATGACCGCAACTCCCTGAGCGAAAAAAGCAGGCATTTGCCGAGGCAAAAGCTGAAAGAGCCTTTTGGATAAGGGTATATCATGCTGGTTGAGCTGGAAGTCCCGTATCCAGAAAGGCTCCAACAGCAAAATATAATAAACATGGTGTCATTGCAAGGAGAAACAAGACCCCGCTGGCTCCAGATGGAAGATCGGGAGTCAGCCCCAAGGCTGGATCGGGGGGGGATGAGAATTATAGAATGCTCGGCTATGAGGTAAAAAGGATTGGGGTGATGGAGGATGCACACCAACCGGTTGCGTGCTTCTACTGGAAAGTGATCACCTGGCCACGGGATTCAAGAGAAAGGCTGGGGGACCTTCTTAACGGTGGGTTAAAAACTTCCTAAGCTGTTTCCCGCCAAAGAAATGACTGGTTGGAAGGAAGGTCCCGCCAGCCTTCTTGTCTGATTACTACAGACAGAAAGACATGTCAAGTATATATTGTGGTCTTTTTCGTTCGAGCACACAAAATATAGAACACCCATCCGTCAATCAACGGGCTTGCCTGTTGTTGACGCCGTGTGCAGTGACGTGACATTTCAGCAACCCGCTCATTTGGTCCACATTGTTCTGCCAGTGCACCGGTCTTACATTGCAGAGGGCATCAGGGCCACCCGGGCTGATGTCGTCAATCTCCCAACCATACTCAGAACGTCGATTTCTAAACTCATCACGTTTCATCCAAGCTCCGCAGTCATCCTTTCGCCAGAGACTCGGCTTGTGAGTAGACACAATCTTGCCTTTCTTCCATACCCTTTGAATGATTGTTTCGCTGAATTCCATGGTCTTGCCCCCCCCCTCTTCGTAAGCCATCGAAGAATTACAGGACGCCAATCCGGCTTCCCCCGGGAGTTTGATGCGGAGTCACGTACGCTCTAGTAGACAGTACGCCTGGCATCGGCCAATTGTACGCCAATTCCCGGCCGATCTTCAGCGGTCTCACGATGTTGGTTTCTTTCCAGGTTCCAGGCCTATGTATATTTCGTAGATTATATTACTTAAACCACAATATGGAGTGTATGTCAAGGAAAAACAGGCTCCTGTTGAGGTGACGACCAAGCAGGCGGGGATCAGGAAGGCCCTCGGAGCACATTGGTTTCGCGCAAAGGCTGACGGCTTCGCAGAAAGTCCAACTGCCGCCTTACGCTTCATCTTTCGTCTGCCTGTGCGTTGCATGCATACGGGTCGTTGCGACGCACGATCAGTAGACTTCATTCCTCAAGATTGAAGCTTCGCGTATCAAGCTACAGGGAATCTTCGACCGAAAGGAACGCTGACCGGCTTGCGGGGAGCTATAAAAAAACTGTCTTTCTTCCTTACCGGGAAGCCCCGCCCTTCAGGGCGGGAGAAGCTTCACTTTTTTTAGATACGCTCGCTAACCCCGCAGCAATCTATGGGGTTAGCACTCACTTTTGCAGTTCGCGTGCCTTGCATTTGGAGCTTTTTACGAAGCCGTCGACGTTCAGTTTTGGTTGATCCGAACCAGGATCTCCCCGCTAAAAAGGGCGTCAACCTGTGTGTAAATATAATGGGCCATAGCGCTGACCTGTTCCTCTATCTCCTGCGCGCAGGCATCCCCTTGAATCCCTGGGACCGTCACATTGATGGTCTTGCTTGCCAAGTCTGTTTCTATGGTTCCCCCATGGCTCTTCGCAATTGAGCGCATGACATACAGCTGCAATGCATGGAGCCTGGCCTTTTCACTGCTCAATATGGCTGATGTATCCCAGTAACGCTCGTGACTCATTGCGGCTTTTTCCTGCATGGGGTCTAATCCTTCGTCCTGGACATTCTTTCATATCAAGGATCATGCCAAGTTGTACGGAATGGAAATACCGTCATGTTTTTGAATGGTTAACGAACACAGGGCGGGAGAGACAATGTAACAAAGTTCCACTTCTTCTTCATGGAATGGGCAGTGCTCTATCAAGAAGTATTAAAAAAGTTCCACTTTTTCTTCATGAGAAACTTTTCAACAATGTCCTTGACCGACCATAGTGAACGTCTTCATGGACCCATCCGGTCGAGGGGTGTCTGACCCCACTTCATAGGAAAAATACTATTATATTTGAATATGTTAGATTGCTTCTTGGCTCAAGGCGGCGCCACGTGTTAGCGCTTTAGAACAAGGCGTTTGATGGAAACAAAGTTCCCACAAACAGGTGGAAAGGCGTTTTTTAAACGCCTCATGACGGGGTGCTGGAATCGCAAAACAAACGATACGCGGGGAGTCAGGAGAGAGACGGGGGCACAACGGAAGGAATTAGTGAAACAAAGAATCGGCCGCCAAGCCAGGCAAGAGCGCCCCTTCCCGCTGCGAGTTACAACGGGTGATGGGTCTTGCGGCTCAGGACAAAGACGTCGTCGAATCCCTGGTCATGGAGGCGCGCAATGGCCGCCCTGGCTCCGACCACACTGCCATAACCGCTGAGTCGAACTCTGTGGATCAAGCCCAAACCCTGCAACGTTCGTATTTCCAGATAGGGCTCATATCCCTTTTCCCGAAGCTGCCTCATCAAGAGCTCAGCCGTGGCCTTTACCCGAAAGGCGCCCACCTGGATTACCGCGTTTCCCGCCTTGCTCGTGTCTGGCTTTACGTCAGGCGCTTGTCCGTGAGCACTCTCGGATATAACCGGCCCGCTTCCCTTGGAGGGAGCACTGCCGTCAGGTGGGACCCTCTCGTTATCGACAGGCATCAGGAACGCCACTTGCACGGAGTGTTTTTCCTTCCCAGCCCCCCGTGGCGAGTGACGGGACGACTTGATGTTGCCGACAGCGGTCATTCTTGCCGAACCCCCCTGGCCCATAGACGCCCTTGCAAAAAGCAGCGGCCGACCATCAAGGCTTGGAGAATGAACGGAGCCGTCCGCCTGGACCGAGCTTTCCGTTTGGACGAGCCCATGATGGGAAAGGGAAGTAGCGTTTTTCAGCTTAAGTCGCGAATTTGCCACAAGAAGGCCTGTGACCAGCGTCAAACAGGCGGCAAACATGAGGCTTGCGGCCAAGGCAAACCGAGCATGAGAGATCTTGCCTGTGGACTGAGGTGGGCGCTGTTGCATAGCCATCCTCGCATGGCCTGAACGGACGCCCGAATGGGGCCTCCAACGGGTATCTTTGATGGCCCTCTTGACCAGACCGGCCCTGATTCTTTTCTCCGCCCGGGTGTAACCCATGACAAGCGCCGTCTCGCAAAGGGTATTGATCTTTTGTGGTACCCCTTGAGAGTCATCCCAAATCAATCGTTGGGCTTTGTGGGTGAAAAGGGCGGGTCCCCTGTAACCGGCCACCTCAAGACGGTGCTGAATATAGGCATAGGCATCCTGTTTGTTAAGGGGGCCTATCTGCCATCTCAGACCGACCTGCTCCGTGAGCCAGCCCTGTGCAGGCTGATTCAGCTTGTCGTCCCATGCCGGTAGTCCAGAAAGGACGACTTGGATCAGTTTGTGCTGGCTGGCGTCCAGTCCGATGAGACGTTGGAGGTTTTCCGTACAAAGGTCGTCGAGATTTTGGGCCTCGTCGATGAAAATGACCACGTTGCTCCCCCTGGCCTTTTGGCGGATCGCAAACTCGTGCAATCGGTGCAATGCTTCCGACGCAGACCCGCAGTTAGGCGGTTCTTCATCGTCCAGATCCGCAAGGGCCATGGTGAGCATCTCCTTGAAGGTGATGTTGGTATTAAAAATGTGAGCCACCTTGATTTTCTCATCAAGGCGGTCCCGCATGGCGTGAAGGAGAGTGGTCTTGCCCGTGCCCGCCTCGCCCACGATCGTCATCAACCCGCGGCGATCCCGGACCCCCGAAATGAGGGTCGCAAGCATTTCACGGAGCCCTGGGTTGAGGTAGAGAAACTTGGGGTCCGCTGTGACGCCAAAGGGGTTTTCAGAGAATCCAAAAAACGGGCAATACATTCTGTCTTTCCCCGCTCCGCCCTGCCAGGAAGTGGCAAGGCACATTACATATCGGCCTTAACAGGATAGCAGAGAGGTATAATTAAATCTTATTAATAATACTTATATAACATTATCATGGAAAAATCAAGCGCGACAGGAGCAAACAGTGCGACAGGAGCAAACAGAAAAGCCCCGGTACCCCTCAAGCCGTCCTGGGCGGGACGAATCTGGCCTTTACCCCGGCCAGCACCTGATGGGCGTCGTCTAGAATCATGTAGAGGGAAGGGGCCAGCAGCAGGGTGATGCCGGTGCCAAAAAGCACACCAAAGCCGAGGCTGATGGCCATAGGGATCAGAAACTGGGCCTGGAGGCTACGTTCCAGGAGGATCGGGGTCAGGCCTGCAATGGATTTCTTGAAGTCCAGTTGCGGCCCGGTCTTCGCATGGCGTTGGCGCCAATGCATCAAAGGCGCGGGCAACCCCAAGGACCCCGTTCAGCCCAAGATTTTCATTGCAAGATTCTTTTCTGGTGATACAAATACCGAACCATGATTGCGATTATCGATTACAAGGCCGGCAACCTGAAGAGTGTGGAGCGAGCCCTGGAGGAGTTGGGATTCCCGTGCCGGATCACTCAGCGTACAGAGGAGATCTCACACTGCGAGCGCATCGTCTTTCCGGGTGTGGGGGCAGCCGGAAAGGCCATGGCCGACTTGAGGCAACTTGGCTTGGACAGGGTGCTGAAAGAAGCCTTCGAGGCCCAAAAACCGATCCTCGGCATATGCCTGGGGGCCCAGATCATCCTGGAAAGGAGCGAAGAAAACAAGACCCTGTGCCTGGGGATAATCCGGGGTGAGGTCAAACTCTTTCCCCACCCCCTGTTTTCCGAGGAGAAGGAACGCCTGAAAATACCCCATATGGGGTGGAACGGCATCCACTTGCGAAAAAAACATCCGGTCATGGAAGGGATTACGCCATCCGATGAGTTCTACTTTGTGCATGCGTACTACCCTCGACCCAGTTCGGACAAACGTGTGATTGGGACGACCGACTATGGTATAGTGTTTCCGTCTGTTATTGGTCACAGGAACCTGATTGCCATGCAGTTTCACCCGGAAAAAAGCGGCGTGGCAGGGCTCAGGATCCTGAAGAATTTTTGCACCTGGGACGGTCGCCATGCTGAGTAAGAGGATTATACCTTGTCTCGATGTGAGAGATGGCAAGACAACCAAGGGCATCAAGTTCAAGGGCAATGTGGACATTGGTGATCCAGTGGAAATGGCCAGGTTTTATTATGAAGAGGGCGCAGACGAGATTGTCTTTTACGATATCACGGCCTCAAGCGACAGACGCGACATTATGATTGATGTGGTCAATCGCGTGGCCGAAGAAATATTTATACCGTTCTCGGTGGGCGGAGGGATCCGGACCCTGGAGGACATGCGGCGTGTGCTTTTGGCCGGGGCGGAGAAGGTCAGTGTGAACACCGCCGCGGTCCAGAACCCGGATATCATTGCTGACGGGGCGCGGGCCTTTGGGAGTCAGTGCATTGTCCTTGGCATGGACGTCAAGAAGGTGCCTGTATCTGAGAAGATTCCGTCAGGCTACGAGATAGTGATTCATGGTGGCAGGACGCATATGGACATTGATGCCCTGGCCTGGGCCAAGGGGGCGGAAGACCAAGGGGCAGGGGAAATATGTCTGAATTCCATTGACGCCGATGGTTCCCAGCAGGGCTATGAAATGGCCTTGACGGCTCTCATATGTGAAAACGTGAACATCCCGGTCATCGCCTCGGGTGGCGCCGGCAACATCAATCATCTCTATGATGTCCTGACAAGAGGCAAGGCCGATGCCGCCCTGGTGGCTTCTATCGTACATTACGGAACATACACGATCAGGCAGATCAAAGACGAACTCCACACCCGCGGCGTAAAGGTCCGCATGCTTTGGTAGGATGAAAGCGTTACTGGTTTTAGAAGATGGTGCGGTATTCCATGGCAACACCTTTGCCGGAGAGGGGGAAGTGTCGGGCGAGGTGGTCTTCAACACCAGCATGACCGGTTACCAAGAGGTGCTGACAGATCCCTCCTACAAGGGTCAGATCGTCACCATGACCTATCCGCTCATCGGCAACTACGGCATCAATGCTGAAGACGTAGAATCAGGAAGGATTCAGGTGGAGGGATTTGTCGTTCGGGAGTATGAACCCGTGCCGAGCAATTGGCGATCCCGGGAGACCCTGTCCCATTATCTAAATCGACAAGGGATCGTGGGCATCGAGGGGGTGGATACCCGTGCCCTGACGCGCCATATCAGGCTGGCGGGGGCCATGAAGGGGGTCATTTCCACAAGCGATCTCGATCCTGCCTCTTTGACCCAAAAAGCAAGAGCGTCTCGGGGTCTTGTAGGTCGGGACCTGGTCAAAGACGTGACCTGCCAAGAGGCCTACCTGTGGCCTCATGAGAAAGGGACCCGCCATAAGGTGGTGGCCCTCGATTGCGGGATAAAGTTCAACATAGTCCGGAGCCTCGCTGAAAGAGGATGCGACGTGACGATTGTTCCGGCTTATACACGTGCCGAGGCGATCAGGGCTTTGAACCCCGACGGCCTTCTCCTTTCCAATGGTCCCGGAGATCCCGAGCCGGTCACCTATGCCGTGGATACCATCAAGCGCCTCATGCCGGACTGTCCGATCCTTGGTATTTGTCTGGGCCATCAGCTGTTGGGCCTTGCCTTCGGAGGCAGGACATATAAGCTGAAATTTGGTCACCGTGGGGCAAACCACCCGGTGAAAAACCTCTTGACCGGCCAGGTGGAAATCACTTCGCAAAACCACGGTTTTTGTGTGGACATCGATTCGATCCACGATCCGGCCATTGAGATCACCCATATCAACCTGAACGACCAGACCGTGGAGGGGATGAGGCATCGTACGTTACCCATTTTCTCGATACAGTATCATCCTGAGGCCTCACCAGGCCCGCACGACGCCAGCTACCTGTTCGATCAGTTTATTCATATGATGGATCGGGAAGGGAAGACGCACGCGTGATTCTGATTATTGATTTCGGCTCCCAGTATAACCAGCTCATTGCCAGGCGCGTCCGTGAGCAGCATGTTTACTGTCAGATTGAACCGCCACAGATCAGCCCTGCCGAGATAAGGGCCATGGCCCCGGAAGGCATCATCCTGTCTGGCGGCCCGGCAAGTATCTACGAAAAAGGAAGCCCGCGGGTGGATCCGGTCATCTTTGACTTGGGAGTTCCGGTTCTTGGCATCTGTTACGGGATGCACTACATGGTCAATGCCTTAGGGGGAAAGGTGAAAAGGGCCGAAAAGAGAGAATACGGGTTTGCCGGACTCCGCACAAAAGAGGCCACAGGCATTTTCCATGGCATCGAACAAGAAACCAAGTGCTGGATGAGCCATGGGGATATGATTGGAAGGCTTCCCAGGGGTTTCAGGGTGACCGCATCGACGGCCAACACCAGAGGCGCGGCCATAGAAGATTCCGGAAAAAGGTTTTATGGACTGCAGTTTCACCCGGAGGTCGTGCATACGCCCAAGGGCAAGAAGATGCTCAACAATTTCCTCTTCCGCATCTGTGGGTGCAAGAAGACCTGGACCATGAAATCTTTCATCACGAAGTCTGTCCGGGATATCGGGTCGACGGTTGGGGACAAGAAGGTCATTCTGGGGTTGAGCGGCGGTGTGGATTCCTCCGTGACAGCCCTTCTCCTCCATCGGGCCATGGGTAATCAATTGACCTGTATCTTTGTGGACAACGGCCTTTTGCGCCAGGATGAGGCCCCGCAGGTTAAGAGGCGTTTCAAGAAACACTTCAAGGTGAATGTCAGATTTGTCAACGCCAGGAGACAGTTTCTGGAGGGCTTAAAGGGTGTGGTGGACCCTGAAAAGAAGCGAAAAATCATTGGTCGCACGTTTATAGCAGCCTTTGAAAAGGAGGCCGGCAGGTTGAAGGGGACCGCATTCCTGGGCCAGGGGACTTTGTATCCGGATATTATTGAGTCACGGTCGGCCTTTGGGGGGCCCAGTGCGGTAATCAAATCGCATCATAACGTCGGGGGGCTGCCAAAGAAGATGAAGCTCAAACTCATTGAGCCCTTAAAACACCTGTTCAAGGACGAAGTTCGCGTCCTTGGAAAAGAGCTGGGGCTCCCCGAGGACCTGGTCTGGAGACAACCGTTCCCTGGTCCGGGCCTGGCGATTCGCATTATTGGCGACGTGACCCATGCCAGGCTGGCCATCTTGCGGAAGGTGGATGTCATTCTCCTTGAAGAGATCAGAGCAAAGGGTCTTTACAGGAAGCTGTGGCAGTCCTTTGCGGTGCTCCTGCCCTTGAAAAGCGTGGGTATCATGGGAGACCAGAGGACCTATGAGCACATTGTGGCCATTCGGGCTGTGACCAGCACCGATGCCATGACCGCGGACTGGGCCAAGCTCCCGCACGCCTTTCTGGGAAGGATATCCAATCGTATTATCAACGAAGTCAGGGGGGTCAATCGGGTCGTTTACGACATTAGCTCCAAGCCACCCAGTACCATTGAGTGGGAGTAAATAATACAAGCATGCCCAAGAGGACAGACATATCCAAGATCATGATTATCGGGTCCGGGCCGATCATTATCAGCCAGGCGTGTGAGTTTGACTACTCCGGGACACAGGCATGTAAGGCCTTAAAAGAAGAGGGCTATGAGGTGGTGCTGATTAACAGCAATCCTGCCACCATCATGACCGATCCTGAGATGGCTGACCATACTTACATCGAACCGATTACCCCTGAGATGGTCGCCATGGTGATTGAAAAGGAAAGGCCCCAGGCCCTTCTTCCTACCCTGGGCGGGCAAACCGGTCTGAACACGGCCGTCCGAGTGGCGGACATGGGCGTCCTGGAACAGTTTAACGTGGAGATGATCGGAGCGACGACTGAGGTCATTAAGAAGGCTGAAGACCGGGACCTCTTTCGAGGGGCCATGGGGGGAATCGGGCTGCGCGTGCCCGAAAGCGGCATCGCCCGAGACCTTGACAGCGCCAGGGAAATCGCAGCCGGGATCGGCTATCCCGTGATCGTGCGGCCCAGTTTTACGCTGGGAGGTACCGGTGGCGGTGTGGCCTACAATTCCGAGGACCTTGAAAAGTGGGCGGCATGGGGGCTGGATGCCAGCTTGATCCATCAGATCATGCTGGAGGAATCGGTAATCGGGTGGAAGGAATTTGAGCTTGAGGTCATGCGGGACGGCAAAGACAATGTGGTGATCATCTGTTCTATAGAAAACCTCGATCCCATGGGCATCCATACAGGGGACAGTGTCACCGTGGCGCCGGTACAGACCTTGAGCGACAGGGAATATCAGAGGATGCGGGACGCCGCCATTGCAGTCATCCGGGAGATCGGCGTAGAGACGGGGGGATCCAACATTCAGTTTGCGGTCAATCCGCACGATGGAGAGATGGTCGTCATAGAGATGAACCCCAGGGTTTCGAGGAGCTCTGCCCTGGCCTCCAAAGCCACCGGCTTTCCCATTGCCAAGATCGCCGCCAAGCTGGCCGTGGGTTACACCCTGGACGAGCTTCCCAACGACATCACAGGGGAGACCGTGGCTTGCTTTGAGCCGACTATCGATTACTGCGTCGTCAAGATTCCTCGATGGACCTTTGAGAAGTTTCCGGATGCGGAAGATCATCTGACCACGTCCATGAGATCCGTGGGCGAGACCATGGCCATCGGCCGAACATTCAAGGAGGCCCTTCAAAAAGGGCTTCGTTCTTTAGAGATCGGACGATTTGGTCTGGGCGCCGACGGCCGAGGACGATTGGAACAAGACGGGAGGCTGCCTTCTCACGAGGAGATCAAGGCAAAGCTCATTAACCCCAATTCCGAACGCCTCTTCTATATCCGGTACGGCATCAAGGCCGGAATGGATGTGGAAGCCATCCACGGGCTCACGGCAATAGACCCCTGGTTCCTGAGCCAAATGGCCCAAATCGTGGCGACGGAAGAGAAGATCTCGAAGGCCGGCCGCCCCTTGAATGAAGGTCTTGTCAAGAAGGGCAAGGCCTGCGGGTTTTCAGACGTCCAGTTGGCCCACCTGCTGAAAGAAGCCGATGATGAGATCCGGGCCTTTCGCAAAGGGCACGGTGTGCAGCCGGTGTACAAGTTGGTAGACACGTGCGCAGCCGAGTTTGAGGCCCGAACGCCGTACTATTATTCCACCTATGAACCGGAAAACGAGGCTCGTGTTTCCACGGGTTCCAAGGTTATGATCCTCGGTGGGGGGCCGAACCGTATCGGGCAGGGGATTGAATTTGACTATTGCTGCGTGCAGGCCTCCTTTGCGCTGAAAGAAGAGGGTGTTGAGAGCATCATGGTCAACAGCAACCCGGAGACGGTGAGTACCGACTACGATACGTCTGACAAGCTTTACTTTGAACCCCTGACAAAAGAGGACGTACTGAATATCGTGGAGACCGAACAGCCCACAGGGGTCATTGTGCAATTTGGCGGTCAAACACCGCTCAATCTTTCAGCGGCCCTGGCCGAGGCCGGGGTGCCCATCCTGGGTACGTCACCCGCAAGCATCGCCCTAGCCGAGGACCGAGAGCTTTTCAAGAATGTGCTCAAGACACTGGGCTTGAAGCAACCCGAGAATGGAACGGCCACGGGGGTTGGACAAGCTGTGAGCGTGGCGGACACCATCGGCTATCCAGTCATCGTTCGGCCTTCCTATGTCCTTGGGGGAAGGGCCATGCAGATCGTCTATGACAGACCGTCCCTGGAGTCTTTTACTCGCAAGGCCCAGCTCGCATCTCCCGATCATCCCATCCTCATCGACAAGTTCCTCGAAGATGCGATTGAAATCGACGTGGATGCGATCTGCGACGGCAAGGCCACCATCATCGGTGGGATTATGGAGCACATCGAAGAAGCGGGCGTCCATTCCGGTGACAGCGCCTGTGTGCTCCCGCCCCAGGACCTGCCACCTTTTCTTGTGAAAGAGATCAAGGCGCAGACCCGTGCCCTGGCGAACCGACTCTGCGTCGTTGGGTTGATCAACATCCAGTTTGCCATCAAGGATGAGGAGATCTTTGTACTGGAAGTCAACCCCAGGGCATCACGGACGATTCCCTTTGTGAGCAAAGCCACGGGAGTCCCTCTGGCCAAGCTGGCGACCAAGGTCATGCTGGGACGAAGCTTAAAAGACTTGGGACTTATCCGCGAGGTTGAACCCGAGCACGTTTCGGTCAAGGAGGCGGTGTTTCCCTTTGATCGCTTTCCTGATGTGGACGTGCTCCTGGGCCCTGAGATGAAATCCACGGGCGAGGTGATGGGCATAGACACGGATTTTGGCAGGGCCTTTGCCAAGTCTCAACTGGCGGCTGGGCAGGACCTGCCAACAGGAGGAAGCGTCTTTGTGAGTGTCAAGGACGCGGACAAGGACGGGCTCTATCCCGTAGTGCATCTCTTGCGTGAAATGGGCTTTGATTTCTTTGCCACCCAGGGCACCAACCGTCACCTGGAAGATGCCGGCATTCCGAGCAGGCCGGTCAAGAAGATTGCCGAGGGGCGCCCTAATGTGATCGATTACATCAAGAACGGGGACATCCAGTTGGTGATCAATACGCCTTCAGGCAAGGAAAGCGCCGGCGGTTCCAAGGCCATCCGTCTCACAGCCCTGCGGTATGGTCTCCCCTATGCCACCACCCTGGCCGGCGCTTGTGCCATGGCCTCGGGCATTGAAGCCATGAAAAAAAGGAGGCTGACGGTTCAATCGTTGCAGGATTTTTACAAGGCAACAGGAAGTACCGGATCGAAAGGCTTTGGAAACCAACATGAGACGAAGACGGCTGCGGCCGCCTTTTCATTGAAGAACGTGGGGTAAGGTATGACACTGTGTCATGGACCCAAAGAGGCATGTGGTGTCTTCGGTGTGTTCGGACATGATGATGCGGCCAAGTTGACGTATTTCGGGCTCTATGCCCTCCAGCACCGCGGACAGGAAAGCGCCGGTATCGTGACGTCCACGGGCAGGTCCATCTATGAACATAAAGGGATGGGGCTTGTCCACGAGGTCTTCAACGAATCCGTCTTGAACGGGCTCCACGGCCGTATAGCCGTGGGGCACGTGCGATATTCTACGACCGGGCTGTCTGTCGCAAAAAACGCTCAACCCTTTGTGGTCTCCCATGCGGGCAAGACCCTTGCCATTGGTCACAATGGAAACTTGACGAACGCCAGACGGCTCAGGAGGGATCTGGAGAAAAAGGGTTCTATCTTCCAGACCACGATGGACAGCGAGATCATCGTTCATCTCCTGGCTCGGAATTTAGCAGGGGGCATGGAGGAGGCCTTGGTTAAGGCTGTGATGCAGATCGAAGGGGCCTATTCCTGCGTCTTGATGACGCAAGACGGTCTTGTGGCCTTTCGAGATCCCAACGGATTTAGGCCGCTGTGTCTGGGAATGCTCGACGGGGCCTATGTTGTGGCCTCTGAGACATGCGCCCTGGATCTGGTGGACGCCCAGTATCTGAGGGATGTTGCCCCCGGTGAGATACTCATGATTGGTGAAGGGGGCCTAAAGTCGATCAAACCCTTCCCTGAATGTAAGCCTACCTTCTGCATCTTTGAATATATCTACTTTGCCAGACCGGACAGCAACATCTTCGGTCACAACGTGTACGCCATTCGAAAGAGGCTGGGCATGAAACTGGCCCGGGAATATCCCCTTGAAGCGGATTTTGCCATGCCTTTTCCCGACTCCGGCAACTACGCAGCTATCGGTTTTTGTCATGAGTCGGGCATCCCTCTGGAGATGGGTGTGATCCGTAACCATTACGTGGGAAGAACATTTATTGAGCCCGCCCAATCGATGCGGGATTTTGGAGTCAAGATCAAACTCAATCCGGTTAGAGAGATCCTGAATCAGAAACGGGTGGTGATTGTCGAAGACTCGATTATACGGGGGACCACCAGCAAGATGCGCATCAAGACACTGCGGGAAGCAGGGGCCAAGGAGGTGCATATGGTAGTCAGTTGTCCTCCCCACCGTTACCCATGTTTCTACGGCATTGACTTTCCAACCAAGGGGGAGTTGATTGCCTGCCAACATTCTGTGGAAGAGGTAAAGAACTTCATCGGTCTGGATAGCCTCTGTTACCTGAGCCTGCCCGGCATGCTGGAGGCGACGGGGATCCAACAAGACGGATTCTGCCTGGCCTGCTTTAACGGCAGATATCCCATCCAGCCGGAAGAAGACATTTCCAAAGCAAGTCTCGAATATTAAGTGCTGCCGTTTTTCATTGCTCCTGGCGATCTTTTTTTGATCCCGATGACTACGGCGCTGCGACGAAGATGGAGGGCCCTGTGGAAATAGTCGCCATTATCCCCTGCAGGTACGGCTCCAAAAGGTTTGAAGGCAAGCCCTTGATGCCGATACTTGGCAAATCCATGATTCAATGGGTCTATGAGAGGGCCAAAGAGGCCGAGATCCTTTCCGATGTGGTCGTTGCTACAGATGACGAGAGAATTTTGAAGTGCGTTGAGGGCTTCGGGGGCCGGGCGCTGATGACGGCGCGCACCCATCGCTGTGGATCGGATCGGGTGGCAGAAGCAGCCCTCAGGCTGGACCTGCAAGACGAAGATATTGTCATCAATATCCAGGGGGATCAGCCGGCCCTTGCCCCCGGGTCTCTGTCAGAGGTCGTCACTCCACTGGTGGGGACCTCAGGGCTCGTGATGAGCACGCTCATTTACAAGATAAGGGACCTGGCTGAGATCAAGGATCCCAATTGCGTAAAATGTGTCTTTGATAAAGAGAGATTCGCCCTTTATTTTTCCCGCTCTCCTGTCCCTTTCAACCGGGACAGTGTGGAACCGGTTGACATGTTCAAGCATGTGGGAATCTATGCGTTTCGAAAACATTTTCTGGATCGTTTCACTTCGCTGCCCCAGGCAAGGCTGGAGGCCGTTGAAAAGCTTGAACAACTTCGGGCCCTGGAACATGGCTTCCGGATCAAAGTGGTGGAAACTGCCAATGATTCAAAGGCCGTGGACACCCCTTCAGATATCCAAAAACTGGAGGCGGCTCTTGGCCAGGGGAACCATTGAAATTCTTGGGACGTTGATTACGAACCGCTTCGGTTCTGATAGGTTGGAATAAATGATAATTGTTGAAAGAATCAGGACCCTTCTGAAAGCAAGGGGTATCACAGGCCTGTACTTTGGCAGAAGTTTGAAAACAGTCCCAGACGGCTCAGTGGTCCTGTTCCCTTATGAGCCGGGTGTTCTTAGCTGCGGGATAACGGGGATCTTGGCCTTTAAGAGGGCCCCTGCCCAAACGGGGGAGTTTCCGCTTCAGGCGCTTGAGCGTCAGTTGGAGAGCCTGTCTGAATATACATGGAAGGGACTCGAAAACAGGGGGAAGTGGCACGAAGCGCAGTACCTTGGCGGAGAAGCGTTCTTGGAAGAGATGGGGCGTTTCGGTGAGCAGCTCAAAGGCCAGGGGGTCTTTTGCAGCCTGTTTTCCAACAGGGGTTATCAGGAAGTACTGTCCACCATCTGCACGAAGCTGGAGGCGTTGATTGAGGCCGAGGACAAGGTCCAGAGCCAGAAGAAAGGCTACCTGGCAGCAGAGGCGTCTGAAGTGATCGCCTTGCGCATGACCGAATTGAGGGACATCCTCTGGTCCCTGCAGCACGAAGTGTTAGAGAATATTCAAAAGATAGCGTTGCTCGGGCGCTTTGACCAATACGAGGAGAGCCCCCGCGCCGTCAGGCGGTTTAAGGAGATAAACCTTATTTTTAACAACCTTGATCGACTCGAGGTCAGAGGAAGGGACTCTGCCGGGGTTTCCCTCCTTTTTGTCCTGGATGAGGCCACCTTCTCGGATTTTCAAGAAAGGTTGAAAGAGGCATCTCTTCTTGATGAGTTCGAGGCCAGGCAGGAAGGCCGAGTCTTGGCCAATGGAGACATCGGGACCCATAGGCGGGAAACGGGGGTCTGTCTGGTATTTACGTACAAGATTGCAGCGGAGGTGGGAAGCCTGGGGGATAATGTTCAATTCTTGCGACAGCAAGTCCGTGATGATGCCATATTTCAGGAGCTCATCAGGTTCCCCCACTTGTATCACAGCGTGGTGGCCCATACGCGCTGGGCGTCGGTTGGTGAAATCAGCGAGGCCAACTGCCATCCCGTTGACAATGATCCAGGGGGCTCTCGCGGGATTGTTCACGTTTGTCTCAATGGAGATATTGATAACTACCAGGGCCTGAGGCGAGATTTTGAAAGAGAAACCTGTCGATTCATTTCCGATGAGGTGACCACGGACACAAAGATTATTCCACTGCAGATAGAAAAACATCTTGAGACAAACAAGACCCTGGAAGAGGCCTTTCGTCTGGCCGTGAACGATTTTGAGGGCTCCCACGCCATCGCCATGCACAGCGACCTGGCGCCCGGAAAGCTTTTTCTGGCACAAAAGGGGAGCGGCCAGGCCATCTTTGTGGGGCTGGCTGACGATCATTATGTCCCGGCTTCTGAGATATATGGATTTGTTGAGGAGACGTCTCGTTATCTCAAGATGGAGGGCGAGAAACCGACGGAAGGGATATCGGGGCAGCAAACCCAGGGGCAGATATTTGTCCTCGACAGCGATTCTGAGGGAGGCCTGGATGGCATTAAAGCGATCTATTATGACGGCACTCCCGTGGCGTTTTGCGAAGGTGACATCAAAGAGACGGAAATCACCTCAAGAGACATTGATCGGCAGCAGTTCCCTCACTACTTTTTGAAGGAGGTCTCAGAATCGCCTCGCTCCGTGGAGCAGACTATTGAAGGGCGTGTAGCGATTATAAAAAGAAATGGCAAGCCCTGTCCTCAGATTCTCCTGGACCATTCGGTCATACCGGCTCGGCTCGAATCAGCCTTGAGGGAAGACATAATCCGCAGGGTCTTTTTCATTGGCCAGGGCACGGCAGGCGTCGCAGCATCAGGGTGTACGGCACTGCTGAGAGACTACTTGAGCGCTGCGAACATCCTTGTGGCCTCCTTCAAGGCCTCCGAGTTTAGCGGATTCATGCTCGATGATACGTTGGAGGATTGTCTGGTTGTTGCCATTACCCAATCCGGAACGACGACAGACACCAATCGGGCCATCGACATGGCCAGAGAGCGAGGGGCATTCACGCTGGCCATTGTCAATAGGCGAGACTCTGACGTCACCTTTAAGGTCGACGGCGTGCTTTACACGAGCAGCGGAAGAGATATTGAAATGGCCGTGGCTTCTACCAAGGCATACTATTGCCAAATTGTGGCAGGCGGCATCTTGGGCCTGAGGTTAGCCCAATTGACTGGAAGCAAGCCGGACGATTTTATTGTCTCAGAAATAGAACACCTTTGGAAACTGCCCTCATCCATGAATAAGGTACTGGAGGGACAAGGGGAGATCGCCCGGTCAGCCGAGCAATTTGCCGTGACAAAAACCTACTGGGCCATCGTGGGAAGCGGCCCCAACAAGATCTCGGCTGATGAGATCAGAATCAAATTGAGCGAGCTTTGCTATAAGAGCATTTCGTCGGACGTCGTGGAAGACAAAAAGCATATCGACCTTTCTTCCGAACCCCTTATCTTTGTTTGTGCCGCAGGCAACCGTGACAATGTAGTTAGTGACATTGTAAAGGACACTGCGATATTTAAGGCCCATGAAGCGGTTATCATCGTGGTGGCTACGGAAGGTGAGCACCGGTTTGATCCTTATGCCGACGCCGTGATCCATGTGCCTGAGGTCAAAGAGCGCCTTGCGCCCATACTCAACACCCTGGCAGGTCATCTGTGGGGATACTACGCGGCGCTGGCCATTAACCAGGAATCTCGGTATCTCTTCAATTTTCGGCAGGAGGTTCATGAGTATATTGACGCCTCTGTGAATCGGGGTTTGGACGTCTACGAGATTGTACTGGACAAGGCGTTCAGGGAAAAGGCGGCTCAGTTTTATAGGGCTTTCAAGGAAAAAATAAGGCAAAAGCGATACGCCACAGCCATGGCCATCCATGCGGCATCCGATCTCACGCTTTTGCTCAAGTACCTGGCAGGCAGGCTTCCTATCAAGGATTTTGAGTTTGATTTTGGGGCCAAGGGGACGGCACCCAATATGCTGAGGACCTTCTTTGAATGCATGGGAAGAATCATCAACGAAATGGCCCGACCTGTTGATGCCATAAAGCACCAGGCCAAGACCGTCACCGTGGGCACGAGCAGGATCTCGGAGAAGGTGGAGGGTCTCCTTTTTGAAGCCCTAGAACGCCATGGATTCGGCAAGAACCAGCTGACCACGAACAATATCGTGGTATTGAGGCGTCTGCAGGAAGTTGTTAGCGAGGTGAAAGGAACGACCCTTTACAGGATAGCCGGCCTGAATATTTTAGGAGAGCCCGTTGAAGATTCGACCATCCACGTTATCAAGAAAGAAGGGAGCTCCGCGCGGCTTGTCTCACGGGTCGAGACGGACAACCGACTGCGCGGCTCGAAGCGGATCATCGTGAACAACGGAAATGTCTTTATCGGCATAGGTAAAAGGGACAACCGAAATATTCTTGCCGTACCGGTCATATCAGACGGCACGAAGATAGACTATCTGTTGCTCTTTAATGTAGGATTTAAAAAACAGGTGGCGCTTCAAAAGAAGCTGGATGCCCTGGGTGAAAAGTATCACCACATAAGGCACCTTGTGGAGGAGACAAGCCTGGCCTGGCAGGACGAATATCTTGACCTGCTCGAGATTGAAGCGCTTTTCGGGTTGTCTGCCGAAAAGATCTCGGAGGGCATTATATATCGATTGGATCAGGGAAGCAGGCCTTAGCTGAGGGCAGGATTCTAGGTACCAGAGGATGGTTTTGATATGCCTTTTCCAACCAAATTTATTTTTGTAACAGGAGGCGTGCTGTCGTCTTTGGGCAAGGGGCTTGCTTCTGCCGCCATCGGAGCGCTCCTGGAGAGTCGAGGACTGACCATCACCCTGCAGAAGCTGGACCCATACATCAATGTGGACCCCGGCACGATGAACCCGTTTCAACACGGCGAGGTCTTTGTGACGGACGATGGGGCTGAGACCGACCTTGACTTGGGCCATTACGAGCGCTTTACCCATGCCAAGCTGGGGCGCAACAACAACTTCACCACAGGCAAGATCTATGACTCGGTGATCACAAAGGAGCGGAGGGGAGATTATCTGGGCGGTACGGTTCAGGTCATTCCCCACATCACGGATGAAATCAAGCAGAGTATCATGTCGGTGTCCCAGGATGTGGACGTCGTCATCGTTGAAGTAGGCGGAACGATAGGCGATATTGAAAGCCTCCCCTTTCAAGAGGCTATCAGGCAATTCAAGTCAGACAGGGGCAAAGAAAACGTTCTCTATGTCCACCTGACTTTTGTCCCGTACATATCTGCGGCCGGTGAGCTCAAGACCAAACCGACGCAACACAGCGTCAAAGAACTCCGCAGTATCGGCATCCAACCGGACATACTCTTGTGTCGAACCGACCGGTTTTTGTCCAAGGAGCTCAAGTCCAAGATCGCCCTGTTCTGCAATGTCGATGTGGACCAGGTCGTCACCGCGAAAGACGTGGAGACCATCTATGAGGTGCCTCTGGTTTTCCATCAGGAAGGTCTGGACGACAAAATCATAGAGTTGCTGAATATCTGGACCCGATCCCCAAGATTAACCGATTGGGAAGAACTGGTAGAAAAGATAAAGCATCCCAAGGACTCGGTCACTATTGCCATTGTCGGAAAATACATTCATCTGCGGGAGTCGTACAAGAGCCTGAACGAGGCCCTTACACACGGGGGCATTGCCAATGACTGCAAGGTGAGCCTGGATTTTGTGGACTCAGAAAGCATTGACGAGGCCAATTGTCGGCAGCGCCTGGAAGCAGCCGATGGTGTTCTGGTACCCGGTGGGTTTGGCGCACGGGGCATTGAGGGCAAGCTCAGGGCGATCCGGTTGGCCCGAGAAGAAAAAATCCCATTTTTCGGCATCTGCCTCGGTATGCAAATGGCTGTGGTCGAGTATGCTCGCCATGTGGCCGGCATGCAAGGCGCGCACAGTACCGAATTTGATGATGCCGCCCCCTTTCCGGTCATCTATCTGATGACCGAGTGGTTTGACTACCAATCGCAGACGATACAAAAGAGGGACGTAGCCTCGGACAAGGGAGGGACGATGCGATTGGGGACTTACCCCTGTATCCTCGAGGAAGGGTCGCTGGCGCACGGGGCTTACGGACAAAAAGAGATTTCAGAAAGGCATCGTCACAGGTATGAATTTAATAATGCGTTCAGAGAAAAGCTGGAGCAGGCCGGTCTTGTCATGAGCGGTATTTCTCCAGACGGGCAGCTGGTTGAAATCGTAGAAATCCGCGACCACCCCTGGTTCCTGGGGTGTCAATTCCATCCCGAGTTCAAGTCTCGACCGATGGGTCCCCACCCTCTGTTTGTGTCCTTCATTAGATCAGCGCTTGACCACAAGAACAGGCGCACCGTGCTGCGATCTTCAAACCAGGAGGTTGTCCGAGAATGACATAGTTTTTCCAAGGTCAAGGAAGATGAAAATTTTGGATCATCTCCAAAAGAGTTGGTAGGATTATGAGGATTAAAGTTTGTGCCTGACGCAGCCTCCCGCCTGGGGGGTGCAGGTTAAAGGACCACCTCCGGGACTTCCATTTCTCCCTTGTGGAACGCCTCCGAAAAGGCGTTGACGACTTTTGGGTCGAAGTCTGTGCCAGAGCCCTTGACGATAATTTCCTTGGCGTCAAAGGGGGACATGGCCTTGCGATAAGGGCGATCGCTCGTCAGGGAGTCGTACACATCGGCGACTGCGATGACCCGGGCCTCTAAAGGAATTTTTTCTCCAGAGACCGGGTGGTAGCCGGAACCGTCGAATCTGTCGTGGTGAGCGAGGATGATGGGAATGATCCGACGCAGCGGTCCCCCTAGGGGTTCCAGCATGTCAGCGCCCTTTTCCACGTGTTTTTTCATGCCCTCGTACTCTTCGTCGGTCAGGCGGGCTGCCTTGTAAAGAAGTTTCCGGCTGATGTCCAGCTTGCCGATGTCATGCAGTAACGAGGCATCGCGCACGTCTTCGATCTGCTGCGGATTGAATCCGAGGTAGGCGGCGATTTTGGCTCCATAGATGGAAACGCGGTACGAGTGGTTCTCGGTGTACTTGTCTTTGGAGACAAACTGGCGCAGAATCAGGAGCAGACCATGATAGGTCTGCCGTAACTCTTGCACGCGGGCTTCGTGATGCTCGTGGAGTGTTCCCATGGTATAAGCCGTCACTACCAGGATGCCTGCCCACGCAGTAAGATCGTACCACCGGCCTTCAACGAACCGGCCTTCCGGCATTTGGGCGAACAGATTCGGGTTGTAATGCGCGAGGAGCCCAACCAGGAATACACTGGCAAAGGCCGTGAGCGTAGCATGGCGTCGGCCGTAGAAATAGGCGGAAAACAGAGTGGGCAAGGTGTAAAAACCCAGGACCATGCGGTTGGCTGTCACCAGATAATTCATGACGGCGGCAAGTGCCAACAAGGACAAGATCAACCACAGTTCCTTGTTGACTTCCCCTAGGCGGCCTGCCACTGACAACTTGATCTTCGTGATCCAGCCGTCTTTGGGCGGCGCTCCCGCATAAGCCTGAGCAGCCCGGTCGGCAGAGGGAGGCGGCCCTTGGTGCGAAGCTGCTACTTGGGAGGAGGAATATGTGTCTAGCGTGTCTTCCGTCGCCTGGCCCTTCGGGACAAAAGCAGCCGTGGCTCCGAGCTTTTCGAGGCCCGAGACAATCATGCTACCCGCTTTTGCGGGCACGTTCTTGCTCACGACCACGGGCGCCCTGCTCACCAGTTGTATGATTTTGTCCCGGGAAACATTTTTGAAGATCTTTGCGAGAAAAGCCCCTGCCTCCTCTTCTATTTTGCCACTGGGTACGACCTTGAGAATCAAAGTTCCTGTTTCGTGCTCGATCATATCAGCCCTCCGAATATTTTGATGCTGAGATCGAAAAATCCAGCCGTTGAGCCGGTTTTACGCTTCATCCAGCTTGGTCATATTGGGTCAAGACTAGGTTATACAACTGGAAACGATCATCTGTTAAATCGGCAAATTGAATAACATTCTTAAGCGATTTTTGTCCCAGACGCCCCCGCCCGGACGGCAACGGTCCTTGCAAGATTCGATCACATGCTCGCTGCATCTCCTTGGCCCTTGTCTACGATGTGACTCGCCCCTCTTGTCAAGAAGTGCCGCACATCTTCAGGAAAGGTATTGAGTTTCTTATTCAAGGCCGGAAGGACCTTATTTTGAACGAACTCGGCGATGGACCTTTCCGGACGATTCAACACGTTCATGTACCTCCCAAGGAAGGCTGTAGACAGGTCATTTTCGTTCTTGCCCCCCAAATAGTCGTGACACAGGTGAGCAATATACAGAGCAGTCACATTTTCCCTGCATTCTTTGGGGATCCTTTCCGGAGGAAGCCATTCAGGATAGTATTGATATTGCAGGCTCTGGCTGACCGCATCAGGGATATTCCATTCTTTTAGAAGCAGCGATCCCACCTTTGGGTGGTCGAGCATATCAACCAGAAGACTCATTTTGGCATGCCGTCTCTTTAACAAGAGAATAATGCTCTTGCCAATGTCGTGCAGCAGGCCTATTGTACTGATGACTACGGCCTTTCTTATATTGCAGAGTTGCGATATCTCAAAACCGATCAAGGACACCACCATGGAATGAAACTGGAGTGCCCGAAACTCAGGGGTTTTGGGCATGGTATTTTGAATACCCATATCCATGACCAATTGATAGACCTGGTTGAAGCCAAGGAGCAAGACTGCGTGTTGGAAATCTGACACCTTACTGTGAAAGGCATAATAGGCTGAATTGACCGTTTTCAGTACTGCGCCCACCAAGGAAGGATCTTGCTTGGCCAACTCGGCTACTTTGCGCGTGGATACGTTTTCATCCATCAGCATTACGGCGAGCCTGCTCGCATACATGGGCAAGCGGGGGACACCCTGCAGGAAACTGGCGATCATGTCTGAACGGGCATATCCATCCGTTCTGGCACGGAGGAAATGGGCGGTGTGAGAAATTAGATATTCATTCGTATCAGATAGCTCTAATCGTTGTGTGGTGAGATCGTTGATCCGTTGTGCCGACAGATCGTTTAAAGCCTTATAAATAGCCAACTGAATTCTTGAGGGTAAGGCGTTGAAGGTCCCTTCATCCAACACCAAGGCGGTCATCGGTTCCAACGTCACGGTGGACACCGTTGCGTGCCGCTGTCCCAAAAAAGGCCCCTCCGGCAACCAGTCTCCCGGGCCACGTACGGCAACCTGTCTTGCGTGACCGTTGAGGCCCTTCAGAATCTGTGCAGAGCCCTCCAGAATCAAGTACAGTTTAGTACCTGTATCCCCCTTGCGGATGAGAACATGGCCGGTGTCGAATTTTTTGACACTGGCCGTATTGTACACGGAAACCAGTTCTTTGTCGGTGAGCCCCTTAAAGGCCGGGTGGCGGTGCGGTTTCCGTGGTTGTTCAAAAGGGACGTTCATGGCCGATCCTTAAGCAAACCAACCTCGTCGGGTCGGTGCGAATCTCACAAGTTCATATCGTAAGGAAATACGGGGACCATCCATCGGCTTATGCATGGGGTGGGGGACTGCAAAATCCATTCCAAAGATCTTTCAACTTTTCCGGGCCAACGGCCACGCATGACGCCGGCAATGGGTCAGAAGGGTTCACAGGAATCAGTGAAAAGGAATTTTTCAAGGTCTCAAGGGGCCAGCAGGCCGTTTGACCTTCTCCGCCTCCTTGTGCTATCTTAAATATAAAAGAGTGAGGGAAATGTGTTATTTTCAGATTCGCTCGCTTTCGCGGTTCAGATGAGGCATGCGTTCGCCTTTGCGGTTCCCATAAGAGCGGCATTTCCGTATGGCTGGAAACGTAGACCACCACAATCGCAAGATCACCTATCTTAGGGTCTCTGTTACAGACCGATGCAATCTTCGCTGCATGTACTGCATGCCGGTGAAAGACCTTCGGCTTCTGAATCATGGCGATATCTTGAACTATGAAGAGATCCTGAAGGTGCTTCAGGCAGCTGCTGAGATGGGCATCGAGAAAGTGCGTCTCACAGGGGGCGAACCCCTCGTGCGCAGACATTTCTTGCATCTCGTCAAGTCTGTGTGTCAGGTGTCCGGCTTCCAAGACGTAAGCATCACGACAAATGGCGTGCATCTAAAGGAAAAGGCACAGGAACTCTTTGACGCAGGGGTTCATCGCATCAACATTAGCCTGGACACGCTGAATCCCGCAAAATATGCGAAGATCGCCGGACGCGATTGCTTTCATGATGCCTGGGAGGGACTTCAAGAAGCCGAGGCGGTGGGGTTTTCACCCATCAAGGTGAATGTGGTAGTCCTCAGGGGTATCAATGATGATGAAGTTCTTGAATTTGCCCGGTTGTCTGTTCGAAAGCCCTACCATATTCGGTTCATCGAGTATATGCCCATCGGACATGATAGCCGGTGGAAGGTTGAAAAGTATCTCTCTTCGGACGAGATCAAGTCTGCGCTGGAGACCTTGGGTCCTCTCCAGAAGGTTCTTCGCTCCAGCCTCGACGGACCGGCCGAGCGGTACCGATTTGAATCCGCCAGAGGAGAAATTGGGTTTATCAGCGGCCTCAGCCATCATTTTTGTCCCACGTGCAACCGGCTCAGGCTGACAGCCGACGGCAAACTACGGCCTTGCCTTTTTGCTGACGACGAGGTGGACATCAAGACACCTTTGAGAAACGGATGCAGCCCGGAAGATCTGAAAAGACTGGTTCTGCAAGCCATCGCCAGAAAGCCCCGGCAACACCCTTCCAAGACCCGGGGAAAAGGGGCGGGACGGCGCCCCATGTCAGCCATTGGAGGATAGAACATGTCAATAGAATGCCCGCATTGCCACGAGGAGTTGCCTGTTCGAGAATGCCTGGAATGCGGTGAAAAGGTCCCCCTGTTCGGGAAATTCTGCTGTTACTGCGGGTCAGCCTTGGCGGATCCGGATAGCCCTGACCCATACGTCGACTCAAATGAGAAGTCCGGTGGGGATGACATCGATTTTTCCAAGCGCCTCTTGTGCAGTGATGGGACCTGCATCGGGGTGATTAATGAACAGGGTGTGTGCAGTGAATGCGGAAAGCCATACACAGGGGAAGCAGAGTAAGGGCAGTGCTTTGGATTTTGCTTTGCGGATTTGGGGACCTCGCGCTCGAAGCGCGGGGAGGCTTCACTTCGGGCACTCTTATTCACTTTAGGCACCAAAGATGTATGAATTGAAGGTCATCAGCCACTTTGCCGCAGCCCATCAGCTGAAGGAGTCTAAGGGTCCCTGTGAGGATTTACACGGACATAACTGGAAGATCGAGGTCTGCGTTATCTCTGAGACGTTGGATGACGTCGGCCTAGCCATCGATTTTGGGGTCCTCAAGAGGCACGTGAACGGGGTGGTGGCAACCTTGGATCATAAATTCCTCAACGACCTCGAAGCCTTCAAGCACCAGAATCCCTCTTCAGAAAACATCGCCAGGTTCATAGCTGACCAACTCGCCCTGTCGCTGAACGATCAAGAAGTCAAGATCAGCCGGGTCACGGCCTGGGAGTCTGAAACGGCCTGCGCAACATACTACGCGTAATGTCGTCTATCCCAGAGTGTCCTTAAAGGTTTGCCAGTTGATGAGCATGTCAGCCATGCCGTGATAAACCTTGCGGGTCTGAGGGCTGACGCATCCGAGCCTTTTCATGGCGTCCTTGGCCTGCTTTTCAAGAGCCTCAATGCGCTTGTCAGATTCGCTAATCTCATGACGAATGTCTGCCCCGGCCTCAAGCCGCGCCTGAAACCGCTCAGGCCACGTCTTTGCCTCTGAAAGCGCTTCCAGAAGCCGGGACACAGGGTCATCTGCGGACATCACACCCGGTTTCCCCCCGATGCTTGGGGCTCATGCAAAAACAACGAGACCTTTGAATAACCTCGCCTCGCTCTTTGATATGAGGTTTTTGACCCATC